>URGF01000011.1 GCA_900547285.1 uncultured Collinsella sp.
CCGCTTTCAATCATTTAAATCGCCGCATCTACTCTGCAGACGAAGATCCACCATCAACGATTGCCTGCTCGGACTCAGGAATCCCATCGGCACCCGTACTCTGTTCTTGCTCCACCTCTTCGCTGATTGCGGAGGCGGGGGTCGAGCCCTTTGCACCCACGATGTAGGCAGCCCCAAATCCTAACGCAATGGCAATCAAGGTCAAAATCACGTAGACAGGCCAATGGCGCTTAATATACGAAAACACGTTGACTCCTTAGAGCTCCGTCTACGAACGGCGGATAACCTCGGTCACGACCTCGGATACCGTGGCAATGTTCGTCGGGTTGACATTGTGGGGCAGGTCGTCCTCGGTACGAGCGCAAGCCAGACGTGTGCCGTCCACGCCGGCGATGGTGAGGGCTCGGCGGCTCGCCTCGAGCGCGGCATAGGCATCGGTCTTGGCATAGGGCATCTCGAGCGCGCCACAATCGACATGGAACGACTTGCACACCTTGCTGACCAGGTTCATGATGCGGCGATCGCCCTTGAGCAGCTGTTGTTCGCCCTCAACCGTCACCACCGAAAGCCTACCGGCGCCGACGGATTCAAGATTGATAAAGAATACGCCGCGGAGCTTATCGCGATGCGAAGCCAAGAAGGCCTTCATGCCGGCGCCATCACAATCCGAGGCGCCCGTTGCCACAAACCAGATATCGTGACCGAGCAGCTCATCATCGCCCATAGAGGCGACAGCCGAGAGCATATCTTCGGAAGAAGCGCCATCGGAAGACGTAGCGCCGCCCTTCCAGCCATCGTTATCGTCCTCGAAGTTATCCCACGAACCGATACCGCGACCGGACTTCTTGGCATCGTAATCGTCTTCGACGCCCAGCCAGTCACTCATGCTGT
Source organism: uncultured Collinsella sp. (assembly GCA_900547285.1). Taxonomy (GTDB): domain Bacteria; phylum Actinomycetota; class Coriobacteriia; order Coriobacteriales; family Coriobacteriaceae; genus Collinsella. The sequence continues at coordinate 892 of URGF01000011.1, forward strand.
CCTGCTCGTTTTTCTTTTTACGACCGAACAGGCCACCCAGGCCGCGCTTACGAGACTTGGGTGCCGCCGGGGCGGGAGCCGAAATGGTCTCGATCGGCTGCGCGCCCGACGCAACGGGCATAGGAGGCGCAACGGGTGCCGATGTGGGTTCGGGACCCTGGGTAGTAGCAAAGGGGTCGTTGACCTGGGCAGAGGGATCGGGAAGGTCGAACAGCGACGTGCGAGACGCAACGTTTGCCTGCTTCATAGACGGCAGCGACGGGTCGGGGACCGAAGCCAGCGGAGACGAGGAAGGTGCAGGCGACGGTGCCGACGCCGGATCGGGAACATTCATCTGCGGACGCGGCGATGCCTGGGAGGAAATCTGGGCCATAAGGGAATCGACTGTTTCGTCCTGGGTGGGAGCAACATCGGCAACCGTGGCACCGGAACCACTCGGGGTCGGCATGGTGAAAATCTGCGTGGAGTAAGGCCTCGACTCATCCGTCTCGGGAGTCTCGGAAACCGCAGACACTTCCTCCTGCTCGACCTCGGTCGAATCATCTTGCTCGGCTGCCGCGTACTGCTCTTCGTCAGAGTTGGCCACAACGGGCTCGTCCTCGGCAGCGTCCTGAATTTCGGCAGCATCAATGGGCTCGTCATCGTCTGCCGCGTCGTCCTGCTCATCGGAAGCAGGAAGGGGCTCGGCAATCGCGGTGCCTTGCTTTTCAAACGTTATCGTGGAATCGAACTGCGCGGCATCAAACGACATGGTGCTATCGACGTGCTGCTGGGCCTCGAAAGACGTTGTAGCTTCGGCGGCGTCGACGGGCACGGACTGCATAGCCTCGTTCTGCTCGAACTCTTGCGCTGCGAGCTCGCGTGCCGCCTCGGCTGCCTGCTGCTGAGCGATAGCCTCCTGCTCGGCAGCCTCGCGTGCGGCAGCGCGCTTCTCCTCGAAATCGTCGACAAATTTCCTGCCCTTTGCAAGCGCACCCTTAAAGAAGCTGGAAGCGCTGGCGCCAATCGAAGAGAACGCGGATGCAATATCGGCATGGGGCGTTGCCGCGGGAATCTCGGCAGAGAAATCAGTATCGCTCTCGTAAGACACGCGCCTCGGCTGTTCAACGTAATCGTCGTCAGACTCGTCCGCAACGTCTTGCGCCGGCGCGGCGGGAGCCAAAATGTCCAGTCCTGCCGCGGGATCGATCGCGGACACCGCCTCGGGCTCGGCAACGGCAGCGGTAACCGCGGCAGACTCATCATCCACGGTGACGACAGGGGCAGACTCGGGCTCAAACGTCGGCTCCTCGCCCTCCTCGTAATCGAGCGTGCAGGACTCGGGAAGCATTCCGAGCGCACGGATGGCATCCGAACCAAAGCGGATGTTGCCGGCGGCATTGCGATAGAGCTTGGGCTCGGGCTCGGCCGCGACAGGCTCCTCCGCCGGCTCGGCAGCGGGAACCTCGTCATTGAACTCTTCGGCCTGGACAGCCTGATTCTGATCCTCGGGCACGATGGCGCCAATCAGCGTCTCGTCGGCAGACGCACCCTCAAAGCCCTCGATCTGCTCGTCGAAAGCCTCGCCCTGTTCGGGCTCGGTCTGAGCGTCGGGAGCAATCGGCTGACCGAACTCGTCCTCGGCGTAGGTAGGCTCTTCATACTCGATGGTGTTGCCGTAGTCGTTTTGCTGTTGGGCCGCGGCATACTCCGCTGCTGCGCGCGCCATCTCCTCGGCACGACGCTTCTGCTCCCCAAAATAGGTATCGAACGGAACATCGTCGGGAAACTCGTTTTCGCCCTGGAAGGGAGCAACGTTGTCCATAACGCCGAGCATAGCGGCGACAGAAGACTTGTTGCACACCGCGCCGGACGTATAGGGAAGAATGTAGCGGTTAGAAATGATGTTTGCCGCGTTGGCGAGCGCAACGAGGGAAGCGAGGATCGCGACAATCCACAGCAGAACCTTGAGCGCGCCGGGAAGCGGCAGGATACGCAAGATGGCAACGGCAGCAGGGGCAACCGTGGCAACGGGCAACAGCTTGGCGATGAGCGCACGATAAGAAGCATAGGGCTCGCGGGCGAGCAGCTCAGCACGGGGAGAGTCGTAGTGTGCGACAACGACCACCGGGCGGTTGCGCGGAGACGCGAGCGGGCCCGAGGCCTTGTGGTAGGCGATGACATTTTGGCTCACGCCCGTCTTGCCCAGGCGCGAAACCACGGGGTGGCCCGTGCGTTCGAGCACGTAAAGAACGGCGCCGGCAATGGCCAGCAAGGTGCCAACCAAGCCGATGCCGCCGCCGATGCCCATCAGTAGGGCGCCGGCAAACGCAAGAATACCGGTAACGGCAAATGCCAACCTACTGGGCGCCGGGGCATTGAACTCCTGAACCTCGGGATCAAAGCCGTGGTTGCGGAAGATCTGAGCGATATCCTCGGCAGCCAAGCGCTCTTCTTCGCTGCATGCCGGCGTAATGCCGGTGTTCTGCAGCAGGTGGTTAATATAGTTCTGGGTGTTCGCCATGTGCGCTCCACATCCATAATCCGACAAATAGGCCCAATGCATGCACATTAGAACCGTATATAGTCGAAAGTATACCCCGAGCGAGCGCAAACGACCGAATTCGGGCCATCTTAACGCCCCGAGCGGACAAGGATATAGCCTAATCTCCATATCGGACTAAAATCATGGCAGCAAACCACCTTCTCATGCGAGGACTCTATGACGGCAAGCGACGCGACCGCGACAATTAAAAAGGGGAATTCGGAGCCCAGTTTCGATAAAACGGCTCAGCGCATCCTCAATCTTTTCTTTGTGCTCAACAGCTCCCCCGAACCGCTGACGACCGAGCAGGTCGTCTTGGATTCTGACCTGGGATATGGCTCGGGCAACATCGACTCGGATAAGCGCAAGTTTCGGCGCGATCGTGACAAACTGCTCGAACGCGGCATCTTAATCAAGGAGGTTCGCCCCGCCGGTGCGCAGGAGACCGAGGAAAGCTCATGGACAATCGACCGCGAGCACACGTTTGCAGCAGGTGGCCTCATCACCGCAGACGACGCCGACATCCTACTCAACGCCATCGACCAGACACTAGCGGCTGGCTCATCCACCTTTGCCGCGCCGCTTGCCGATATTCGCTCCAAGATTGCCTATCTCACCGGTAGGACGACGGTGGACGAAGCACCGATTCGCCGCTCTCCCACCGTCGATGCGGTATGGAGCGCCTTTGCCGAGCGATGCGCGCTGCGATTTTTATATCAGAACGGACGCGGCGAGCAGAAAGAACGTACCGTCTGCGTCTACGGCATGTTCGAGCGCGAGGGCGTGGCGTACTTCTGCGGCCTTGACAATGTCACCGACGACATCAGGACATTCCGCTGCGACCGTATCGTTCGCGCTTGGCGTCCTTCGAAGGCCTACGCCATCCCTGCAGACTTCAATCTCAACGACTATCTGTTCTTTGAATTCGATTTTGCCGACCGACCGCCCGTTGCAGCCACGTTCTCGTTCGCCCCGCAGACGCAGATCGATATGATCAACGGCCTCACGCGCGGGCGAGGTGAGCTCGCACACACCGATGCGGGGTGGACCTGGACCGTTGACGTGCGCGACCTTGAAGCCGCCGCCTCATTTTGCATGGCCCACGCCATGGACGGCATGAGGCCCATGGCCCCCAAATCGCTCAAGCAGGCGTGGAACCACCTCATCGAAAGGACGGTGCACGAGTATGCCCGTGCGTAAACTCACCAGCGAGCAGAGACTCTCGCGCGCCATCGACATCATGGAGGCCCTCTACGCCGCCGGCGAGAGCGGCATGACACGAACTGAGATTTGCAGTCGCTTTGACATCACGGGGGTGTCGCTCGACGAGATTCTCGAGATCGTCTCGACGCTCGCGGACCGAGAATCGGGTGCGCGCATCATCTGCGAATGCCACGGTGAGCGTGTGGTCCTCACCGGTGACGCCGGGCGTGTGCTACCGCTGCGTCTGAGTGCCGCCGAGGGCGCTGTGCTCAACCACGAACTTGAATCGTTGGGGATCGAGCCCCAGGCGGCGGCTCGAATTCGACATGCCCTTCTACCCGAAGAGCTCGGCTATAACCAGCGCGTCTTTGACACCGTCAACCACGGGTCGCACTGGCAGCAGCTGAGCTGCGCCATTCAGGACGGCGTTCGCTGCCTCATCTCATATCGCTCGATGGACGATGCACGGCCACGCGAGCGTCTGGTCGACCCCTTGCGCATTACGGCAAACGGCGACCAAACATACCTGATTGCCTGGGACATCGCGGTCGATGAGCAGCGCACCTATCGCATGGATAAAATCGAGGGACTCGCCTTGACGGAAGACTCCGTCGTGCCTCACACACCGGACGTTGCATCCCTCCACGATTCCCTTGCCCGGACACAGCGTAGCGCAAAGCTCTTGATGCCATTCGACATGGCGGAGCATCTGGAGTGGGCCGGCATCACCCGAATCGAGCACAGCGGGGCAGACACGGCAACGGTAACCGTGCATTACGGCTCCGAGCGTTGGCTACTGAGCCAGATAATCGCAGCGGGCGGAGCCATCCGCATCTTGGATGACCCCGCCCTGTCAAAGCGTCTGTGCGATATGGCAAAAACCCTCGTCTGTCCGCTTTAGCGCCGCTGCTCGTGGCGTGCGCGCCACAGCTGTAGATAGTGACCGATCTGCGCCGATTCGATGCGCTGGTAGGAGCTCGTGGGAAGCGACGTTAAGAACTTCTTTCCGTAGCCCTTCGTCACCAGGCGCGGGTCGGCCAGAATCAGCACGCCGCAATCAGTCGACGAGCGGATAAGGCGGCCGGCCGCCTGCTTGACCTCGAGCACTGCCTCGGGCAGCGAATAGCGCGCCCAAGCGCGGTCTTCGCGCAGGTTGCGCTCGCACGAGAGCGGGTCCGTGGGGCTCGAGAACGGCAACTTGGGAATGATGACGCAGCGCAGCGTCTCGCCGCTGGCGTCAAACCCCTCCCAGAAGGCCTTAAGCGCAAAAAGCGACGAGGTTGGCTCGTTGATAAACCGGTCGCGTAGGCGACGAGGAGATGAGTTGCGCTGCTGGCAGTTGAGCTCCAGACCCGCACGGGCCATCTTGGGCTCAACGCGGGCGTACAGGTCTTCCATGTCGCGCCGATTGGTGAACAACGTGAGCACCGATCCGCCCATGGCAAGATGGGCGTCGACAAGCACGCGCTCGAGCGCCGTAAGATAGCTCTCACGATCGCGCGGATCGGGGATATCGCCCGCAACGACTACAGCCATGTTCGAATCGAAGTCGTAGCTCGAGTCCAAGTGCAGCGATGAGGATGTTGAAGCACCGATGCGGTCGAGGCCGACCGCATGGTTAAAGTGTTCAAAGCTTTTGGACACCGTCATGGTCGCCGAGGCAAAGATAGCCGTGTGAACCTCGGGCAACCACTCGGTTGCCAAGGCCTCGCCAATGTCGATGCGCTCTGCGGTCATTGACTCTCCGCCGGCACGCAGCCTGCGATTGACCTGCAGCGAATACACGTAGTGTTCATCGGTACCACCAATGATGAGTTTGAGGTTCTCGGCCAGCTCGTGCAGGCGGCGCGAGATATCACCCAGGTCGACGACGACCTCGGGCTTATCGGCAGCGACGGCTTGCACCAGAGCGTCGACGCTCTTGTCAGCTTGCTCCAATGCGTCGATGGCAGCGTAGGCCGACGGTAAGAAATCATGCCAGTCGTCAGATTCGCGCAGCTCGGGGCCAATCCATAGATTGGCATTGTCATAACCCCCACGGGCACGGCGGCCGAGCTCGCGAACGCCATCGAACACGTCGGCGATTGCCATGCTCGCGCGCGCAACCGTCGACGTCGCCTTGGCAGTAAGGCCCAGATAGAGCGTAGAGCCCTCGGAGGTTGCCAAATCACGGGAAACCTGGCTTAGCGCGCCGGTGCTCGAGCCACCCAGACGCTCAAACAGAACGCGTGATTCATCCGCCGATACCACGCGCGCCCATTGACGGCGTGCCTCGCGCTCGATGGAGTGGGCCTCATCGATCACCCAGTGACGAATCGGAGGTAAAATCCTGCCCTCGGCCGCGACATTACGGAACAGCAGGGAATGGTTGGTGACCACCACATCGGCATGCGCCGCACGACGGCGAGCGCCGTGGACCAAACATTTATCAGGGAAAAACGGGCAGAGGCGACGAGCACACTCGCGCGAGGCCGTCGTAAAGTCGGGGCGGTTGACGCTGCGCCACCGAATGCCGAGCGAGTCGAGGTCGCCATCGGCTGATTGGCAGACGTACGCCATAATGACCGCGACCGCCGTGAGCGTGTCCGCCGGATCGCGCTTGGTGGTAATCTCGACCTGGCCTCGGCTCATGCGCTCGAGCTTGCGCAGGCACGGATAGTGGTCATACCCCTTGAGAGCGCAAAATGACAGACCACCGTTCAGTTGCTCGGCAAGTTTTGGCAGCTCATGGTACATGAGCTGGTCGGCAAGATTGTTCGATTTGGTCGCAATACCAACCGTGATGTTGTTACGGCGCGCTGCCTCGGCAAAAGGTACCAGATAGGCCATCGATTTGCCGACGCCTGTGCCCGCCTCAATTACACGATGAGTGCCCGTGACCAGCGCATCGCGGACCTCGAGCGCCATCGCGATCTGCTCATCACGCGGCTCGTAAGTGGGATACATGCGATTGACCAGGCCACCTGGCGCATAGTCTGCCTCAATCTCCTCACGACTCGGCATCTTGAGGACCGGCAGTTCGTCGGCGTCCACCCGATCGTCGGCGCGATCGGCCTTGAGAACGTCAGCACGAGCGGCGCTGAGAGAGAAGATAGAACCAGGGTTCTGCCCTGCCAAGAATGAGAAGATAGGACGATAGGACCAAGGCACATCCGGATGCATGTCGGCTAGGCGCGCCATGAGGCCCTGTGGCAAGTCGGTGAGTGCCACGAGCAACACGCGCCATACGCCACACAGGGCGTCGACGTCGGCATTGGCACGGTGTGATACCGAGTCACAGCCAAACAGATCGGCCATAAAAGACAGCTTGTGCGAGGCCAGGCGCGGAAGCGCGATGCGCGACAGCGCCAGCGAATCGATCCAAATATCGCTCACGTTGACGCCGCCTTTGACCGACTCGATAAATGAGCGATCGAACGTGGCGTTATGTGCGATCACCGGGCAACCACCGACAAAATCGGCGAGAGCGGCCACGGCCTCAACGGCCGACGGGGCATCTGCCACATCGGCATTTGTAATGCTCGTGAGCTCGGTAATCTCGGCGGGAATCAGCTGTTTGGGATGCACGAAGGTATCGAAGCGGTCGACGACCTCGCGGCCCGAAAGGCGGGCCGCCGAGATCTCGATCAGCTCATTGTCCTGCACCGAAAGACCCGTGGTCTCGGTATCGAGGACGATCACATCTTCCTCGATAAGGCCGAAGGACTGTGTTTTGGCGCGCTCGGCAAGCGTGGCATAGGAGTCGATGACAAACTGCGGCGTTCCTGACGAAACCGCGTCCTCGATTAGCATGCAATGCCCGCTCGACGAAGGCCCATACGGATCAGGCTGTCACAGACCTGCGGGAACGTCATGTCGTCGGTGTGGCGGATCTCATCCGGATACAGCGACGTATCGGTCATGCCGGGAATGGTATTGGTCTCGAGGATGACGGGGCCGTCCTCACTCACAATAAAGTCGCTGCGTGAGATACCCAGGCAACCGAGGGCCTTGTGAGCAGCGCAGGCAAGCTCCTGAGCGCGAGTGTAATTCTCGGGTGAAATCTGCGCCGGAATGCGATGGATGTCCGTAGGGTCGACATACTTCACGTCCAGATCGTAGAACTCGCAGTCCTTGGGCTTACGAATCTCGACAATCGGCAGAGCGCGCACGTCGTCCTCGCCGTACACGCCGACGGTGATCTCGGTACCCTCGATGCACTTCTCGACCAGCACTTTGTCGCCGTACTCAAACGCCTTGGCGATTGCCGCGGGCAGCTCGGAGGGCTCATGGACCAGGGAAATGCCATAGCTGGAACCGTTGACGGCCGGCTTCACAAAGCAGCGCTCGCCACAAACCTCGACGATATGATCGATATCGACTTCATCGCCCACCTCGAGCGCGAGGCCGGGGGCAATGGGAATGCCCGCCTTGGCGTACAGGAGCTTAGAGACCTCCTTGTCGGCACCGCAGGCGCTGGCAAGCACGCCCGAGGCCGTGTAGGGGATACCAAGGGTCTCCATGGCACCCTGCATGGCGCCATCCTCACCGCCGGCGCCGTGCATGGCGATAAACGCCACATCGAAACCGCCAGTCGCCATGGTTACCATAAAGTCATCAGCGGCCGTGTCGAGCAGCTCCACCGAGGTGTAGCCGGCCTCCTTCAGTGCCGTCACAACGTTCTTTCCCGAATTGAGCGAGATCTCGCGCTCAGCGGAATGACCACCCGCCAAGACCGCTACGTGCATGTTCTCTAGGCTTTTACCCGGCATGGGCAGACTCCTCCTCTATAATTTCTGCAGCTGATACCATATTGTAGCGATACCCTCTACGTTTCCCCAAAATCGAAAGGCTTCCATGAATCCCAGGACTAAATCTCAGGACATTCGCGACTTGAGCCAAAACGATATTCGCGAGCTCGTGGCCGAACTTGGCCAGCCCGCGTTCCGCGCGAAGCAGCTCATCGAATGGGTCTTTGAGAAGAACGTTTGTTCGTTTGACGATATGACCAACCTTCCCAAGGCTTTCCGCGAGCAGCTTAAAAAGGCTTTTGCCTTCGACACGCCGACTGAACTAACCAAGCAAGTTTCCAAAGATGGCTCACGCAAGTATCTGCTCGAGTACCACGACGGCGTTTCCGTCGAAACCGTCGGCATGCCCCGTCGTAACAAGCTTTCCGTCTGCGTTTCCACCCAGGCAGGCTGCGGCATGGGCTGTGCCTTTTGCGCCACCGGTCTCAACGGCCTCAAGCGCTCTCTGACCGCTCAAGAGATCGTCGACCAGGTACTTCATGTATCCAACGACTTTGGCGAGCGCGCCACGAGCGTTGTCTTCATGGGCCAGGGCGAGCCGTTTGCCAACTACGACGAGGTTCTCAAGGCGCTGCGAATCCTCAACGACCCCGATGGCATCGGTATCGGCGCTCGTCACCTCACTGTCTCTACCAGTGGCGTTATTCCCGGTATTCGCAAATTTGCCGACATCCCTGAGCAGTTCACGCTTGCCGTTTCCTTGCATTCCGCCATCCAGTCGACGCGCAATAAGCTCATGCCCGGTATTAAGAAGTACACGCTGCTTCGCCTTCACGAGGCGCTTCAACTCTACACCGAGAAGACTGGCCGCCGCCCGACCTATGAGTATGCCATGATCGAAGGCGTCAACGATACGAATCCCGAGATGCAGGCGCTCTGCGACTTCTGCGAGGGAACGTTGTGCCACGTTAACCTGATTCAGCTTAACGACATCGAGGGCAGCCCGCTCAAGCCGTCGCCGATTCATAAGGTTGAGGATCTTCAGCGTCGTCTTGAGTCCCGTGGCATCGAGACCACGATTCGTAACTCCCGTGGTAACGATATTGACGCCGCTTGCGGACAGCTGAAGCAGCACTTCAAAGTTCAGAAGAGCGCATAGGGGAGTCGCACCCCAAAACGTTTCATGTGAAACATCGAACGGCCACGGTTGCAGGAAATGCAACCGTGGCCGTTTCATTTCTTGACCTTAATTTTGAATCAGCTGCTACTGGTCCCATTTTTACGGCCAAAATACGGGGTCCTTGTCTCGTGAATCAGACAAGGACCCATCAAAATATAGTAAGTAATTGTTAGGTACCTAATATCCTACATTTTCCCATTGGTTGCTAACCCAACCTTGATTAATCTTAGGATTCTTTGTTACCTGAGCTGTACGCATGGCAACATCTTCTGTCATAACATTCATTTTCTTCTTGGAAGTATCGACGATATCTTGCGCGCCTCGAAGCAGACGACCTCGAAGTTCATCGTCTGTCGCGATCTTATATCCAGCAAAGGCACCAGCTGCGACAGTCGTCGCCAATGCAATCGCAGTTAAAATCTTATTCCTCATCTTGGCCTCCTTGATCAAACTGAATCATTTCGCCAAGAATACGAGAGAGCTCTTCCTCGTCTTTAAACTCAATCTCAATCTTATTCTTTCCACGCGAGCTCTTCACACGCACGTTGGTATTAAAAACCTGACGAAGCACGCGGGCAGCCTTTTTAAAAGACTGAGGCGTTGCAGGCCTCGGCGTCTTAGGTGTCTCTCCGGCAGAAAACAACGGAGCGAGATTTTCTGTCGCTCTTACGGAAAGGCCCTCTGCAACAACCTTCTCTGCAAGTCGAATTCGAGCGTCCTCATAGGGAACTGCAAGAATCGCACGTGCATGACCAGCAGTAAGTTTGCCCTCAAAAATCATCTGCTGAACTACTTCGGGGAGATCGAGAAGACGCAGCGAGTTTGTAATTGCAGAGCGTGACTTGCTTACTGCCTTCGACAATGCCTCCTGGGTCATCCCGCTGGCATCAATGAGTTGGCGATAGCCCTTAGCCTCTTCGACGGGATTCAGATCAGAACGCTGAAGGTTTTCGATAAGAGCAAGAGCCAGCATCTCTTCATCATTTACCTCTTTAATGATGACTGGCAATTCTTCAAGGCCAGCAAGCTTTGACGCCTGGTAACGACGCTCGCCAGCGATGATCTCATAGCCGTTTCCATGCTTGCGAACCAAAAGCGGCTGCAAAACGCCATGTTCTTGGATTGACTCGCTCAACTCGCGAAGTTCAGTTTCGTTAAAGTGAATTCGCGGCTGATTAGGGTTGGGAACGATATCCTCAATAGGTAGTTTTGTTTCAGATGCGGCATTCGAAGCCGATGCAGCCGAACCACCGGTCTCATACTCGGCCTCTGAGACCAAAGCATTGAGTCCACGTCCCAATCCGCCACGTTTCTTTACACTAGGCACGCTTGATCACCTCTTTTGCAAGGTTCATATATGCTTTTGCACCCTTATTTTGAGGTGCATAGGTAATTACCGGTTCCCCAAAAGACGGAGCTTCGGAGATTTTAACCGTACGGGGGATCAACGTCTTAAATGCCTTATCACCAAAGTACGATTGAACCTCCTCAACAACCTGATTCGATAGAGAAGTACGCGAGTCATACATGGTCATAAGCACACCGTAGGTGTCTAAGCCCTTGTTCAGACGAGATTTGACCATCTTCATTGACTCAAGCAGCTTCGTAACGCCCTCGAGTGCGTAATACTCGCACTGGATCGGAATCAAAACGCTGTCTGCTGCGGTCAAAGCGTTGATAGTAAGCAGGCCGAGCGAAGGAGGGCAGTCAATGAAAATAAAATCGAACTCGTCCTGAATCGGCTCAAGCAAATCTTTGAGACGGGTTTCACGAGCAATTGCGCTTACGAGTTCAATTTCCGCGCCTGCAAGCTGAATTGTAGCCGGAATTACGAATACCTTTTTGCAATTTGTATCAAGAACAAGCGATTCTGCCGGCACATCATTCAACAATGCATCATAGATGCAGTGATCAAGGTCTTCTTTTTCAATTCCGAATCCACTGGTGCTGTTTCCCTGCGGATCAAAATCGACAATCAGTGTCTTACGACCCTGCTCACCCAGTGCTGCTGCAAGGTTTACAGCCGTCGTTGACTTACCGACGCCGCCTTTTTGATTGATGATTGCAATGATACGCGTGTCTTTTGCGCTCTTAGAACGCTTAACGTCGCGAAATCCCACGGTCCCTCCTGGTGTGTATTAAAGCTGTCAAACGGAGGATGTTTCACGTGAAACATTCCGAATCGATAGCAACTGCTATGTTTCACGTGAAACACTGCAAGCTGTTAGTATCCATTATGTTTCACGTGAAACATCTAGGCAAGCGGATTCTTCTTTGCCATGCCATTTGCACGAGGCAATGAAACGGATGCTGAATGACTCTTCTTAAGAACAATGAACTCCCTGTGACCCAAGCCTTCAGGCAAATCAATTGCGTCATTCAGAAGCAAAGTGAAGCCGCAAATCTTAGCTGCTGACATGCCGGAAGCAAGCTCCTCATCCGAAGGATTGCCCTTGGTGATAACAAATAGCCCTCCATCCTTCAGGTACGGAGCCGCATACTCAACAAGAATCGGTAGAGGGGCCAGTGCGCGGGCGGTTACAACGGAGAACTGCTTCTTATGGCTTCGAGCATATTCTTCAAGACGATCATGAACCGCATGAGCATGTTTCAATCCAAGAGCATGGACAAAGGAATTAACCGCATCAACCTTCTTGCCAACAGAGTCAATATAAGTAGCTTTACGATGCGTGGTTATGGTTAATGGAATACCAGGGAAGCCCGCACCTGTTCCCATATCGAGCAAAGCTCCCTCAGGAGCCTTATTGATATAGGGGAGCAAAACAAGTGAGTCGAGGATATGAAGTATGGCAGCATCTTCTCCGTTAAGAATACGGGTGAGATTGGTTGTCTTATTTGTTTCTAGAACCAAATCCAAATGCTTGATACATTTCCTCAACCCAATATCAGTTACGCTCAAGGAATATTCTTTGCAATAGGAAGTTAGGCGACTCAACATCTCGTCAGCCTGCTGATCGGTAAGTACAAACAACAGAAGCTCCTTTCTGACAAAAATCAGCGTATCGAGAACTTTTGACAAAAAAAGGGGGACGTGGAAACCACATCCCCTTTAGCATAAACTCGAGTAGATTATCGAGCAACAATCACCACATGGCGATCAGGGTCAGAACCCTCAGAATGAGTATCAACGGCATCATTGCCACGAAGTGCAATGTGAACCAGTCGACGCTCGTAGGCATTCATGGGCGGAAGCGAAACACTCTTATGAGTGCGAATGGCACGCTCGGCAGCAGACTGAGCCATGGAGGCAACCTTGTCCTGACGGCGGCTCTTGTATCCCTCGACGTCCACTACAACCGGATACCTAAAGCCAAGTTTGCGGCTCACCAGCAAAGAGAACATAACCTGAAGAGCATCAAGGGCGCGACCATGACGGCCAATGAGAACAGCAAGGTCGGGAGCCGTTACATCCAAAATCAGCTCACCCTCGTCGCCCTCATACTCATCGATAGGAGAGTTGGCGGCATCGAAGTGCGAAAGGATGGAACGCAGGATGGAAATCGCAACATCGGCAATGGTGTCGAGCTCCTCATCGGTCAGCTCTTCACCAGCCTTGTAGCGCTGTGCAATCTCGGGATAATCGCCCGCGACCTGCGGGGCAACCTCCTCAAGCATATCCTCGATGATCTCTTCAGACATAACGTACTCCAAAAGTTAGGTACCTAAATAAGATTGATATCCCACTACTTCTTCTTGTGCGGGCGCGGCTTCTTCTCTCGACGAGTGACCTCAACCTGCAGCGGAGCGTTCTTAAGACGCTCCTCCTCATCGGCCTTCGCCTTGTCGATGACCTTCTGCGTCACAAAAATCTGCTGGATAACCTGCCAAGCAGACGAGACGTCGTAGTACAGCAGAACACCAACGGGAAGGCTCCAGCCCATCCAAAGCATCATGACCGTCATGACAACGGCCATCATACGCATGCTCTGAGCCTGCTGGCCGGTCTGGTTGCGCGACATATAGAGCTGCGGAATCAGGGTCAGGACGGCGAACAGGATCAGGCAAACCAGCGCAGGCAGTGCAACCATAAAGCCATCGGCAAAGGAAGCACTCGGCGTGGTGGTCAGGTCGGGCAGGATGTTGAAGAACGAGAACGTGCCGTCGTTAAAGTACTGCGGCAGGTTGCGCAGCAATGTAAACAGGGCGAACAGGATAGGCATCTGAATCAGCAGCGGCAGACAGCCAGCCATGGGGTTGAACTTGTTCTCGCTGTAGAACTTCTGCATCTCCTCGGCCTGACGCTGGGGATCGTCGGCATAGCGCTCCTGGATCTCGAGCATCTTGGGCTGCAGCACCTGCATGCGAGCCGTCGACTTGGTCGACTTGAGCATGAGCGGCGTCAGCAGCAGACGGATGATGACCACCAGGATGATGATGGACAGGCCCCAGTCGACCGCAAAGGTCTGGATGAGCTTGAGCAGCTCGAAAAGGATGTTAACGATCCAATCCCACATGTAAGTTTTCCTCCGATAGCGAGTGCCCGCTAGGGCACAGGGTCATAACCGCCGACGTGCAGGGGATTGCAACGAGCGATGCGCCTCACGGCAAGCCAGCAGCCTCTCAAAACACCGTGCTTCTCAATCGCCTGGATGGCGTATTGCGAGCACGTTGGGTAATAAATGCAGGCGTCAGGCAATAAGGGCGAAATAACCTGTTGATATATGCGAATAGGAGCGATGGCAACACGTCGCAAAACGTGATTGCTCATCGCTCCTCCCCGGCAACGCCGGCGCGCTTCATAAGCGAACGCAACGCCTTGTCCATCTCCTGCGGCGAGGAAACCCTCGTCTTGGGAGTTGCAAACAAGATGATGTCATAACCCGCAACGGGAAATCCACAGCTGCGGGCGGCCTCGCGCATCACACGCTTAGATCGGTTGCGCACGACGGCACAACCGAGTCGCTTAGCACCAACGAAGGCGACCCTTCCGGAGTCGCCTTCGCCAACCGATTCACATATGGTCATTCGAATCAGAGGGTGATTGAAACGACGCCCCTGACTGAACACATGCTCGAAATCTTGCCGAGACTTAATAGTCTTCATGCGAGATGTGTGTATCGCTGCTAGACAGTGAGACGCTTGCGGCCCTTGGCGCGACGACGGGCGAGCACGGCACGACCACCCTTAGTGGCCATACGGGCACGGAAGCCATGGGTCTTGGCACGCTTACGCTTATTAGGCTGATACGTACGCTTCATCTTAAGTTCCTCCTGCTGCATTTCGAGTGTCCGCGGGGACGCGGACGCAGATATAGACACGTGAGCTTGAAGATTGTAGGGAAATCAATGTTCAAATGTCAAGAAATCAAAGGTAAAAGGTTGCGCAGTTCACACGGTTCCCCCATAAGCACAACCGAAATTTGCGCCTCATGGCAACCTTTCATGATATTTCATCGAGTTTTCAACAGGTCATGTTGGCAATGTTGAGAACTTTTCGTCCGTTTTCCAAAGTTTTCAACAGGTTTTGAAAAGTTGTCGAAAGATGAGAAACGTTGCACGGTGAGCTACTATTTGTTCGAAACCTTTTGAAAGATTGCGAGCGGCATGTCTGACGACTTTTACACCATGGTCGATTCCGGAGACCCGGCACCCGACAACGAGCACATCACCGGCGTGCGCGAAGAGCGTGCGGAAGGCGAGCAGGCGACCACGCAGGCGCCAAAAGCCATGTACGCCGCGCGCATCGCCGTCTATGACGACATGCTGTCGACACCGCGGGTGATCGTCATTGATCCGCAAGATGTCCGCACGTATTTGGAAGAGACGACCAACACCGTCTACCAGTGTATGAAAGAACAAGGTGGCCATATCTCGCTCATGGTCATCCGCGAGATTGTCGAAAACTTTATCCACGCACACTTTGCCGAGCCCATCATCTCGATTCTGGACGGCGGAGACACCATCCGCTTTGCTGATCAAGGACCCGGCATCGACGACAAGGAACGTGCTTTCGATTTTGGCGTTACCAGCGCAAACAGCAAGATGAAGCGCTATATCCGTGGAACCGGAGCAGGGTTTCCCATGGTGCAGGAGTATTTGGAAAACGCCGGCGGTGCCGTATCCATCGAGGACAACATGGGCAACGGCACCGTGGTTACGGTAAGCCTGAACCCTAAACGCGTGCAGGAAATCGAGCGTGCCGGCGGACGCGGTGCTGCCGTACGGCCCGAGACGGAGCATCCCACATATCCCCTGCCGGGAGCTTTTGCGCAGCAGCCCATGGCAACGCAGCAGATGCAGCCCCCCGTGGGACAGATGCAGCAGCCCGGAATGCTTCCTACACAAGAGCCCCAGGCGACTTCGATGTCGATGCCGCCAAACATGCCAGAGGCCATGCCGCTGGCGGATCAGGATGCAGCAACAATGCAGCGGGCGACGGGGGCACCGGGTGGCCAGCAAATGGGCTATCAGCCGTACCAACAGGGATATCCATACCAGCAGATGCCGCCACTGGGTTATGGCCAGCAGTTCCCGCAGCAGTACCAGCAGGGATATCAGCAGCCGTACCAGCAGATGCCGCAGCAGCAGTACAACCCCTGGGCCCAGCAGACGCCTCCGCAGCCTTACCAACAGTGGCCTCAAAGTTTTCAACAGCAAATGCCGCCGACACAGAGTTCTCAACAACCAGCAGCTCAAATGATGTATCCTAATGCAGTAAATCAGTATGCACAGCCACAACCGGACGTGTTCGTAAGCGATCGCGGCAACGCCGCGCTGGGCTATCTGGCGCAAAATCAAGCGTGCGGCGCAACCGATCTTGCGAGGGCGTTTGGAAACTCGGCCCCCACTTGGTCACGCACGCTCAATGACTTGGCGCAGGCCGGCTTGGTCATCAAGCATGGCCAGAAATACCATCTGACCGAACTCGGCGCCGCTCGCGTGCGAGCTCAGAGCTAAAGAACGGGAGAGACAGTGGACGAGGAAGCAAGCATCATCCTGGGGGATGCCATCGCCTTTTGCCAGCGCGACGGCCAAGATGCACGCCTCATCAACATGCTGGGGCAATCGCGCGCCATAAGCCTGACCGAAGATACGCTCACGATCGAGGCCCCCTCGCGCTTTGCCATCGCGCAGCTCAAAAAGCATCAGCCGACTATTGAGGCCTATCTGGAAGAAATCGCCTTTGCACCGATTGCGCTCGACATCGTGGCACCGCAAGGCGCCGCGACGGAATCCACTGCAGCGACGGCGCCCGCCACGGCTCCCGCTGCTTCCCCGGCGGTGCCGGCCTCCGCAGGCGACGTGCCGACAATCGAGCACCAGCACAGCGATGTTTCCCGTGAAACCATGGCACCGTTGCCGACCGCGGCGGCGACGTCAACGAACGTACCCGTCACGCACATGCCCATCGCTCACGACGCAGCGGCGGGCGCGGATTCGGGCATTGCAATCAAGAACACGCTATCGGCCGATGATTTTCGTCGCATGATGAACCAGATGAAGGGCGGAGCGCCGACTAAATCCACGCAAACTGCGACTCCCGCTTCGCCCATGCCAGCACCGACGGTGCCGGCCGAGCAGAATACGGATGGAGCCCCGCTCGCCGCGAACTCAAAATTTACCTTTGAGAACTTTGTCTACGGCCCCGAGAACAGCCATGCCTATCGCTCGGCACTCAAGTTTGCCGCCCTCGCGGACGAGCGCGGCACGTGCACATCACTGTTCATCTACGGCAAATCGGGCCTGGGCAAGACGCACCTGCTGCTTGCCATCAAAAACGAGCTCGCCGAGAAGTCGCCCGAGATTAAGGTCAAGTATGCCAACTCCCAGGCATATCTGGACGACCTGATGACCGAGTTCGACCGTCAAAAGAAGAGCAACGCCCCCATCATGCAGGCGTACCACGGTGTGGACGTGCTCATCATCGATGACATCCAAAACATCATCGGCAAGCGCGCGAGCGTGGACTACTTTTTCCAGCTCATGGACGAGTTCATCCGCAACAACAAGAAGGTCGTCATCGCGGCAGACCGCGCCCCCAAGGACCTGAGCATGGACGAGCGTCTGACCAGCCGCTTCAACGCCGGCATGCTCTGCCTGGTCGCAGAGCCCAGCTACGAGATGAAATACAAGATCTTGCAGCGCTATTACGAGAACACCATCGTCGCCGCTCCCGAGGCAGGCGACGACTCGCTGCTGGCGGCCTATGGAGGCGACGGCGGGCACCTGACCGACGAGCACTTTAAACACATGGCCGAGGTCTCGGGCACCAACATCCGCGAACTCGAGAGCTTTTGCGAGCGCTGCGTCGGCGAGGCGGGCGACCGCGAGCGCGAGGGCGGGGAGCTCACCTTTGACGATATCGACGCCATCGCCAGCCAGTACTTCGACACATCGGCCAAAAAGATCAACGTGCAAACGGTTCAGTCCGTCATTGAAGAGCAGTACGGCGTGACGCACGAGGAGCTCATCGGCCCGCGTCGCAACGCCAATATCGCCAAAGCGCGCCATATCGCTATCTACCTGGCCATCGAGATGTGCGAGATGACGACCACGGCAGTGGGCGCCGAATTTGGCAACCGCAACCACTCGACCGTCAGCACGAGCTACAAAAAGGTCCAGAAGATGATCCAGGAAGACCGCACCGTCACCGAAGATCTCAAATCGTTGCGCGATAAAATTACACTGCGCTCGTAGGGAAATAGAGACACCTGTTGAAAACTTGTCGAAATCACGGGCATAAGGTGTCTAAAACCCAACCCGCGGTGATGAAAAGTTTTGCGCAGGTTTTGAACGTGGAAAACCACCCCCGTTGCACACAGGTTGCTGTCGATTTTCTTTCTGGGTCTGACCTGCGTCTTTGGGAGTAATCAACAGTTTCGTCAGTGGTATTACTATTATTAAGATATTTATATCTAAAGAAAGGTATTAAAAGATGAAGTTCACCGTCAGCCAGAGCTCGCTTACACAAGCCATCGGCGTCGTTATGAAGGGTGTCGCTTCGGCATCCACCCTTCCCATCCTGTCGGGCGTGCTCGTTAAGGCGCAAGACGGCATCTTGGAATTCCAGACCTCTAACTACACCATCTCGATCCGTCATCGCATCGCGGCGCATGTCGAAGAAGAGGGCGAGATGGTTATCCCCTGTAAGATGCTCTCCAATATCACCAAGACCCTCCCCGATGCCCCGGTCACCTTTGAGCTGTCCGAGCGCCAGGTGCTGATTGGTTGTGAGAAGAGCTCTTTCCGCCTGAACACGCTCGATGCCAATGACTTCCCCGAGTTTCCGGCCTATGCCATCGAGAGTGCCGTGGAGCTGCCGACCGATATCTTGTCCGAAATGGTCGGCCGCGTGTGGCGCGTCACCTCGACCGACAAGGCCCGACCCATCCTGGGTGGCGTGCACATGAAGGTCGAGAACAACACCGTTCGCCTGGTGGCGACCGATTCTTTCCGCTTGGCCGTGTGCGATACGCAGGTCGAGACCTCGACCCTCGAGGGTTCCTTTGAGCTCAACGTTCCGGCCGACGCCTTTAACGACGCGCTGAACATCATGGCCAGCCAGGCAACCATCATGATCGGGGCTACCGACACCCAAGTTGTCTTCGAGGCTGGCAACACCACCTACGTGTCGCGCCGCATCGAGGGCGTGTACCCCAACTACAAGCAGCTCATCCCCGATTCGTGCGTGACGAGCGTCAAGATCGACGTCGCCGCCTTTAACGCCGCCCTCAAGCGCGTGGCCGTTATCGCGAGCGCCAACCCCGCTGTCAAGTTCGAGATCGATGTCGAGAACGGGCAGATGGGCCTGTCCTCCATTTCCAATGACCAGGACCTTGCGCAGGAGACGATCGATGTCGAGGCTGAGGGCGAGTCGGGTACCATCGCCTTCAACTACCACTATATCTTCGGCTGCCTCAATGCCCTGTCCAAGGAGAAGGAGATCACGCTGGAGCTCAAGAGCTACTCGCAGGCGGGCATCTTCAAGTCCTACGACAAGATCAACTACCTGTACCTGGTCATGCCGGTCCGCATCTAGCAGCCGCCCTATGACCATATTCGCTCGCGATCTTTCCGTCGTACACTACCGCAGCTTCGATAGTTATCGCCTTGCCCTAGACGAGGGCGTGACGATACTTGCGGGACCCAACGCGGCGGGAAAGACCAATCTCATAGAGGCGCTGCAGCTGCTGACGAGCGGCGCCTCGTTTAGGCATCCGACCGCAGCCGAGCTCGTCCATGACGGCGTGGGCTCGTGCAAGGTCGAGCTGAGGCTCGAGGGCGATGGCCGCGTGCTTGATATGGGATTGAGCGCGGAGGACGGTAAACGCTCGTTTAGCCGCAACGGCAAGAGATGCTCTGCCGCCGGCGTGCGCGGGGTCCTGCCGAGCGTGCTGTTTTGCCCCGACCATCTGGACATGGTTAAGCGAGGCGCCAGCGTGCGCCGCGCCGCCCTCGATGACTTTGGCATGCAACTGAGCGCACGCTATGCCGATCTTGCGAGCACCTATGGACGCTGCGTGACCCAGCGTAACGCCCTGCTCAAGGAGACCTGGTGCTGTCGCGAGATGCTCGGCGCGTGGAACGATTCGATTGCCCGCGCGGGCTCGGCCCTGCTTGTGCACCGGTTGGCCCTGCTCGACCGGCTGGCGGGCCATGTGCACACTGCCTACGGGCAAGTGGCATCCGGTGAGGCTGCCAACGTGGCCTATACGTCCACGCTGGGGGATTTGCCCCAGGTCGATGATCGCGAAGAGCTGAAGGGCTGGGCGTACGAGCGCATGCTGGCTGCCCTTGATGAGCACGCCGACGAGGAAATTCGCCGCGGCGTGACGTTGGTGGGACCGCATCGCGATGAGATTGAGTTTACCGTGGCGGGTCGCTCCGCCCGTTCATTTGCCAGCCAAGGTCAGCAGCGAACGTTGGTTCTGGCCTGGAAGGTGGCGGAGGTGGCCGTGGCTCGCGATGTCCTGGGCACCGCCCCGTTGCTGCTTTTGGACGACGTGATGAGCGAACTCGACGGCGAACGCCGCGGTGCTTTTCTGCGGCTGATCGGCGATGATATCCAGACGGTCATAACCACGACCAACCTGGGGTATTTTACCGATGACCTGCTTGATCGAGCCAAGGTGGTGAGCATGGGTGAGACGTGCTAATTACGAGCGCGAGAGCGAAACGGTTGCCTTCAGTGGATTTTTGAACGCAGAGCGTCAGCGCATCCTGGCGGCCGCGACACCTGAGCGCCGCGCGCAGATGGAGGCTGCCGAGGAGTCGCGCGCGGTCTATCGCGCATGGAACGCGGTGTGCTCGGGCACGCGCGAGGGGCGGCATGTGACGGGCTTGCGCTACCTGCCCGAGTCCAATGAGCTGCTGGTATATCTCGATTCGCCCTCGTGGACGCAGGAAATGACGCTGTTGCGCGAGATCATCCGCGCGCGCATGGAGCGCGTCGGTGCGCATGTGGACGGCCTGGTGTTCAAAACCACCGCGCCCGGTCATACGCCGCCCGCCGCCAAGGAGCGCCTGCGCCCGACGACGACCGAGCGCCCGCCGGCCCCGCACGCCGACCTAAGTGAGGCCGAGCGCACCGAGATTGAGCGCCAAGTGGCGCCCATCGAAGACCAAAAACTGCGCGAGGCCCTCGAGAATGCCATGAGAGCCAGTTCCGAGTGGGCCAAGGGCGTGCAAAGCAAAAAAGAGCCTTAAATCGCATCTGGTGGCCTTGTAGAGCCAAATACCCTCGTTCCCGAGGGTATTTTTTTACGATAAACTAGTAAGGCTGTACACATTTTCTTGACTGAAGGAGGACGTGTGGCAAACGAAAACGATTACGATGGCGGCGAGATTAAGATTCTCGAAGGTCTCGAGGCCGTTCGTAAGCGCCCGGGCATGTATATCGGCTCGACGAGCGCCAGCGGTCTGCATCACCTGGTGTGGGAGATCGTTGACAACTCCGTCGACGAGGCCATGGCCGGTTTCTGCACCGAGATCCAGGTGACGGTCCACGCCGACAACTCCATCACGGTCGTCGACAACGGGCGCGGCATCCCCGTCGACGAGCACCCTGTTAAAAAGATCCCGACGCTCGAGGTCGTCATGACGATCTTG
Organism: uncultured Collinsella sp.; assembly: GCA_900547285.1. Taxonomy (GTDB): domain Bacteria; phylum Actinomycetota; class Coriobacteriia; order Coriobacteriales; family Coriobacteriaceae; genus Collinsella. The sequence goes on from URGF01000011.1 coordinate 22,597, forward strand.
CACGCCGGCGGTAAGTTCGATAACTCGGCCTATAAGGTTTCGGGCGGCCTGCACGGCGTTGGTATCTCCGTCGTCAACGCACTGTCCAAGCGCGTGGTCGTTCAGGTTCGTCGCGACGGCAACACCTACGAGATGGAGTTCTCGCGCGGCAAGACCGTTAAGAAGATGGAGGTCGTGGGCACCTCGGATTCGACGGGCACCACCGTCACCTTCTGGCCCGACGACGAGATCTTCGAGACATGCATCTACGATTTCGATACGCTGCACAACCGTCTGCAGGAGACGGCGTTCCTCAATAAGAACCTCAAAATCGTGCTGACCGACGAGCGCGAGGCGACTCCCCATGTGGAGGAGTTTTGCTACGAGGGCGGCATCATCGACTTCGTCAAGTTCCTCAACGAGGGCAAGGACGTCCCCGAGGCCTTTAAGGAGCCCATCTACATCGAGGGCAAATCGGACCCGGACGCACCTGTGGCCAAGATGGGCGAGGTCGAGGTTTCCCTGCAGTGGAATAGCGGTTACGGCGAGAATGTCATGTCGTTTGCCAACGACATCTACACCCCCGAAGGCGGCATGCACCTTGAGGGCTTCCGCACCGCGCTCACCCGCGTGATCAACGATTACGCGCGCAAGCAGAACCTGCTCAAGGAAAAAGACGCCAACCTGACCGGCGACGATGTGCGCGAGGGCCTTTCGGCCGTTATCTCGGTCAAGCTGCCCGATCCGCAGTTTGAGGGCCAGACCAAGGCAAAGCTCGGCAGCTCCTATATGCGCGCGCTGACGCTCAAGATTGTGACCGACGGCCTCGCCGATTACTTGGAGGAGCATCCCAAGCCCGCTCGCGAGATCGTCAAGAAGGCGCAACAGGCCTGCAAGGCGCGCAATGCCGCCCGCAAGGCGCGCGAGGCGACCCGCCGCAAGAGCCTGCTCGAGACGGCGTCCCTGCCTGGTAAGCTCGCTGACTGCTCGGTGCGCGATGCCGAGCTGACCGAGCTCTTCATCGTAGAGGGCGACTCGGCAGGCGGTTCGGCCAAGGACGGCCGTCGCCGAGACATCCAGGCGATTCTGCCCCTGCGCGGCAAGATTTTGAACGTCGAACGCGTTGGTGACCATCGCGCGTTCTCGAGTGACACCATCCAGTCGCTGATTACCGCGATCGGCTGCGGCGTCACGACGAGTGCCGGCGACGGCGGCGACTTCGATATCACCAAGGCGCGCTACCACAAGATCATCATCATGACCGATGCAGACGTCGACGGTGCGCATATCCGCATCCTGCTGCTGACGTTCTTCTACAAGTACATGCGTCCGCTGATCGATGCCGGTTACGTCTATGTTGCCTGCCCGCCCATCTTTGGCATTAAGGTGCGCAACAAGATCCACTACGTGTATCCCAACGGCCGCCAGCCCGAAGACGAGATCCTGCGCGACACCATCCAGAGTCTGGGCCTGAACCCCGACGATAACGACGAGGACGGCAAGGCCAAGGACGGCAAGATTACCAAAAAGCGCAAGGGCTATACCGTCCAGCGCTACAAGGGCCTGGGCGAGATGGACCCCAAGCAGCTTGCCTCGACGACGATGGACCCCAAGACCCGCATCCTGCAGCGTGTGTCGATCGAGGACGCCGTGGTGGCGGACCGCGCCGTGCGCGAGCTGATGGGTTCCGAGGTCGGCTATCGCCGCGAGTACATCGAGAAGCATGCACATGACGCACGATTCTTAGACGCCTAATCCCTGCGGCTTTCCCAGCCACCGCACCTTCGCCCTCAATCGTCGGTCGCGTACCCAAGTACGCTTCCCTCCTCTTTCGG
>URGF01000012.1 GCA_900547285.1 uncultured Collinsella sp.
CCTCCAAGAAGTACGAGGCCCTGGCCAGCGGCCTTAACGCCAGCCCTGGTGCCGCCGTGGGCGAGGTCGTGTTCTCGAGTGATGACGCCGTCGCGCGCGCCAACGAGGGCCACAAGGTCATTCTGGTCCGCTGGGAGACCAACCCCGACGACCTGAAGGGCATGGTCGCCGCCGAGGGCATCCTGACCAGCCACGGTGGTAAGACGAGCCATGCCGCCGTTATCGCCCGCGGCATGGGTACGCCCTGCGTTTGCGGCGTTGAGCGCTTCCACATTGACGCGGCAGAGAAGGTCGTGCGCATCGAGGGCAGCGACCGCGTGCTGCGCGAGGGCGATGTCATCTCCATCGACGGCACCCAGGGTATCGTCGTCGACGGCGCGGTTGACCTGGTCTCTGCAGAGCTCACCGGCGACCTGGACACCATCCTGTCTTGGGCCGATGAGATCCGTTTGGACGAGACCGACGGTCACGCCAACCACGTGCGCGTCAACGCCGACAACCCCGAGGATGCCGAGCTCGCGCTCGAGTTTGGCGCCGAGGCCATCGGTCTATGCCGCACCGAGCACATGTTCCTGGGCGATCGCAAGAACATCATCCAGAGCTTTATCCTGTCTGACGATGAGGCCGTGAAGCAGCAGGCCCTGGCCGACTTGCTCAAGGTTCAGACCGAGGACTTCCTGGCGATGTTCAAGACCATGTCCGGTCGCGATGTGGTCGTCCGCCTGCTCGATCCGCCGCTTCATGAGTTCTTGGATAATCCTCGAGAGCTCGAGGTCGCCATTACCAAGAAGGAAGCCGCTGGCGTCAGCGAGGAAGAGCTTGCCGTCCTGCGCGCCCGCCTGCGTCGCATTGACGGCATGGTCGAGTCCAACCCGATGCTCGGCCTGCGCGGCGTGCGCCTGTCCGTCGTCTTTGGCGATCTGCCGCTCATGCAGGTCCGCGCTGTGGCCACGGCTGCTGCCCGCCTTATCAAGGATGGTGTCGACCCGCGCCCCGAGATCATGGTTCCGCTCGTTTCCATCACGGCTGAGCATGTCCAGACCCGCGAGGTCATCGAGCGCGTGATCGCAGAGGTTTCCGCCGAGGAAGGCGTCGAGCTCAATATTCCCGTGGGCACGATGCTCGAGCTGCCGCGTGCCTGCATGGTCGCTGACGAGATCGCCCATCATGCCGACTTCTTCTGCTTTGGCACCAACGACCTCACGCAGACGACCTTCGGCTTCTCTCGTGACGATGCCGAGGCCAAGTTCATCCCGCTGTACATGCACAAGAAGATCCTGAAGGACAATCCCTTCGAGACTATCGACACGGCGGTGCTGGAGCTCGTGCGCTTGGCCGTCGAGAAGGGCCGCGCCACCAATCCCGACATGCACTTTGGCGTGTGCGGCGAGCACGGCGGCGACCCCAAGTCCATCAAGGGCCTGTTTAACGTGGCCGACGTGGACTACGTGTCCTGCTCGCCCTATCGCGTGCCCCTCGCGCGCCTGGCTGCCGCTCAGGCCAAGCTCGAGGCCAAGCGCAGCGCCTAGCCCCCTGCGCATCGACGCCTAGCGTAGCGCCCCTTCATACCGCCCGTCTCATTCGTGAGGCGGGCGGTTATCATGTGCGGGTTTTGTCTTTTTGTCTGCGTAAAAAATTGTTCTTGCAGCAGAAACCCGCGCGTGTATACTCAAATACGTTTGTTCAACTACGTGCCGGCCAAGATGGTACGGCACCTCTAGAAGAGTAAGGAATTGCACATGGATTACATCCGCGCAATCGAGCGTCAGCAGATCCGCGAGGACATTCCTCAGGTTCGCGTCGCCGACAACGTCAAGGTTCACTACCGCATTAAGGAAGGCGACCGCGAGCGCATCCAGGTCTTCCAGGGCGACGTCATCCGCATGGCCGGCGCCGGTGCCCGCGAGACCTTCACCGTCCGCAAGATGTCCTTCGGTGTCGGTGTTGAGCGTACCTTCCCGCTTCACAGCCCCAAGATCGCCAAGCTCGAGGTCGTTCGTCATGGTCGCGTCCGTCGCGCCAAGCTGTACTACCTCCGCGACAAGGTGGGCAAGGCTGCTCGCATCCCCGAGAAGCGCTAAGAAGATCGCAGCGTCTGTCCACTCGTTTGGACACAAGGGTCACCTTCGGGTGGCCCTTCTTTTTATCTGATTTGCATGCAAGGAGGGCCTGGTATGGCCAACATGACGAGCTCGGTTTCGGCATCGCAGGTTGCCGGTGAGTTGGCGAGCGCTACGTTTGAGGAGATCCCCGCCCTCGTGGAGCATTATCGCGAGGACCCGCGCCAGCAGGTGATCAAGGCTTGTGAACGCGCCCTCAAACGCCATGCCAAAGAGCTTGCCGAGCGTGAGCGCGTCAATGACATGTACGAGCTTATGCATGAGCTTGGCGGCGATGGGGTGGTCGTTGGTGTCGATGAGGTGGGTCGCGGATCGGTGGCCGGTCCTCTGACGGTGTGCGCCGTCTGTCTTCCTATGGAGCCGCGCGTCTGGGGTATCAACGATTCCAAAAAGCTCACGCCGGCGCGCCGCGAGCTGCTCTCGGTGATGATTGCCGAGGTGGCGACGGCGATCGGTTTTTGCCATATCGCGCCGAAGGATATCGATGATATGGGCATGGCCCGCGCCATCCGCGCTGCCGTAGCGGGCGCCGTGGCCGATACGGGCCTCGAGCCCGACTGCGTCCTCATGGATGGCAACCCCTTGGGCGCCGTTCCTAACGAGCGCGATGTGGTGAAGGGCGATGCCAAAATCGCCTGCATCGCTGCGGCGTCCATCATGGCCAAGGTCACGCGTGACGAGATGATGGTCGAGTACGACGCCGAGTATCCTGAGTACCATCTGGCAGAGTCGAAGGGCTATGCAAGCCCCGAGCATATCGAGGCCATTCGCAAACATGGACTTTGTCCACTGCACCGCGTGAGCTTTTGCGGAAACTTTTTGCAGACTGAGCGCCTTTTCTAGATCAATTGTGGAGAAAGGGACCCCTGGCGTTTTATAAACCTGCTGGTAGCGGGCCGTATGCAACGTGATTGTTGCGTACGGCCCATTTTTTGTCGGTATTTGGTCAGCTTTTGGTTTGCATCCGGTACTTACCCGCATGAAAGGTGCCCTCATCATCGGGGCAATGCAGTGTGCGGGAAAGGAGACCCCATGAGTGCCGCATGCAAAAAGAGCAAGACGCAGCAGCTCAAGGAGCGTTGGGAAAACGGCGAGCTCGACTGCGGGGCGATGACGCCCGAGTTTATCAAGGGGCTCAGTCCCCGCGAGCTGGGCATGCTGGGCGAGCTGATCACCATCGACTACTATAACGAGCGCGGCTACACCTTGCTGGAGCAGGGCTATCGCTGCGCCGAGGGCGAGGCCGATCTGGTGCTGCTCGATGAGCTCGACGATGTCGTGGTGATGGCCGAGGTCAAAACCAGACGAGTTGCACTGGATTGCAGCACGCGGGTCTTTCCCGAGGAGGCCGTGGACGCCCAAAAGCAACGCCGCTACCGCCGCATCGCAAGTTGCTACCTCATGGAGCATTATCCGCTCAAGGCGATTCGCTTCGATGCCGTGGGCGTTACCATTCGTGGCGGGCATATCGCCGAGATCGAGCATCAGTACAACGCGTTCGATTGGCAGGTGTCGTGATGGCGTTCGAGACGTTTGCCGTTCACGCGGCCTGCATCCGCGGCGTCGAGGCGATTCACGTCACGGTCGAGGTCTCGCTTGCCGGTGGCGTTCCGGGCATCCAGATGCTCGGCATTCCGAGCATGGAGGTGATGGAGTCACGCGGTCGTATTCGCTGCGCGATGCGCTCCGCCGGGTTCGAGATCCCGCGCTCGGGCATTACGGTCAATCTGGCGCCTGGCGATATTCGCAAGACCGGTAGCGGCTTTGATCTGCCCATCGCCATCGCGGTATTGGCGGCCGATGGTCAGATTCCCCGCGACAACCTCGATCGTTGTCTTATCGCTGGTGAGCTTGGCTTGGACGGTACGGTGCTTCCTGTCAAGGGCGAGGTGGCGTTTCAGCTATTGGCGCGTGATATGGGGCTGTCCTTTATCGCCGGCAGGTCCGATCAGCATGTGCCGCTTGCGGGCGTGGATTGTGGATTCATCGATCATTTGTCTCAGCTTGCCCATGGCATGGGCGATGCCGCGCGGCACTACTTGGATTCTGAAGTGCTCGAGGCGACCTTTGAGCCCGAGCTCGACTATGCCGACGTACTGGGGCAGGAGGTCGCCAAGCGCGGCATGGCGCTTGCGGCGGCAGGAGAACTCGGCTTGCTCATGATCGGGTCCCCGGGATCGGGCAAGACGATGCTCGCGCGTCGTATGACCGGCATCCTGCCCGAGCTTTCCGTTGAGGATCAACAGGAGGCGCTGTGCATCCATTCGGTTTTGGGTGAGAACATTGATGGCTTGTTGGCAGGGCACCGGCCCTTCCGCAGTCCCCATCACAGTATTTCGACCGCAGGTCTTATCGGCGGTGGGCGCCCGGTGCACCCGGGTGAGATCAGCCTTGCTCATGGCGGCGTGCTCTTTTTGGACGAGCTTGCTGAGTTTCCCACGGGTGTGCTGCAGACGCTGCGTCAGCCCATCGAACGCGGCTACGTCAGGATCGTACGCGTCGACGGGGCTTTTACCTTCCCGTCGCGCTTTCAGCTGCTGGCTGCGAGCAATCCCTGCCCCTGCGGCTTTTTGGGCGATCGTGAGGTACCGTGTCGCTGCTCGGCGGCGATGGTCGAGCGCTATCGGTCTAAACTGCGCGGTCCTTTGGCCGACCGTATCGACATGATGATCGATGTGACCCGTCCCGACCCTCAGGTGATTATCGAGGGCGCGGAGGGTATGTCGTCAGCTGAGTTACGTGACTACGTTGTGCGCGGTCGCGCTTTTCGCGCTTGGCGCGAATCCCGTATGGACGATGCTGATGCCGAGGCCGAGGATGACGAGACACGGTCCATTGACGGCGTCGTTTCGACCTTTGAGCTCGATGATGCGGCGGAGAAGTGTGTGCTCGGCCTGTCGAAGCGCACGCATCTCACGGGCCGCGGCATCGTGCGCCTGGTGCGTATCGCGCGTACAATCGCTGACGTCGCCGAGAGCGAGCAAGTGACGCAGGACCACGTGCTCGAGGCGGCGATGTACCAGGGAAGGAGGGACCAATGATGGCCGAGGGGACCTTTGAGCTGCATCCAGGTGACGCGTTGTATCCCGAGACCGTTTTGGAGCTTTCTGATGTACCCCAGACACTCTATGTGCGCGGCAACCCCGAGGTGCTTTCGACGCCCGCGCTCTCCATCATCGGCGCGCGCAAGGCCTCTCCGTATGGTCTTGCCGTGGCAGAGCTTGCGGCAAAGGTTGCGGTCGAGGCGGGCGTGACGGTAGTTTCGGGCGGCGCGGTCGGTTGTGACCAGGCCTCGGGTTGGGCTGCGGTCAATGCCGGCGGCAAACACGTCGTGGTGCTGGGGACGGGCGCCGACGTGGTCTACCCGCGTTCGAGCGCGGGGCTTGTTACGCGCACGCTCGATACGGGTGGCGCGGTCGTGTCGATCTCTCCGTGGGGCATGGGTCCGCGCAAGTTTGCCTTTCCGCGCCGCAATCGCGTAATCGCGGCCCTGTCGCAAGCCCTCTTTGTATCCGAGGCGGGTATGCCTTCCGGGACGTTTTCTACAGCCGAGGCTGCTATGGATTTGGGGCGAGAACTTCTTGCCGTGCCAGGGTCGATCCTATCGCCCGAGTCGCGTGGCACGAATTACCTCATTGCGAACGGTGCCTGCTGCATCATCGACGAGGAATCTATCGAGATGGCTATTTCACGCATCTACGGCACCCTGCGCTACTCGCGCCCCGATGCTCCCGGCATTGCCGACCTGGATCAAACACAGCAGACCGTGATGCATGCGCTCATAGCCTCTCCGCTCAAGGTCGACGACATCGCGGCGCTCGTCTCGCTCGATGCCGTCGGCGTACTCAAACTCCTGGGTTCGCTTGAGCTCGATGGTCTTATCGAGCGCATGATGGATGGAAGGTATGCGCCCTCCAAGTTTGCCCTTCACGCTCAGACACCCTTCGGTCACAATGGAAAACATGTCAATTAGAAAGGTGTTTGCAGATGCTGTTTGATCAGGTGACGGTTATCGGTGGCGGTCTGGCGGGTTCGGAGTGCGCGATTCAGCTGGCAGATCGCGGGTTCGCCGTAAGGCTGTGCGAGATGCGCCCCCAGGTTAGCTCCCCGGCCCACCATACCGATCACCTGGCAGAGCTCGTCTGTTCCAATTCGTTTAAGTCGACCCGTCCGGATTCCGCGGCTGGATTGCTGAAGGCCGAGCTTGAGCGCATGGGTTCAGTCCTGCTCGATTGCGCCCATCGCGCGGCTGTTCCCGCCGGTGGCGCCTTGGCGGTCGACCGCGTCAAGTTTTCCGAGTTTGTCGAGGCCGAGGTTGCCGCCCGCCCCAATATCGAGATCATTCACGGCGAGGTCACGCAGATTCCCGAAGGTCACGTGGTCATTGCCGCCGGCCCCTTGTGCTCGCCGGCGCTGAGCGAAGAGGTCATGAAGCTCGTCGGTGGCGACGCCCTTGCGTTCTTCGATGCCGCGGCGCCGATCGTCGATGCCTCCACGCTCGATATGGACGTGCTGTTCTCGCAGTCGCGCTACGAGGAGCAGGGGAGCGGCGACTATCTCAACGCTCCGCTCAATAAGGAGGAGTACGAGGCCTTTATCGAGGCGCTTACCACGGCCGACCGCGTGGTGCTCAAGGACTTTGAGGGCGGCGATCTGTTCCAGGCCTGCCAGCCTGCCGAGGAAGTTGCGCGCACCGGCAAGGACGCCATTCGCTTTGGCGCCATGAAGCCTGTCGGCCTCACCGATCCGCGAACCGGTCGTCGTCCCTGGGCGGCGATTCAGCTGCGTGCCGAGAATAAGGAGAAGACCGCCTATAACCTGGTGGGCTTCCAGACCAACTTGACCTTTGGCGAGCAGAAGCGCGTCTTCCATATGGTGCCGGGCCTGGAGAACGCTGAGTTCTTCCGCTACGGTGTCATGCACCGTAATACCTTTGTCGACGCCCCGCACGTGCTCGATGGCACCTTTGCCGTGCCCGGCACCGGCGTGCGCCTGGCCGGTCAGATCACCGGCACCGAGGGGTACATGGAAGCCGTGGCGACGGGTCTGCTCGCGGCGCTCAACACCTATGCCGAGGCTATCGGTGCCGCGGGCGTCGAGCTGCCGCGTGTGGGCGCCCTGGGTGCGCTCGTGGGCTATGCGACCGATCCTGCCACCGTGGGCTATCAGCCTATGCATGTCAACTTTGGCCTGGTGCCGCCACTCGAGGATGGTAAGCGCCGCAGCAAGCGCGACCGCTACCAGGCCTATGCGGACCGTGCGCTCGAGGCCCTTGATGCCTATCTGGCCACTCGCCCCGATTTGTTTGGAGGCGACCGGTCATAGCCTTTGACCTGTACGACACCGTCGACTCGTTTATCGCCTATATCTCACGTGTCGAGGGACTTTCTCCCAACACGGTGACGGCCTATGGCTCGAGGCTGGAGCGTTTTGCTGCCTGGTGCGAGCGTGAGGATATAGATGCTTTCGCTGCCGACGTGCGCACCATTCGTCGCTATCTTGCCGAACTTTCGCGTGAGCAGGTGGCTCCCCGAACGCTTGCGGCACACCTGTCTGCCATTCGCTCGCTCTATCGGTGGATGGCTGCCGAGGGGGTCGTGGAGGGCGATGTGGTCTCGGCAATTTCCTCGCCCAAGCTCCCGCGCGATCTACCCGGTGTGCTGACGACCCAACAGGTGGAGGCGCTGCTCAAGACGCCTGATACCTCAACACCCGCGGGACTGCGCGATGCGGCGATGCTCGAGCTGCTCTATGCCTCGGGCGCCCGTATCTCTGAGCTCGCAGCACTCAATGTGGAGTCCATTGTGTGGTCCGAACGCACGCTGCGCCTGTGGGGCAAGGGGAGCAAAGAACGTATCGTCCCTCTGTATCGTCGCGCGCTCGAGGCGACGCGTCTCTATATTGAGGAGGGGCGGCCGGAGTTGCTCGCTCAGGCAAAGCGCCGTGACCCCACTACCGGGCCGCATCCGCTGCTTATATCGGCGCGCGGTAATCGCATGAGTGCCGCCATGCTCAGGCGGCGGTTCCATACTCTGGCGACACTCGCCGGCATTCCGGCCGACATCGCCCCGCATGCGATGCGCCATACCTTTGCGACCGACTTGCTCGAGGGCGGTGCGGACCTGCGCTCGGTTCAAGAGCTGCTGGGTCATGCGAGCCTGTCCACGACGCAGATCTACACGCACCTCACGCCCGATCGGCTCAAACGTGCCGTGGCTCAAGCCCATCCCCGAGGCGAATAGTGGCTGGGACGTCCCGCGCCGCACTCAGGTGTGTGGTTTTGATTGCGGGTTGGCACGAAGATGCATTCCTGCTATCATTCATCGGGTTGCTTCACGGCAACATGTTTTTATCACGCACGCGCGGCTACTTCATACCGTGGTGCCCGGGCTTTGGTAGCACATGTCCGGGTTGGTTTTGGAGGATGACCCCGCGCGGAGGCAAACCACAGGAGGTTTAACATGGCTACCAAGATTAATATCCGCACCCTGCTCGAGGCCGGCTGCCACTTCGGTCACCAGACCCGTCGCTGGAACCCCAAGATGAAGCCGTTCATCTTCGGTGAGCGCAACGGCATCTACATCCTCGACCTCAAGCAGACCATCCTCGACGCCGACCAGGCCTACACCTTCGTCAAGAACGTCGCCAAGGGTGGCAACGTGCTGTTCGTCGGCACCAAGAAGCAGGCTCAGGAGGCCGTCAAGAACGCTGCTGAGCGCGCTAATATGCCCTACATCAACCAGCGTTGGCTCGGCGGTATGCTGACCAACTTCGTCACCATCCGCTCCCGCATCAACCGCATGGAGGAGCTCGAGGCCATGGTCGAGGACGGCCGCATGGCAGTGCTCCCCAAGAAGGAGCAGGCTGTGCTCGGCAAGGAGCTCACCAAGCTCCAGACCAACCTCGGTGGCGCCCGCGACATGAAGGGTCTGCCCCAGGCTCTCTTCGTCATCGACACTAAGCGCGAGGAGAACGCCATCAAGGAGGCTCAGCGCCTGAACATCCCCGTCGTCGCTCTGATCGACACCAACTCCGATCCCGACGAGGTCGAGTACGGCATCCCCTGCAACGATGACGCTATCTCTGCTGTCACCCTTATGTGCGAGCTCATGGCTGACGCCTGCCTCGCTGGCTCCGGCAAGGAGCAGGTCTCCGAGGCCGAGATGGCCGCTGAGCCCAAGGCCGAGTAAATCAGTCTTAGTTAATTCTTTTTCATCTCTTTGAAAGGAACCACAATGGCCCAGATTACCGCCGCTATGGTCAAGCAGCTCCGCGAGATGACCGACTCCCCGATGATGGAGTGCAAGAAGGCTCTCGTCGAGGCTGACGGCGACATGGACGCCGCTGTCGACGTTCTGCGCAAGAACGGCCTCGCCAAGGCTGCCAAGAAGGCTGGCCGCGAGACCAACGAGGGCGCTGTAGCCGCGTTCGTCTCCGAGGATGGCAAGACCGGCGCTCTGCTCGAGCTCTCCTGCGAGACCGACTTCGTTGGCTCCAACGCCAAGTTCACCGGCTTTGCTTCTAAGGTCGCTGAGGTTGTCGCTACCACCGAGCCTGCTGACGTCGACGCTCTGCTCGAGAAGCCGATGGGCGAGGAGACCGTTTCCTCCGAGCTCACCGAGATGATTCACATCATGGGCGAGAACATGAAGATCTCCCGCTTCGCTGCCCGCAAGGCCGAGAACGGCGCGCTCGCTTCTTACATCCACATGGGTGGTAAGATCGGCGTCCTCGTCGAGTTCGCCTTCGAGAAGGCCGAGACCGCTCAGGCTGAGTCCTTCAAGACCTTCGCTCACGACGTTGCCCTTCAGGTTGCCGCCGTCGCCCCGATCTGCGCTACCCGCGATCAGGTTCCGGCCGAGACCGTCGAGCACGAGAAGCAGATCTACATGGCCCAGGCTGCCGAGTCCGGCAAGCCCGAGGCTATCCAGGAGAAGATGGCTGTTGGCCGTCTGGAGAAGTTCTACAAGCAGTCCGTGCTCACCGAGCAGGAGTTCATCAAGGACAGCTCCCTCACCATCAAGAAGTACGCTGAGCAGGTCTCCAAGGAGCTCGGCGACACCATTACCGTCGTTGCCTTTGACCGTCTGGTCCGTGGCGAGTAAATAAGCTCTTGTAGCTGGTAATGAGCAGGCTGTGGGTTTTACTCACAGCCTGCTTTTTCATGGCTCTTATCAGAGCCTTTGATATCATATTGAGAGTCTAATTAAAGGAGGATCGCTTTGTCCGACATCCGATATAAACGCGTGCTTCTTAAGCTTTCCGGCGAAGCACTGATGGGCGACGCCCAATATGGCATCGACCCCAAGGTTACCGATCATCTTGCCAAGCAGGTCAAGGAGCTGCTCGCCGTTGGCCATGAGGTCGGCGTCGTTGTCGGCGGCGGCAATATTTTCCGCGGCATGGCAGGCGCTGCCGGTGGCATGGAGCGTGCTCAGGCCGACTACATGGGGATGCTGGCAACCGTTATGAACGCGCTCGCCCTGCAGGATGCCTTCGAGCACAACGATGTTCCTTGCCGCGTGATGAGCGCTATCCAGATGAACGAGATCTGCGAGCCCTATATTCGTCGCCGCGCTATCAACCATCTGTCCAAGGGCAACGTCGTCATCTTCGCTGCCGGTTCGGGCAATCCGTACTTTACGACCGACACCGCCGCGGCTCTTCGTGCGTGCGAGACCGGCGCCGAGATTCTGATTAAAGCCACCAAGGTTGACGGCATCTACGACAAGGATCCCGTCAAGTGCGCCGATGCCGTCCGTTTTGACAAGATTACCTATCACGAGGTTCTCGTCCGCGGTCTGCAGGTTATGGATTCCACAGCTACGGCCCTGTGCCAGGATAACCGTATGCCTATTTTGGTCCTCAACATCGATGGCGAGGACACCGTCAAGCGCGCGCTCGCGGGTGAGCCCGTCGGCACGCTCGTCTATCAGGAGGATTAAGCATGGCAGAGAACATCACCGCCCATATGGACAAGTCGCTCGAGTCCCTCAAGCATAACTTCTCCAAGGTCCGTACCGGTCGCGCCAACGCCAACATTCTGTCCGACATCACCGTTGATTATTACGGTGTTCCCACGCCGGTCACGCAGGTTGCCGCCGTCAAGACCCCCGAGGCTCACATGCTGCTCATTGAGCCGTGGGACAAGGCGCTCATCAACGCTATCGTCAAGGCCATCGGCGCTTCCGATCTGGGCATTACCCCCAACTCCGATGGCACCGTCGTTCGTCTGCCGTTCCCGGCCCCCACTGAGGAGCGCCGTCGCGAACTCGTCAAGGAGTGCCGCGAGTACGCCGAGCAGGCCAAGGTGTCTATCCGTAACATCCGTCGCGACTTCAACAACAAGCTCGAGCGCGATGAGGAGCTCACCGAGGACGATGTCCGTCGCGAGCAGGCCAAGGTCCAGAAGCATACCGATGAGTATGTCGCCAAGGTCGAGGAGCTTCTGAAGGAAAAAGAAGCCGAGGTCATGGAGATCTAAGGTGCAATACGACGAGCATAAACTGGTCGAGTACTTTGCCGACGCCCCTGCGGGCGTCGGTTTTTCCGACCTTGACCTCAATAACATTCCGCACCATATCTCGTGCATCATGGACGGCAACGGTCGTTGGGCCACGTCGCGCGGTCTTGCACGCACCGAGGGCCACAAGGCGGGTATCGTCTCGCTGCGCGAGATCATTACCGCCTGCGTGCGCCTGGGCGTCGACGTGCTTTCGGCCTATGCATTTTCGACCGAAAACTGGAATCGACCGCAGCACGAAGTCAACGTCTTGATGCACCTGTTTGCCAAGACGTTTATCGACGAGCTGCCGCTTCTGAAGCGCGAAAATGTGCGCGTAGTCTTTTTGGGTGACATTTCCGCGCTGCCCAAGAAGACTCGCGACGTTTTTGAGCGCGGTCTTGCCGAGTGCGCCGATCACACCGGTATGACGCTGGCGCTGGCCGTTAACTACGGTGCCCGTGCCGAGATCACCCGCGCTGTCCGTCAGATTGCACTCGACGCTGCCGCCGGTAAGATCGATCCTGCCGCAATTGATGACGACATGGTGGCTTCCCACCTCTATACCGCCGGCCTTCCCGATCCTGAGCTTGTGATTCGCACCTCAGGTGAGCTGCGCCTTTCGAACTATCTGTTGTGGCAGGTGGCTTATTCCGAATTCTACGTCACCGATACCTATTGGCCCGACTTTGATCGTTGGGGCCTTGTCGACGCCATTTTGGCCTATCAGGGCCGTGACCGTAGGTTTGGTGGACTGAGCAAGACCGAGGAGGCTTAATCGTGTCCGATCGTCCCAAGGCATCTGCTCCCAAGACGCCTGCGCGCAAAGCTGCCACCGCGGGAGCGCCTGCAGCGAAGAGCGGCACCGGTTCGTGGCTGGCGGGCTTTATTACCCGTGCCGCCGCCGGTATCGTCTACGCCGTTGTCTTTATCCTGTGCCTGGTTTTGGGTATCGTGCCCACGGCCATCTTTGTTTCCGTCATGAGCGGTCTGTGCTGCTATGAGTTTTTCCGTATGACAAGGCTCGATGGCAAGATGGCTAACGAGCGCATGGGTATCGCTGCCGCCGTAGTCTTTCCGCTGTCGGCGTTGGGCGATTCGATGTTGCTGAATGCCCTGCTTTTTGCCTTGATGCTCGCTGTGGGCATTTGGTATGTCTGGTCGCCGCGTACCCGCATCTCTGATCTGGCCGTGACGCTCATGGGTCCCATCTACACTGGCTTTATGCTGTCGGCTATCGTGCTGCTGCGCGATGCCGTGCCCGGTTTTGCCGGCGCTCTGCTTTCAGTGGGCGTTTGCGCGTCCCTTTGGGTCTCCGATTCGTTTGCCTACATCGTGGGCAGCCGTATCGGCAAGCACAAGATGGTTCCCAAGATCTCTCCCAAAAAGAGCTGGGAGGGGTTTGCCGGCGGCATCTTGGGCTCGGTTTTGATTTGGCTCATCCTGTGGGCGACGCACTTCTACAAGCTCAGCCTGCCCTATGCGCTGCTGTGCGGCGTGGTCGTGTCCATTCTGGGCGTTATCGGCGACCTTATCGAGTCGCGCATCAAGCGCGGTGTGGGCGTCAAAGATTCCGGCAACCTTATCCCGGGCCACGGCGGAATGCTCGATCGTAGCGATTCGCTTATCTTCGGCTGCATCACCGCGCAGCTGTTGCTGATGATCGGAGGCGTGCTGTAATGTCCTTCCAGACGACGTATGGCCCCGATGGACGCCTCCGCGTTGCCATCCTGGGTTGTACGGGCTCTATCGGCACCCAGGCGCTCGATGTGTGCCGCCAGCATGCCGATCGCCTGCAGGTGACGGCGCTGTCCGTTAACTCCAGTACCTCCGAGCTCGTTGCCGCTGCCCGCGAGTTCTCGGTTCCGGCGGTTGCCGTGGCCGATGTCGATCATGGCGATGACGCCGTGCTGCAGGAGTTGCCCGAGGGAACGAAGCTCGGCGTTGGCGCGCAGGCGGTTTGCGAGCTCGCGCATCGCGACGATGTCGACTGCGTGCTTGTCGCTATTGTGGGCGCAGCCGGTCTCGAGGCGAGCCATGCGGCCTTGACCTCGAATAAGCGCCTTGCCCTTGCCAACAAGGAGTCCCTCGTCGTCGGTGGCGACTTGCTTATGCCGTTGGCACAACCGGGCCAGCTTATTCCGGTCGACTCTGAGCATTCCGCCATCTACCAGTGCTATCTGGGGGAGAACCCGCGCGAGGCCCACTGCATTTGGCTCACCTGCTCGGGCGGTCCGTTCTTTGGCCGCACGCGCGACGAGCTCGATCGCGTGACGCGTGCCGATGCCCTCGCGCATCCCACGTGGGCCATGGGTGCCAAGATCACCATTGACTCCGCCACCCTCATGAACAAGGGCCTGGAGCGCATTGAGGCCATGCATCTGTTTAGCTGCGACCTCGATTTCATTAACGTGGTCGTGCAGCGTCAGTCCAAGATTCACTCTATGGTCGAGTTCGCCGACGGCTCCGTGATGGCGCATCTCGGTGCATCCGACATGCGTATTCCCATCCAGTTCGCGTTCTCGTATCCCGAGCGTTGGGATACCCCGGCGCCTCGTATCGATTTCCGCGAGCTGGGGCAGCTCACGTTTGATGCTGCCGACATGGATACCTTCCGCTGTCTGGCACTGGCCGAGCGTGCCGGCAAGACGGGTGGCACCATGCCGTGCGTGCTCAATGCCGCCAACGAGGTCGCCGTCGATGCCTTCCTGCACGATGGCTGCAGCTTTACCGATATCGATCGCATTGTGGAATCCTGCATGGACGCCCACGATATGCAGGTGGTCGATTCGTTTGAGCAGCTTCGCTACATCGATGCGTGGGCGCGTGAAAAGGCTGCGCAGGTGCTCGCCGCAACCCGTTCCTAACCCATAAGGATTGCTTTTTCGTTTTATGGATACTGTTCTGAGCGTTCTCTCATCGGTCTTTTGGGGCCTGCTGATGCTTTCCGTCCTCGTGTTTTTGCACGAGGGCGGCCACTTTTTGGCGGCGCGTGCCTGCGGCGTCCGTGTGACCGAGTTCTTTTTGGGTCTGCCGTGCCGCTTTGACATCCATTACACGTCGCGTCGCATTGGAACCAAGTTTGGCGTGACCCCGCTGCTGCTGGGTGGCTACGCTGCCATCTGCGGTATGGATCCGACCGATGTTTCGTGCGCCGATCGCGTGCTCGCGGCTATCTATCGTCATGGTCGCGTGACCGTGGCCGACCTTGCTGTCGAGCTCGAACTTTCCGAGGAGGATGTGCTCGAGGCCTGTGCTTTGCTGTTGGGCTGGGGCTCTATCGCTCCCTGGTATGAAGAAGGGGAAAAGCCTTCGCCCAGCTACTATCCCACCAAGTACCAGACTCTGCCGCGTGACGCGGCGGGTTATACCACCTTTGACGGCCGTCGGTTCGATCGCGAACATGCGACTGCCGAGGGCGATGTGTGGGAGCTGCTGTGCGGCGAGGCCGAGTTCCTTGCGCAAGAACGCTCGCACACCTATCTTGGCCAAGGCTTTCTCAAGCGCGCCTTTATGCTGCTCGCAGGCATTATCGTCAATATCTTGACGGGTTTTTTGCTCCTTATGAGCATCTATTCCATTGCGGGTGTCACCGTGCCGATGGATACCAACGCGATCGGTCAGGTTGACGAGGGGTCTATTGCCGCCAAGGCGGGTATCGAGGCCGGTGATGCGATCCTTTCGGTTGACGGTGTCTCATGTTCTACTTGGATGGATGTCTACGATGCCATCGGCAAGGCCGCCGGTAAGGACGATATCGCCATCGAGTACGAGCGTGACGGCAAGCAGCATTCGACCACGGTTGCGCTCAAAGAGGACGAGCGCCTAGGTGTGTATGCCTCTACGCAGGTGGTCCGTATAGACCCGATCACCTCGGCGCGTCTGTCATTCTCCTATGTTGTACAGACGGCGGATGGCGTGATGCGCCTACTCCAGCCGCAGCATACGATGGAGATCCTCGATCAGTCCTCCTCGATCGTGGGAATTAGCGTTATGTCCTCACAGGCTGCTGCTGCCGGCCCTGCCACATTCCTTTCGTTTGCCGCCCTCATTTCATTCTCGCTTGGCTTTATGAACCTGCTGCCCATCCCGCCACTCGATGGCGGCAAGCTAGTCATCGAGATCATTCAGAAGATTGCGGGCCGCGAGCTTCCGCTCAAGGTCCAGACGATTGTGAGCTATGTGGGCATCGCGCTCTTTGCGCTGCTGTTTGTCTATATGCTTCGTTCCGACATCCTTCGATTTATTCTGTAGGGGAGTGTTTGGATTGTCTTTATCCCATCCTTTGCCTCGCGAGCTGACGCGCCCCGTGCATGTGGGCGGCGTGCAGATCGGTGGCGGCGCGCCGGTGGTGGTCCAATCTATGACCTGCACCGATACCGCTGATGCCCAGGCAACGCTTGCGCAAGTGTGCGCGTTGGCGCAGGCTGGCTGCGATATCGTGCGTGTGAGCGTGCCCACTGAGGCCGCGCTTGAGGGTTTCCGCACCATCTGTGCCGAGTCTCCGGTGCCGATTGTCGCCGATATCCACTTTAACCATAAGCTCGCCATTGGTGCTGTTGAGGCCGGTGCCGCCAAGCTGCGCATCAATCCCGGCAATATCGGCGATTGGGCCAAGGTTGACGCGGTGATCGATGCTGCGGGTGCCGCGGGCTGTGCGA
The DNA here is from genome assembly GCA_900547285.1 of uncultured Collinsella sp. Lineage (GTDB taxonomy): Bacteria > Actinomycetota > Coriobacteriia > Coriobacteriales > Coriobacteriaceae > Collinsella. Next base: position 16,284 of record URGF01000012.1, read on the forward strand.
TTCGCATTGGCGTGAACGCGGGCTCGCTTGAGCAAGATATTGCCGAGCGCGACGACCTCACGCAGCCCGAAAAGCTCGTGATGTCGAGCGAGCGCTTCGTCAAGCACTTTGAGGATCGCGGCTTTACGAATATTGTGCTTTCGGCCAAGGCCCATAGCGTGCAAACGACGCTCGATACCTATCGAGCCCTGTCACGTGAGATTCCCCACGTTCCGCTTCACCTGGGCGTGACGGAGGCGGGGACCAAGCTTCAGGGCACCATCAAGAGCTCTGTAGGCTTGGGTATCTTGCTTTCCGAAGGCATTGGCGACACCATGCGTGTGTCGCTCACGGCCGATCCGGTTGAGGAGCCGCCGGTCGCCTGGGGAATTCTACAGTCGCTGGGCCTGCGTCGCCGTGGTCCCGAGATTGTCTCGTGCCCCACGTGCGCCCGCTGCCAGGTTAACCTCATTCCCATCGCCGAGGAGGTCACCGAGCGGCTTAAGAACTATTCCGCGCCGCTTTCGATTGCCGTCATGGGATGTGCCGTTAATGGCCCCGGTGAGGCTTCTGATGCCGACCTGGGCGTTGCTTGCGGACGTGGTCAGGCCTTGCTCTTTTCGCATGGCCAGATCATTGGTAAAGTAGCTGAGGACCAAATTGTCGACGCGCTTATGGCAGAGGTCGACAAGCTTATTGAGGAGAAATAAATGACCCGAGCAATGTATATGTCTAAGCTCTATGCGCCGACGCTTAAAGAGGATCCGGCGGACGCTGAGCTCGCCAGCCACCGCCTGCTGCTCCGTGCCGGCATGATCCGCAAGGAGGCCGCCGGCCTGTATTCCTATCTGCCGCTTGCTTGGCGCTCGATCCGCAAGATTGAGAACATCGTGCGCGACGAGATGGACGCTGCCGGCGCCCAGGAGCTTATGATGCCCATCATGGTCGATGCCGAGCTGTGGCGTGAGTCCGGCCGTATCGACGCCTATGGCAAGGAGCTTGTGCGCTTTGACGACCGTCATGGTCGCGAGTTCGTCCTGGGCCCCACGCACGAGGAGACCGTCACGGCCCTAGTGCGCAATGAGCTGCGCTCCTATAAGCAGCTGCCCGTCAACCTGTACCACATTCAGGACAAGTTCCGCGACGAGTTCCGCCCTCGCTTTGGCCTGATGCGCGGTCGCGAGTTCATCATGAAGGACGCCTACAGCTTCTCCGCCACGCAGGAGAGTCTGCAGGAGGAGTACGACAAGATGAAGCAGGCCTACGCCAACATCTGCGAGCGCTGCTACATCAAGGCTCTGCCCGTTGTCGCCGACTCCGGCGAGATCGGTGGCGATACCTCCGTCGAGTACATGGCTTTGGCCGACGCCGGCGAGGCTTCGCTGGTCTACTGCGACGATTGCGGCTTTGCTGCCGATGACGAGGCGGCAAGCACCAAGGTCGTCGTGACCGAGGGCCCCGGCGACGGTACGCTCACCAAGGTTGAGACTCCGGGCATGGGCACCATTGAGGCTGTTGCTAAGTTCTTTGGGTTCCCCGAGAACGGCACGCGCAAGTCGCTGGCACTCATCGACGCCGAGGGCAAGCCAGTCGTGGCCATTGTTCCGGGCGATCACGAGCTCAACGATTGCAAGGCCGAGCACGTCTTTGGCAAGGGCTATCGCATGATGACCGACGAGGAGCTCCAGACCTACGGTCTGCACAAGGGCTTTATCGGACCGGTTAACTTGCCCGAGGGCATCCGTCTGGTGTGCGACGAGAGCCTGCGCGAGTCCAAGCAGTGGGCCTGCGGTGCCAACGAGGTCGATTATCACTTTACCGGTGCCTGCCCCGAGCGCGACTTTACCGTCGATGAGTGGGCAGATCTGGTCACCGTCGTTGCCGGCGATCCCTGCCCGCACTGCGGCAAGCCGCTCTCTGCTGCTCGCGGCATCGAGGTCTCGCAGGTCTTCCAGCTGGGTACCAAGTATTCCGAGGCCATGGGCGCCACCTTTATGGACGAGGACGGCAAGGAGAAGCCGCTTATCATGGGTTGCTACGGCGTGGGCGTGTCCCGCTCGCTTGCTGCCGTCGTGGAGCAGCACAACGACGAGCACGGTATCGTCTGGCCGGTTTCCGTTGCCCCGTACGAGGTCGCTGTGATTCCGCTCGATCCCAAGAAGGAGGAGTGCGCAACCGTCTGCGACCAAATCGTCGAGGGCTTGTGCGCCGAGGGTATCGAGGTCGTCGTCGACGACCGTGACGAGCGTCCCGGCTTTAAGTTTGCCGATAACGACCTCATGGGCTTCCCGTATCAGGTCGTTCTGGGTAAGCGTGGCCTCAAGAATGGTACTGTGGAGCTCAAGGACCGTGCTACGGGCGAGCGCGAGGACGTGGCGATCGACGAGGTCGTTGCCAAGGTTGCCGAGCTTGTTAAGGCAGCCCGCCGTTAATCGACGATTTCGCTTGTAGTTCGATATGTGGGACGGCCCCGCATTTCTCCAATCGGGGAGATGCGGGGCCGTCCTATTATCTTGTAGCATCCTCGATATCTAAAAGGAAAACCCCACAGCCCATGCGAGCTGCGGGGTTTTCCATTGTGCCTCCGATGCGAAATAAATCGCTCAGATATTACTGATAATCGACGACGTCGATCCAGTTCTTCAGGAACTCATCGTTCACATTGCGCTTGCGAGCAAGCTCGGAAGCGGCGACGATGCTCGTCCACTGACGCACGACCTGCATGGGCATGTCGGCACGGTCGCAGTAGAGCTCCAGGTAGGCCTCGGCCTGGTCCTTGCTGTTGAGGGCAAAGAGCAGGTAGGTGGTGGCAACGTCGGCAGCAGGGGAGCCCTGGGTAGCGTGTGCCCAGTCGCAGACATAGAGCTGGCCGTCGTCGCCGACGATGACGTTGGAGGGGTTGAAGTCGCCGTGGCAGACCTTGAACTCCTTGGTCATGCCGTCCAGACGCTCCTGAAGGTTGTAGCGCGTGGTGGCATTAAGCTGATCAAGGCTGTCGATCATGCGGGCGAACTTGTCGCGCTGACGGTTGAGCAGCGGGGAGGTGTAGCCGTGGATCTCGATCTGGAGGTCTACGAACATCTCGAGGTACTCACCAAAGCGCTGGGGCTCGGCAGTCATCTTCTCGGCAAGGGTGGTGCCCGGAACCTTCTCGGTCACGAGCGCCCAGCCGTTGGCGTTCTCGAGCTGGGAAACCTCGAGCGCCTTGGGGCTGCGGATGCCGCACTCATTGATGCGGGCAAGATTCAAAGCCTCGTTGAACACGTCGGAGACAGGCTTGGTCTCGTTAAAGACCTTGACGATCTTGTCGCCCAGGTCGTAAACGACCTTGTTGCCACGGCGGACGAGCTCGGTCTTGGAATCGGGTAGCAGCATGGTTGCATCCTTTCAACGATGCGATAGAAGCGACGGCGGGGGTGTGTGAAACACCCGTGCACCCCCGCCGCAAAAAACCGTGCTAAAAACTAGCAGACGGCGTAGTCCTGGGGCTCGCGGCCGTAGTAGGCGTCCAGGTAGAGCTCCTTGATCTCGCTCATGAGCGGGTAGCGCGGGTTAGCGCCGGTGCACTGGTCGTTGAATGCCTGCTCGGTCATCTCGTCGAGGGTGTCGAGGAAGTACTGCTCGTCAACACCGTAGTCGGCGATGGTCTTCTTGACGCCAATGAAGTCCTTGAGCTCCTCGAGCTTCGTGATGAAGTTCTCGAAGACCTCCTTGTCGTCCTTGCCCTCGATGCCGCAGTACTTGGCCATCTCGGCGTAGTTGTGCAACGCGTTGGGGTAAGGATACTGGGAGAAGGTACCCATCTTGACGGGAGCCTCGGCGGCGTTGTAGCGCATGACGCGGGTCAGGATGACGGCGTTAGCGATGCCGTGGGGCAGGTGATGGAAAGCGCCGAGCTTGTGAGCCATGGAGTGGTTGAGGCCCAGGAAGGCGTTGGCGAAGGCCATACCGGCCATGCAGGAGGCGTTGTGCATCTCCTCGCGGGCGTGCGGGTCCTTGGCGCCGTTCGTGAAGCTGGAGGGCAGGTTCTCAAAGACGAGCTTGGCAGCGCGCTCGGAGAGGCCCTTGGTGTAGTCGGAAGCCATGATGGAGACGTAGGACTCGATGGCGTGGGTCATGACGTCGATGCCGGAGGCAGCGGTCAGGCCGCGCGGGGCGGTCATGCAGTTGTCGGCGTCGACGATAGCCATGTTGGGGAGCAGCGCGTAGTCGGCGAGCGGCCACTTGATGCCGGTCTCCTTGTCGGTGATGATGGCGAACGGCGTGCACTCGGAGCCGGTACCCGAGGAGGTCGGGACGGCGACGAAGTAGGCCTTCTTGCCCATCTCGGGGAAGGTGAAGATACGCTTGCGGATGTCCATGAAGTCCATGGCCATGTCCTCAAACTTGCACTCGGGGTGCTCGTACATCATCCACATGATCTTGCCGGCGTCCATAGCGGAGCCACCGCCGACGGCGATGATGACGTCCGGCTCAAAGAGGGCCATCTGCTTGGCGCCGCGACGTGCGCACTGCAGCGACGGATCGGGCTCGACGTCATAGAAGCAGTCGTGGGCGATGCCCATCTCGTCGAGCTTGGCCTCGATGGCGCGGGTGTTGCCATTCTTGAAGAGGAACTGGTCGGTGACGATGAAGGCGCGCTTCTTGCCCATGACGTTGCCCAGCTCGTCGAGGGCGACGGGCGTGGAACCCTTCTTGAAGTAGACCTTCTCGGGAGCGCGGAACCACAGCATGTTCTCACGGCGCTCGGCCACAGTCTTAACGTTGATCAAGTGCTTCACCCCAACGTTCTCGGAGACGGAGTTGCCGCCCCAGGAGCCGCAGCCCAGGGTCAGAGACGGCTTCATGCCAAAGTTGTACAGGTCACCGATGCCGCCGTGCGAGGACGGGGTGTTGATGACGATACGGCAGGCCTTCATGACGTGCTCGAACAGGCTGATCTTCTCGGCCTGGGCGGGGTGCACGTACAGAGAGGCGGTGTGGCCCGGGCCACCGGCGAGCACCAGGTGCTCGGCCTTGTCGACGGCCTCCTGGAAGTCCTTGGCGTGGTACATGGCCAGGACCGGGGAGAGCTTCTCGTGGGAGAACTCCTCCTTGGCGGGGTCGGTGGAGGTGACCTCGGCGATCAGGATCTTGGTCTTGGCGGGAACCTCGATGCCGGCGAGCTCGGCGATCTTGGCGGCAGCCATGCCGGGGATGCGGTGATCGAGAGCGCCGTTCTTGAACATGGCGGCACGCAGGGCCTCCATCTCGGCACCCTGCTTGACGAAGTAGCAGCCGCGCTTCTGGAACTCGGCCTTGACCTGGTCATAGATGCTGTCGATGACGGTCACGGACTGCTCGGAAGCGCAGATCATGCCGTTGTCGAAGGTCTTGGAGTGGATGATGGAGTTGACGGCGAGCAGAACGTCGGCGGTGTCGTCGATGACGACCGGGGTGTTACCGGCGCCAACGCCCAGGGCGGGCTTGCCCGAGGAGTAGGCGGCCTTGACCATGCCCGGGCCACCGGTGGCGAGGATGATGTCGACGTCGCGCATGACCATGTTGGTCAGCTCGATGGAGGGGACATCGACCCAGCCGATGATGCCCTCGGGGGCACCAGCCTTGACGGCGGCGTCAAGCACGAGCTTGGCGGCGGCGATGGTGCACTTGGCGGCAGCCGGGTGCGGGGAGATGATGATGGCGTTGCGGGTCTTCAGGCTGATCAGCGTCTTGAAGATCGCGGTGGAGGTGGGGTTGGTCGTCGGGATGACGGCGCCCACGATGCCGATGGGCTCGGCGATCTTGGTGATGCCGTAGGCCTCGTCGCGCTCCAGGACACCACAGGTCTTGGTGTTCTTGTAAGCGTTGTAGATGTACTCTGCGGCGTAGTGGTTCTTGATGACCTTGTCCTCAAGAACGCCGCGGCCGGTCTCCTCGATGGCCATCTTCGCCAACGGGATACGAGCCTTGTTGGCGGCCATGGCGGCCTCATAGAAGATCTTGTCGACCTGCTCCTGCGTGTACGTAGCAAAAAGCGCCTGGGCCTCTCGCATCTGAGCGAGCTTAGCCTCAAGCGCCTCTACGTTGTCCACAATTGCGGGAGTAGTGTTTTCCGGTGACTTTTTCACCATTTGTGTCTCCTTGCGATCGGAGATTTACCCTACGCCTTGCATGATAGCAATAAATAATTCGGTGAGCGGTAAGATTCCCGTAAAAGGCACACTAAAACGCTTCAACAAACTGAAGCGTTTTAACCATTTAACTAAAAGCCGAACGTCTTCTCCGGGCGAATTCCTAGTTTTCCCATGGCTATGGTGTGGAGTTTGTTCATTGTTTGCTCATTAGGTCTTAGGAAATAAATGCACATCGATCAATTCTGGCTGGTCGTGACACAAATTTTGGGTCGTTTCTATTTCATGGCAATAAACGCGTTTTCTTGTCAGACAAAACACTGGTATTAAACTATAGCTAATGTGCCAGACGGTACATTCAGTAAGAGTGAAATATATGCCTTTGCCTCTGGGTATTTTGTCGCCCTTACCGGTTCATGTCAGGTAAGTGGAAAGGTCGGTTTGTGAGATTGCCGCGCTGCAGGCGAGCTCTTGTTTGGTTCGTCTCTTTTTTGTTCGTGTTTAATACGATCCCTACGGGCGTATTTGCTGATGAAATGGTGAATAATGTCCCTCAACAAAACACGACTTCGGAGAATCTGTCTAATGAATCTGCTGATATTGCCTCTGTGTCGGGGGGGGTGCGGACGAGGCTTCGTCTAACGATAAGACGGTTTCAAGTGATGATCAAAAACCTGAATCTGATGTCTCGGATAAGCAGTCAAACGATGTGAATGTGAATGAAACATCTGATGAATCGAATTCTGATGCAGCAGAATCTGGTGTTTTTCAAGTCAATGATCAATCAACATTCGAGGAGGCGCTGAATAAAATTGCCTCTGATAATTTATCAGAGATCAGACTTGTCCTAAAAGGCGGCTCGTCTTTTGTGGTGCCGACCCAAGATTACGTTTCGACTTTCGGCGTTGCTAACAAGAAGATTACCGTGACGAGTGACGGTGATAATCGCGCAACCTTGCGCTTCTCCAGCCGTGCCATGCTTTCCGGACCTTGTACTTTTGACAACGTCGAAGTGGTTGGTTCAGGAAAATTCTATTGCAATGGTTTCGATACCGTGTTCACTCGTAACTGCGAGCTCAAGCTCTCTGAAACACTTTATGGCGGTGGCTATAGGTCGACTGTCGACCACACGCATGTGGTGATAGCCGCGTCTGGATATATCAATCCTGGTAGTGGCGCTGGCCTTCATGACGTCATTGGTGGTTCATATCAAGGGTCCGTCGAGCATGACACCTATCTTGAGATCAGCGGTAACCTTCGCATGGCTAGCGGTAATCACGTTAATCCCGGTTGCATGCGCGGCGATGGGTCGAGCGGCGATGGAAACGGCTCTGGTGCTGTTTATGTAGGTGGTAACGCCACGCTTATTTACGACAATGCCAACTCCGATGTTTCTCCCGCTATCGAAGGCACTTACGGTTGCGAGATGCGCGGCAACGTGACGCTTGATGTTCGCTCGGGTCGGGTAAATGAAATTTGCGGTCATTTTGGTGACCCTGCGCCTATTAAAGGCAACATTCATATTATTGCGGGCAGCAGTACTTATGAAAACACCGACAAAACGCTTCGTCTTAATGGCAATTGGTCAATAACTGGCGCAGGACAGATGATCCCGGATGGAGTTTATGAGGTCGATGGCGATGTCGTTATCGATGCTTACGAGAATGTTTGGGGCTGGGATAAGGGTGGATCGATACCCAATGATGTCCCATATATTGAAGGTTCGAAGAAAGCGAACGTTGGTGGATCTATTGCCGTTAATGTCCACGGCTCCCATGTTGGCTCTATTTATGGAGCAGAGTGGAGTGCCGTAAACGGTGATATCGCCGTGAACGCTTCTGGTGTTGAGCTGAGGGATGAAGCGGGCGATTCTCATGGGTATGTTTTCTGCGAG
>URGF01000013.1 GCA_900547285.1 uncultured Collinsella sp.
ACTCGATGACGCTCCCGCCGATGCCCTGCCGCCGGTGGTAACAGAGCGCCGTGAGCGCTATCGGGCTGCCGGTATTGCGACCGACGAGGCCGAGCTTGCGAGCGGTGTTGCCGACGAGCAGGGGCGTGTGGATGTTGCCGTGGGCGGCTATAACCGCGCGGTGAGTCGTCTGTACGGCCCTGGTACGCCGTGGGGCGAGGTCGCCGAGTGGCAGACGACCACGATGGAGGAGCTTGAACGTCAGCAGCGCATCAACGAGACGGCGAAGCATCGCGTGGTGGGGCTCGTTATCGAGACGCGCCCCGATGCCGTGACGCCACAGGCGCTCACGCTCATTCGTCGCCTGGGCTGCACCAAGATTCAGATGGGCATCCAAAGCCTTGACCAGCACCTGCTCGATATCAACGAGCGTCGCATTTCGGTGGCGCAGATCGAGCGGGCGTTTTCGCTTGCGCGCCTGTTTGGCTTTAAGATCCACGCGCATTTTATGCTTAACTTGCTGGGCGCCACGCCCGAGGGGGACAAGCGCGACTACGAGTGCTTTATGACCGAGGGGGCCTTTATGCCCGACGAGGTCAAGGTCTACCCGTGCGCGCTCATCGAGGGCTCGCGTCTGGTGGGCTGCTATGAGCGCGGCGAGTGGCGTCCCTATACCGAGGAAGAGCTGCTCGATGTATTGGCCGACGACATCGTGGTGACGCCGGCGTTCTGCCGCATCAGTCGCATGATCCGCGACTTTAGCTCCGACGACATCATGGTGGGCAACAAGAAACCCAACCTGCGCCAGCTCGTTGAGAACCGCTTGGCGGCTCGTGGGGAAGGCGCGACGGTGCGCGAGATTCGCTATCGTGAGATCAGTACCGCGGGTGCCGACTTGGACGAGCTATCTCTTGATGAGGAAGTGACGTACGAGACACCGGTGACTTACGAGCGCTTTTTGCAGTGGGTGACGCAGCAGGGCAAGATCGCGGGCTTTTTGCGGTTGTCGCTGCCCGACCATTCGTTTGTTGCCGCGCATGCGGACGAGTTGCCGACGACGCCGGACGAGGCGATGATTCGCGAGGTGCACGTGTATGGCATGGCGGCACGCGTGGGTGACCAGGGCCAGGCGGCGCAGCATCACGGGTTGGGGCGTTTGCTCGTAGAGCGTGCGTGCGAGATTGCCCGGGATGCCGGCTATGCGCGCATCAACGTGATTAGCGCGATTGGTACGCGCGAGTACTATCGCCATCTTGGATTTTATGACCATGGCCTTTATCTGCAAAAGGAGCTCTAGATGAACAAGCCAAGTGTTTCTGCCGGCGTCGTTGCCGGCGTTGCTCTGGGGGCCGCGGCGCTTGGTGCGGCCGCTGTCGCTGTTCGTGCTGCCTGTCTGCAAGTTGCGCGAACCCGCAATGGGTTGGCGCGTGTGAAGCGCGTGCACGATGAGTGCGGCGATGAGATTCGCGTGTTGGTGCAAGGCGGCGTCTACCAAAGCGCGAGCTATGTCGGTGAGCGTTGGGCCGAGCCCGTCTTTGCGTACTATCGTGCGTTTGACGACGTGTTTGAGTCCGAGGATGCGATGCGCGACGCTTATGGTCACGGCATCGACCGTATGCTTATGCTGGGCGGCGGCGGGTTTGCCTATCCTAAATTCGCCCTGATGTCGCACGAGGGCTTGCGCATGGACGTCATCGAGTATGACGGAGAGATTACGCGCCTGGCGCGCCGCTGGTTCTACCTAGACGAGCTGGAGCGCGCGGCGGGCGATCGCCTGCGGGTGATAACCGCTGAGGCTCGCTCGTATCTGGGTGTGACGAGCGTGGGCCATCGTCGCTACGACGTGGTCGTGAGCGATTGCTTTGGCGGTGCCGAGCCCGTGCGCGAGCTGGCGACCGTTGAAGCGTTGCGTTTAGTGCGGGGCAGCCTAAATGTTGGGGGCGTCTACGTCGCCAATATCGTGAGCGCAAACGAGGGGAGCGACGTGACGTTCCTGCGCGACTGCGCTGCCACGGCACTCGAGGTATTCGCCCATGCCTGGGTGGTCCCGTGCGGCGATGCGGAGTTCGGCGGCGAGGAGAACTACCTGCTCATCGCCAGCGACGGCAACTACGCCTTTGCCGAAGCCGTGCCCTTCGACACCGACTTCATCGGCACCGTTCTTCACGACAAATAGGTCTCCCCGTCCCAAAAAGACTGGTCTTAGGCGTGGTCGCGCCAGCCGAGAACGCGCTGCTTCATGCCTTCGATGTCGAGCACGCCTTCGGCAAAGCCTTTGCGCACGAGCTCCTCGGGAACGTACTCGTCGTAGCGATCAAAATAAGGCACCTCGCCGGGATAGACGAGCTCGATGGGATTGAAGTCCTTCTCGGCCTCGGCGGCGAGCACCTCAAAGAACGTCTCCTCGTCAGCCTTCATCTTAAACTGCATAAAGTACGGGCGCGATGGGTCGAGTCCGCGAAGGCCCAGCTCCGCGGCACATTTAATCTTGAGCATACGTTCGAGCGCCAGAAAGGCGTAGCTGCCCAACCAGGGGAAGAGCACCCAGGTATCGCCGCCCAGGTTGATGAGTGGCTTGGTCCCTGCGCCCGAAATCTCGGCCGTATGGCGAGCCTGCGCCAAGCGGGCCCGCGCGTTACCCATAAGGTACGGATATGCCGCGTGCTCGTTGAGCGCCTTGCGCATGCGCTCGAGTACATGTGTGTTGATATCACCGGGGCAGTCGCCAAAGTAGGCCGGCACACGGCCCTTGACCTGCGTGGCAAAGACGGTATGGCGCTTCCAGTCCACTTCCTCGACAATCCAGCAGTGTCCGGCGATGGCGATGCGCTCACCGGGCGGTGGCGGGTTGACGATCGTGCCCAATTCGGCCGACTCGCTACGAACGGTGAACTCCTCGTTTTCCTGGAATACGGCGTAGAACTTAAAGTTGTTAATGATGCGCTCTCCCGCGAGACCCACGATGAGTCCGCCGCCCTCGGTGACCTGGATATGGTCGATCTTAATGAGGTGACGAAGCAATACGCGATAGTCATCGGCCGAGATGCGATGGAAATAGCTGAGCGTGAGCACGCGCTGGGCAAGTTCGGCCGGCGTGAGCTCGCCGGTGCTGGCGAGGGTCGACATAGTCTGGTGATAGAGCAGGCTGTAGGGGAGTCGATCGAGCTCGGGCGGCTCGACCCACTTTTCCTCGCGATAGAGTTGTACGAGCGCGATACCCTGCAGGAGCTTCCATGGAATGGTTTCGGGCATCATCGTGCGCGGTTCGGGCTCTTCCTCGCGCATGACAAACCACATCTCGGGCGGAAGGTCGCGGCGTCCCGTGCGGCCCATTCGCTGCAAAAAGGAGCTGACGGTAAACGGCGCATCGATCTGGAACGCGCGCTCCAGGCGGCCGATATCGATACCGAGCTCCAGCGTAGAGGTGGTGACGGTTGTCTGCGCCTGCTCCTCGTCGCGCATGAGCTCCTCGGCCGTCTCGCGCAGCGATGCCGAAAGGTTGCCGTGATGGATTAGAAAGCGGTCGGGCTCGTGTCGACTTTCGCAGTAGCTGCGCAGCATGGAACACACGGCCTCTGCCTCCTCACGCGAGTTGGCAAAGACCAGGCACTTGCGGCCGCGCGTATGCTCAAAGATATAGCCCATACCGGGGTCGGCGTTGTCGGGCGCCGTGTCGGTGGGGTTGAGAAGCGCCTGCTCGGTCGCTCGTGGGATGTCGACTTCGCCCTCGGGGGCCGAGGAAGTGCGACGGTCTTTGGGAGCGGCCTTGCCCCGTGCCCGCTCACGACGTTGACGGCGTTCCTCCTGTGTAAGCTGTCCGCTGTGGCGCACGTCTTGGGCGCCAGCCGGCAGCGCCGCGGGCGCCGCCGGCTCAATACGCTCGCAAGCAAGCATCTCGGCTTCTTGTGGACCCGTGCTCTCGAATCCCCACTGCTGTGCCTGGGGACCCGAGTTGTAGAAGTGCTCCATGGAGATGCGCCACACGCGGCGCGGTTCCTCAAAGCGGGGGATGATGCAATCGCGTCCTGTTCCCTGTGAGAGAAAGGCGCCCGTGCGCTCGGGGTCGCCGATGGTGGCAGAAAGGCCGATGCGGCGGGGCTGCACGCCCGCCATGCGCGAGAGGCGCTCGATAAGGCAGAGCGTCTGACCGCCGCGGTCGCCGCGCATGAGCGAATGAACCTCGTCGATAACCACATAGCGCAGGTCGCAGAACATACGAGGGATTGCCATGTGCTTATGGATCAGGAGCGCCTCGAGCGACTCAGGCGTAATCTGCAAGATACCGCTCGGTTTTTTGATGAGCTTAGCCTTGTGCGACTGCGAAACATCGCCATGCCAGTGCCAGACGGGGATATCGGCCTCTTCGCACAGGTCGTTGAGGCGGACGAACTGATCATTGATGAGTGCCTTGAGGGGGCCGATGTAGAGGGCGCCAACGCTCGCGGGCGGGTTCTCCCAAAACTCGGTCAGGATGGGAAAGAAGGCTGCCTCGGTTTTGCCGGAAGCCGTGGATGCCGTCAGGAGCACATTGTCCTGAGTGTTAAAGATGGCATCAGCTGCTGCAACCTGGATGGAGCGTAGACTCTCCCAATCGTGGGAGTAGATGAAGTCTTGGATAAACGGGGCGTAGCGGTCAAAGGCGTTCACGGGGCCTCCTTTCAAAAACGAATCTCTCAATGCGGTGGGCAGTGGCTTGCTGCATTACTGCCTCGACGTTTGCCCAGATAAAACCTGCCAAAATAAACCTGTCCCTTTTTGGCAGTTTAGATGGTGAATTCGGCGAAGTTGCGGTCGCCGCCTGCGGTGCCGGCGTCGCCTGTTGCGGCTGCCGGCGCCAGCGCGTCGCCACCGACGCTTTGCAGCAACTCGGCCACATTTGCATCGGGGTTCTGACACAGGATATCGAGCAGCTCGATAAAGTCACGAATGACCTCACGGGGCGTCAGGTGCGTATCGGCTCCCACGCGGCCAAACTCAATCTTGAGAAAGTTCACCAAGTCGTTCTCGGTAAGCGTGGGCGTCCAGCCAAAGTAGCCGGCATGGATCTGCATGAGCTTTTCGATGAGCACCAGCAGCTCCTCGTAGGTGAGCGGCTGCAGGCGGATGATGGGCGCGAGCATGTCTTTGAGATCATCTCGCGCAAAGCGACCCTGAGCGAGTCGGCTGCGCAGAGCTTCGTAGGAGAACACGCCGCGGCGGCGGTCTTCGATGGAGGTTGGCGTGCCGCCCATGATCATGCCCAGGTACTGCGCCTTGCCCTGGAGCGTGTCGTTGTACATGGTCAGGATCTTCTCGTAGTTGTATTGGCGCGTGATCGCGTTGGGAATCTTGTACAGATTCACGAGTTCGTCGATGAGCACCAGCATGCCCTTGTATCCGCTGCAGACCAAAAAGCGTGCAATGAGCTTAACGTAGTCGTACCAGTCGTCATCGCTGATGATGGTCGAGGAGCCCAGCTCAGCGCGTGCCTCGCTCTTGGTGCGGTACTCGCCGCGAATCCATTTGGTCACGCGGCTCATAGCCTCTTCATCGCCCTCGGATACGGCCATGCGATAGCGGCGGAGCATGCGGGTGAAGTCGAAGCCGTGGACCATCTCCTCGAGCGGGGCCAGTTGGGCATTGACGACCGACTCGTCGACGTCGGCACACGAGGCGACCCAGCGATCCAAAATAAGGTTGAGCGCACCACCCTCGGGGCGCGTCTTGGTCGATATATTGCGGATGAGCTCGCGGTAGGTGGCAAGGCCCTGTCCCTGACCGCCCTGCAGGCGGCGCTCGGGCGACAGGTCGGCATCAGCGACGACGAATCCCTCGCCCATGGCGTGCGTGCGGATGGTCTGGAGCAAAAAGCTCTTGCCGGCGCCGTAACGACCGACTAAGAAGCGGAAGCTCGCGCCGCCATCGGCGATGAGACTCAAATCGGTGAGCAGGGCGCGAATCTCGACCTCGCGACCCACGGTGATATAGGGAAGGCCGATGCGCGGGACCACGCCGCCCTTGAGCGAGTTAAGGATAACGGCGGCGACGCGTTTGGGTACACGGGGCGCTGCGGATGCGGTATCACTCATGGTCTAGGTATCCTCTCACGTCTGCTTCGTAGTCCTCGATAATCTGCGGCCCTGCCGCGCTAAATTCAATTACGGTGTCGCCCACCAGGTCAAAGAGCGCCTCGTTGATGCTGTCGACGAGCATGTCCTCGCTCTGCCCCGATTGCACTACCGCCGATTCCGCCTGTACTGCGTTGTGCTCGAGCAGCGCGCGGAGATAGGCGTCTGCGGCAGGCGTGAGTTCGTTCGTGGCGTCAGCGGGCGCAACAGCTGCGAACGCGGGCGTCGGCGCGAGAAGCGGTGCCACGACACCAAACTGTTCGGTGGATATGGTTGGCTCGTCGGTCTCGTCCTGCCGAATGGGTGCCGCGACCGCCTCGACAATCGCGTCGGCTACGGGCTCGGCTTCCGGTTGCCCTGAGTCCGCTGCCTCGGCTTCCACAGGTGCGCCGTCCTCGCGCTCTTCGTCGATTAAAAGTGCTTCGCGCGTTTGCGCAGCGGCGCTCCGAATGTGCCCCAGCTGACTCAGATCGATATCGATCTTGACGGGCTGGTGTGCGGCGTCCCACGAAAGCCATGCCATGATCTCGTCATCGATAATCTTGGCCAGATATTTGGGGACCTTTTCTTCCTTAAGGGGATGGGCGGGGTCCAGCGCCAGGCGCAGGCGTTGGTCGCAGGCGCGCATCATTTCACCGAGCTTGCTGCTCTTTTGCCTACTACCATGGATACGCATACATTCCCAAAAGCCGTTTTGGCAACGGTAGATGTGGATGGGATCCAGGCGGTATTCGCAGTCCTCGTGGCGCTCGGGCGCAAAGAATACGGCCGAGGCAAACATGGTGTAGGGCATGGCCGTCTCCTCCCCAAACAAGCTCGCTACGATGCCGGTCTTTCGGTGCGTGTCATAGTAGCGCGCCATGCGGACATACACGGCGCATGCCACGTGGCGCAGATCGCGGTGGTGGCTGCGGTCGAGCCGCGAGTTACTTAGGTTGTACGTGGAGAGGGCGTTGATGGCGGCCATGAGTCGCTCCTCGCGCACCTCATCGGGCGGAAGGGGGAGCGTGGGCTCGGAGGTTTTGCGACGTTTGGGGGTCTGGTCGGACGGTGCCGGTGCCGGTACAAGGTCTCGTGCCGCGCGCCGCAGCTCGATAAGGGCGTTATCGAACATGACGGTTTTAGAGTCGCGGAGCAGCTTGGGGTCGAGCCCATGGAATACGGCGTAATCCTGCAACCACACGCGTGCAAACCGATCAATGCCGGGCTCGAAGGCGCGATAGACATCCCAAAAGGCCTTGATCTTGTTAAAACCGTCGAGCGGGTCATCTACGCCAATGCCGCAAATCAGCTCATAGAGATACAGAAAGGCAAAGGACGTAGACGTTTCCTCGACGGTTCCGCGGCGCACTTGGGCACGCCAGGTAAAGTAGCCGCGCAGCTGCCGGTCGCTCATGGCGTTGTAGGTGGGAAAGTACGACTTAAAGGTGCCGTTGTAGGGACAGTCGTCCTCAAAGTCGGCCATCAGCAGGCCCTGGCGGTAAAAAAGCTCGGCTTCCGAAAGCCAGCGGCCCGCACCGCCCTTGGGGTCATCCTGCCAGCGCGATATCTCGCGCATTTTACGGTACTGGTCGGGGAGGAAATTCTGCATCTGTCGGCCGGTTTTGAGAATCGGCTCGTCTGCGTAGACTTCATGTGAGAAGCGGGCAGACTGATGGGTCCGGGCCTCGGCCATAATGCGCTCGATGAGCATCTTGATGTCCTGGTCGGCCACCGCTCCTCCTCTCGAACGCAGCTACGGTGACCTCATATCATAGCACAGCATCAAACAGGTGTTCGAGATACCGCTGCGTTGATAGATTTAGAACAGGAGGGCGTAGATGACGGCGATGACGACGGAGGGGAGCATATTGGCCGTGCGGAAGGTCTGAGGACGGATGAGGTTGACGCCGACGCAGAAGATGAGCATGGAGCCTACGAGCGAAAGGCTGTTGAGGGCTGCTGTGGTCATGATGGGGGAGAGCGCGCCGGCAAACAACGTGATCGTCCCCTGGAACACGGCTACGGGCAGGGCCGAGAAGATGCAGCCGCGTCCGAGCGACGCCGTCATGGTGCAGACGATGATGCAGTCCAGTGCGCCCTTGAGGGCAAGCGTTGACCAGTCGCCGAGCAGGCCGTCCTGGATCGATCCCACAATTGCCATGGCGCCGATACACACGGTGAGTGAAGTCGAGACAAAAGCGTTGGTGAACTCGTTATCGCCCTCACTGCCGGTCTTGCGCTTGAGCCATTCGCCAAGGTTCTCGATGGCGGCTTCCAAGTTGACGGCCTCGCCGATGAGCGAACCGAGCGCAAATGAGACGATGAGCATGGTGGTGCCGGTGGTCGCTAGCGCCTTCCCATCGATAAGGAGCATCTTTTGCATGGTGCCGCCAAGGCCGATAAACAGGACGCACAGCCCCGATGCTTTCATGAGTGTGTCTTGGATGCGCGGTGTGATGAAGCGGCCGCCCGCTAATCCCAAAAGACCGCCCGCAACTAAAAGCACAACGTTGATGATTGTTCCCAAGCCCGGCATGAGCCCTCCTGTATTGATGCCAACGTGGCAATCGTAGCAGAACGAAATGCGAGGCACATCGCGACTCATCTAATACGTTATATAAGTGGTGTTAGGAATGATGTGCAGCATTTAAGCCTCAGGTGGTTGTCGGGACATAGGGATAGTATTCAAAGCGCAGTGTCATAAGCCGCTGCGGGGATTCAATAGCCGCGGCGATGATATTGGCATCGCGGGCACGATCAAACCCTTCGAGTTCGATCTGATACGAGACGTCTTGCATAATGTCCAGACGTCGCCAGGCTAGGAGTGTGTCACCATCGAATTCCAAGGTCTTGCCTCCGTCTGGAGCAACGGCGTATAGACGCAGCTTGGCGGTGGTTGCAGGGTCGACAACCGTGACCTTTTTAATTTCGTTTCGAGTATTCTTGGCGCCCAACAAGGTGAGCAGTGTTGGGGCCACGACCTCGCCCGATGGCAAAAAGACGACTTCGATGGATTCGGGAAATGCGATGATAGCCGACTTGCGGACGGGCTGATTGGCGGCGGCAACTTCGATGTTCGCAGCGTCGATGACCTCTGTGTGGTCGAGTGCGGCAAGCACGCAACAGTTACCTTCATCGATCTCTTGAGGATCAGCAAGCCCCAGACTGTCCGCGAGCTCGGGATCGTTTGGATCGGCAGCGGGCTCATTCGGTGCTTCGAAAGAAGCTGGGGCGCTGTTTGTCGGCGACGGCGTGTCGCCCGCACCTGCTTCTTTATCCGCGCTCTCTTCTTGTATGGTTGCGTTGATGGGTTCGTCGTTTGAGGGGAGCGTCTTGGCGTCAAGCGCGGAGGGGAGAATTCCGATGGCTCCGGATCCGTTCCACTCCATTTCGAGAAGCGCCGGGTCGGCAAGAATGCGTTGCCTGCTTTGCGCGTGGGCATCGATTTCAATAGGGCCTGCCTCTATCCCTCGTGTAAGACTGAGTGATCCGGCTGGCTTCTCGAAATGAGCGTTTGTGTCTTTGGCGCTGACGGCGTAGAACAGCAGGGACGCTTCTCCCGCCGCGATGGCATCGGTGCCGGCTTTGGTCAGTCGCAACGATGCCGTGAATGAGAGGGTGGGCTGCGCATCGTCTGCATTCGCGGCGGCGCAGCCCAGACATATACCGCCTCCTTTCTCGAAAAACGTACCGTCGAAGGCGACCTTCGCTCCGTTCGCCGAGTCATCGACCGAAGCGATGTCGATGCGCAGCTCTAAATTGCATGGATCGCCATCCGCATCGAGCACAACCGAGCGCCACATGCAGACGGCGCACCCCGCCTGGGAGCCGTTTGCCTTGTTCGAACGATTGATATCCACGACTATCGAGCCGTCCGTATTACGACGAAGGCATCCCGAGGTTGAGATTGCGGCTTGTGCGATCGAAAAACGCTTACACGCAATGGCACTCGACGGATTTGGTGCGGAGCTTAGGGCTGCTGGTAAGGAGTCTGCCATGACGGGAGTCGCCCAAGCGGCGACGGGCGTTCCGGTTGCGAGCGCGCCGCAGAGTGCGACGACGGGCAAAAGGTTCTTTGATGCCATGGGGTCTCCTTAGCTAATTTAGTGCGGCCTGTCCGTGTTTTGTTTCTGGCTGCGTTTGATGTGCAGACCGAGGCCGGCGGTCCCCGCGCCTGCTGCTGCGGCGCCTGCTGCCAAGAGCCATCGTCTGTCGCCTGTCTGCGCCAACGGTTCCTCGCGGTCGCCGCGGTCGAGCTCCGAGAGGTCGACCGTCACTTGCGTGGCGGCCTGCGCCTGTTCTTGCTGGGCAAAGGCCATGGCTGGCCCAAACGCTAGGATGCTGACGGCGGCGGCCAGGGCGACAGCCTTATGCCGTGTGCGCACCGGGCTCGACCGTCCAGGTGATCGTTGCAACCTGATCGCCTTCGCCGGTTACGCGGAAGATGTCGCGCGTGACGCGGGCGACGTTTCCGCTTGTCTTGAGCTTAATTTTGTCCTTGCCGCCGGCAATGCCCTGGTAGCCCATGTCGAAGGCTGCATTCTTGGAAAGATCGAGGCCCGTCCCCTGCGTTGCGGCGCTGGCGTTCTGGAGTGCGCCGTCGGGGCCGACCTTAAAGTCGATGGAGTTCTGTGCGGTTCCGGCTTTGGCGTCGGCAGCAATGGTCCAGGTGTTCATGGCGTCGATCTTCATGTTGGTGACATGGATGCCGTAGGCCGAATGATTGTCGATGGTGGTCGCGTCTTCTGAGGGGCCCTGAAGCGTGCCGTCGGCCTTGGCGACGAAGGGAATAACCGTCGGAACTTTGAACTCAACGTTGTCGATCTCGGTCCTGACCATTACTTTCGTGGTTCCAACGCGCCCGGCTGCCATAGCTGGCGTCGGGGCGGCGCCCATTGCGAGCGCGAGCGCGAGCCCTGCGCCCACGACGAGCGCTCTGGCTCCGTTCATGTTCCTGGTGATGTCCATGGTCGTTCCTTTCTATTCGCCGCGGGCCGTCCCCGCGATGATTGGACGAATGCTGGTGAATTGCGTGCGGTGCCGCGTCGGCCGGAAAAGCTAGTTCTCGGCTTGCTCAACCCGCACCTTGACACGTGTCGGATTGCCGTGGCTGTCGAGGGTCTTGGCATCGAGTGCCTGGATCTCGATGTACGCCTCGCCTTCTTTGATGTCGCCGGCGGGGCACGTTTCGATTGTCTTGCCGGTCTCGACCACACCGGATTCGTACATGGTCTCGTCGTTTTGGATGACGCGGAATCGCTGGGGAAATTTATTGTCTTGGACGTTTTGCACGTTGACGCGCAGCTTGCCGTCCTCCTGCAGCTGAGCGACCGGTGCGACCGAAATCGTCATCATGTTGTCGCGGACGATGGCGTTGAGCTCATCTTGGATTTCCTGACGCGTTTTGCCCTCGGCCGTCGTAACCGAAGCGCCCGCCTCGGGTACGGGCTGCGACTGCCAAGCGTATAGTCCTACGGCGACAAGGGCACAGACGATGGCCAAACAGGCAAGGATGAGCTTCTTGCGACGACCCAGGCCTGCAAAGTGGGGTGGCTTCTTCGCGCTCATGCGGCATCCTTGGCGGTATAGACGCGCGCAAAGGTGGACGGGTCCGCTCCAAAGAGCATGTGAAGCATCAGACGGCGCGAGTAGACGAGCTCGTCGAAGTCGGGAGGGAGCTCGATGTCGTGGATATGCGCGATGTGGTGGGCGAGCGCCGAGAACGACTCGGGGTCGCAGATCACATCGGTGGTAACGTGGTAGACCGTCGTATCGGGGAATGCCTCTTCGTCGAAAGGCAGGAGATGGGGATCGTCGTCGACTTCGATGGCGATGCCGTACTGGGGCCAGTAATATGCCATGGGAACCTCCCTGCTTCTGGGCCAAAACTTCTATCGGTTTTGGCTGTCGACGCCGACCTTATCAGCCGCTACTTGACCAATTTCTGACCAAATGCTTGACGGATTGGCGTCTCCGCAGGTAAAAGGCGGCAAAAAATACTCCAACTTTTTTCGAGCGACAATCGCGCGGTCGGCGACGGCGGGGCCATATGTGTCAAAAGCATCGTCTGCCGAGGAAATCAAGCCGCTCGCCGAATTGCACGAACGTAAAAAACGCCAATTATGGAGACGGTCTCGAACACGTCGACGAAACGATGCGGTAACATCTCCCTGCAAACACTGTAGTTAGCTAAAGGGGGAGTTCGCGTGTCTGCAACCATCAAACCCTTCACCGACGAGTTCGAAGAGTATGGCCGCGATGAATCTCGCGCATCGGGCGAGGCCTCGAGCATCTCGTTTCCGACAACGGAAAACGAGGTCCGTGCCATTTTGGAAAAGCTCCATGCCGAGCGTGTTCCGGTAACGGTTCAGGGCGCCCGAACCGGCCTTGCCGCCGGCGCCGTGCCCCACGGCGGGCATATCCTCAATACTTCCCGTATGAATCGCTATTTGGGCCTTCGCCGCGATGAACAAGGCCAATTTCTGCTGCGCGTGGAGCCGGGCGTTGTGCTCTCGGAGCTGCGCAAGCAGCTGAGCAAGAAGGTGCTGCCGACCGCTGGTTGGGACCAGGCATCGCTTGAGGCCTACGAGGAGTTCCAAGAGGCTCCCGAGCAGTTTTTTCCCACCGATCCCACCGAGGCGTCTGCCTGTCTGGGCGGCATGGCGGCATGTAACGCCTCCGGTGCCCGCAGCTACGCCTACGGCCCCATGCGCCCACATATCACGGGACTCCACGTCGTGCTGGCTGATGGCGATTTGCTTGAGCTTCGGCGCGGCGAGGCTTTTGCCCAGGGCCGCCACCTGTCGCTCGTGACGGCAGCGGGCCGTACACTCGAGCTCGATCTTCCCGGCTATACCATGCCCAAGACAAAAAATGCTTCGGGCTATTTCGTTGCTGACGATATGGATGCCATCGATCTGTTTATCGGTGCGTGTGGCACAATCGGTGTCATCACCGAACTCGAGATTGCCCTGCAGGTGGCACCCGCGGTCGTTTGGGGCGTGAGCTGCTTCTTCGACAGCGAAGACAAGGCCGTGTCCTTCACCGATTCTGTGCGTCCCGTCCTGTCCCATGCGGCTGCCATCGAGTACTTCGATGCTGGCGCCCTGGATATTCTACGTCGCCAGCGCGAGCAGTCGACGGCGTTTGCCTCGCTGCCTGCGCTCGACAAAGACGCCAAGGTCTGTGTCTACGTGGAGCTCGACTGCGACGACGAAGCCCAGGCGACTGAGGAGCTGTATCACTTGGGGTGGGTACTGGAGCTTGCGGGCGGCAGTGACGATGCGACATGGGTCGCGCGCACCGAGGTCGATCGCGAGTGTCAGCGATTCTTCCGCCATGCGGTGCCCGAGAGCGTCAACATGCTCATCGACGAGCGCCGCCGCATGGATCCCACCATCACCAAACTGGGTTCGGACATGTCGGTGCCCAACGCGCACTTGGCCGATGTTATCGCCCTCTATCGCCGCACGCTGGCGGAAAGTGGGCTTGAATCTGCCGCCTGGGGGCATATCGGTAACAACCATCTGCATGTGAACATTCTGCCGCGCGATGCACAGGATTATCGCCGCGGCGCAGAACTCTTTGCCCAGTGGGCTTCCGAGGTCACGGCCATGGGCGGTGCCGTCTCCGCAGAACACGGCGTCGGCAAGATCAAGGCGGGCTTCTTGGAGACGATGTACGGTCACGAGGCCATGGTCGAGTCGGCGCGGCTCAAGCTCCAGCTCGATCCTGCCGGGCAGCTGGGTCGCGGTAACCTGTTTTCGGAGAAGCTCTTGGATGAGCTCGTCCAGAAAGGGGGCGCGTGAAGATGAGCGATTTCCATATGGTGGTGTGCGTCAAGGCCGTGCCGGGCAGCACCGAGGTCAAGATGGACCCCAAGACCAATACCATCGTGCGCGATGGCAAGCAGGCGGTCATTAATCCCTTTGATGCGAGCGCTTTGGAATGCGCGCTGGCGCTGAAGGACGACTTTATCGGCTTTGGCATGGATGTGCGCGTGACGGTGGTGTCGATGGGCATCCCCGCGACCGAGTCGCTGCTGCGCGACTGCATCGCTCGAGGCGCCGACGATGCGCTGCTGCTGACCGATCGCGCCTTTGCAGGTGCCGATACCCTGGCAACCACCTATGCCCTCAAGTGCGGCATCGAGGCGCTCGACGAGGACTTCGACCTGCTCATCTGCGGCAAGATGGCGGTGGATGGCGATACGGCCCAGATTGGTCCCGAGCTTGCCGGTGCCTTTGATATTCCCTGCGTGACCGACGTGAGCTGCGTGCAGAGCGCGGGCTTTACGACCTGTGGCTCGCTGGCGCTCGTTCACGGATGCGATGCCGGCGAGGAGACGGTGTACCTTGAGATGCCGTGCGCGATGACGACTGCCAAGGAGATTGGCCAGTTGCGTATGCCGAGTATTGCCGGTATTCGCGCGGCGGAGGAGGCGGACGTGCGCGTGGTCAGCGCCGCCGACGTGAACGCCGACCCCGCGCGTTGCGGTCTTGCCGGGTCGCCGACACAGGTCGTGCGCTCGTTTGTGCCCGACCGTGACCAAACGTGCGAGGCCGTTGAGGGGACGGCGTCCGAGCAGGCGGCAAAGCTTGCCAAGATTATCGAGGGGATGGCATAGATGAGCGGACTGATTATCGATAGCGAAGCCTGTATCGGCTGCGGTCGCTGCGTTCGCGCCTGTGCCTCGGGCGGCATCGTAGTGGAAGGCGAGCGACCCAGCCGATGCGCCCGCGTAACCGACGGCTGCATCCTATGCGGTGGGTGCGTCGACGCCTGCCCTGTCAACGCTATCTCGATCGAGCGTGACGAGGCCGCTGGTGCGGTGGACCTTGATGCATATCGAGACATTTGGGTATTCGCGCAGACCGACGAGCACGATACGGTGACTCCCGTTGCCTATGAGCTTATGGGCAAGGGCCGCGAGCTTGCCGATGCTCGCGACTGCCGTCTGGTGGCACTGATCGGTATGGGTCCCGAGGGTTCTCTCGGCGACCTGGAGCATCTGGTTTGCGCGGGCGCCGACGAAGTCCTGGCCTGTCGCGACGAGCGCCTGCGCCAAAACGATGCGGAGGTCTACGCCCGCTTGATCTGCGATTTGGTAGCCGAACGCAAACCCGAGGCCATCCTATACGGTGCGACCGCTTTTGGCCGCGAACTGGCACCCGGCGTTGCCGTGCGCTTGCAGACGGGCCTTACGGCTGACTGCACCGTACTTTCGATGGATACGGAGACGGGGCTGCTGCAACAGACGCGTCCGGCGTTTGGCGGCAACCTGATGGCCACCATCGTCTGCCCCAATCATCGTCCCCAGATGGCAACGGTTCGTCCCGGCATCTTTAAGGCGCCCGACTTTGACTACGACCGCTCCGGCACGATCACCCAGATATCGCTTGCGGATGATGCTAAGGCTCGTGTCGAGATCTCGATTCCCGCCGAGGAGTGGAGGCAGCAGGCCTCGATCGCCGATGCCGAGCGCCTGGTCGTGGTGGGTCGCGGCATTGGTTCCAAGAAAAATCTGCCGCTGATGCGAAGGCTCGCCGAGGCTCTGGGAGCCGAGCTTGGCTGCACGCGACCTGTCGTGGAGGCCGGCTGGTTGGAGTATCGCCATCAGATTGGCCAGACGGGCGTATCGGTTTCGCCCAAGCTTCTCGTGAGTATCGGTGTTTCGGGCGCCATCCAGCATCTTGCCGGCATCGGTGGGGCTGAGTGCATTATCGCCATCAACGAGGACCCGGATGCCCCCATTTTTGGTACTGCCCAGTACAAGGTTGTCGGCGATGCCGTCGAGGTCGTCGAGGAGCTGCTGGCTCAGCTTGAGCGCTAGGCGCGCGCCAGCCAGTCGCGCATCTCGTCCTTAAGGCGGCTCCAAGTTGCCTGCGTGGCGGGGTCGGTAAAGGGCCGCGTGATGCCAAAAGGCGCGTCGAGCAGGCGGTAGATATTGCCCTGCTCGCGCGCCAGCGCGCGGCTCGCTGGATAGACGAGCTCAAACATAAAGCAGATGAGCCCCACCAGGTAGTCCGCCGGCTCGTTGCGCTCGTCGCGCGCGACGCAGCGGTGCTCGTCAAAGGCGGCAAGTGTCGGCGACGAGAAACGGCTGCCGAGAAACGTCTTCTCGTCCACCTTGAGGATGGTGTCGACGGTGCTGTCGGCGATGGTACGCATAATGTCGATCTTGTCGCCATCGCGCACGATATCGCAGAAGCTCCGCGTGCGCTCGTCGAGCTGCGCGGGTAGACGGAAATCGCTGTGATAGGCAATGCTCGCTCGGATGAGCTCATCTTCTGCCGGGTCATCGATAAAGTCGCGGATGCTCGTTACGGCGGGTGCATCGGCGGGATTCTCGCCAAAGAGGACCTCGATGCCCAGCGCCGCATGGCTCATGCTCTCGGCGTCCTTAAAGGTGTCCCAGCGTCGCAGCTGCTCAAAGCGGCCCATATCGTGTAGCAGGCCGCAAAGCCATGCCAGGTCAATATCTTCTGACGACCAGCCCTGCTCGCGCGCTACGGCATCGCATGCCTCGGCCACGTGGTACGTATGCTCGATTTTGAGCGCGATGCGTGGGTTGGTGGCGTCGTAGGCATCGGTGTAGCTTTTGAAGGCCGCGCGCGCCCGGTCTCGATCGATAGCTGTCATAATGACTTCCTAAAAAGTTGTGTCTTTCGATCCGGTGGCAATTGTAGGTGAACTCGGTTGCTGTCGGATGATGATTCTGCCGTATCGCTACATGCGGCTCGGAGACCTTGTCAGGGTGAGAAGCGTATGGTGCTCAAAATCGTTAGAACCGTCTGGCCGGTGATGCTTACCTATGTTGCAATAGGCGCGCCGTGCGGAATGATCATGGGGCAGACGGGAATGGAGCCCTGGATGGTCTTTGCTCTGAGCAGCACGTTTGTGACGGGCAGCGGGCAGTTTATGATCTGCAACCTGTGGCTGGCGGGTGTGCCTGCAGCATCGATCGTCGCGAGCGTCGCCGCCGTCTCCTCGCGTTTTGCGCTTTACTCGGCATCGATCGCGCCGCATCTGACGGGTGCCTCGAAGTGTCAGACGCTGGCTGTTGCCGCGACACTTACCGAGGAGGCATACGGCATCTCGCTTGCCAAGTTGGTTGAAGGGGAGGATTGGGGCCCGCGTGAGTCCTTCGTGCTCAACGTGATCCTTATCGCAACATGGGGCGTTTCGTGTACGACGGGCGCCATCGTCGGCGCCGTTGTCGATGTTCCCACCGCCATTGCAGCCTTTGTCTGCACCTCGCTCTTTATCTGCCTGCTCTTTTCGCAGCGGCTGTCGCGCGGCAACGTTGTCGCGGCGGTTTCGGGCGCGGTGTCCGTCGCCGTATGCAAGTTCTTGGGCCTCACGAATATTGCCGTGCCGGCAAGCGTCGTGGCCGGCATTGCCATTGCGTTGGCGTGCGATGCTGTATTTGACGGAAGAGGTGCCCGCGATGCCCGTTAACGAGTTCTTGGTTCTGTGGCTGTCGTCGTGGGCTGCTATCGCGTTCTTTCGCATCGCGCCGGCGTTCGCCTTGCGCGGGCGGACCCTGTCGCCCCGCATTACCGAGGCCCTGGGCTATATCCCGCCCGCTGCCTTTGCCGCGCTGGTCGCCAACGACTTGGTGAGCCCCGGCGCGTTCGACGCGGGACTCTGGCCTGCCTTGGTTCCCTGGATTGCGGCCGTCGGCGTCGTGGTCGTGGCGGTCAAGACAAAATCGATGCTGTGGTGCTGCGTCTCGGGCATCGTACTCTATATTGTCTTGAGCCTTATATAGGGGTGGCGTTGCGGGCGCCGAATCTCGTTCCATCCCAACTTGTCGAATTTTTCACCGAGCTGGTCTATTTCTTCTGGTACCATGGTCAAACTTTACTGTAGCAAAGCATGACGTGGGCTTTTGTTCCGCGTCAGCGGAAATGGGGGTTTCATGGCACAGGAAGCGACCGCCAACGAGCAAAAGAAATTCAAGGTTCCGCGCATCCCGGGCGACATCATGATCT
This sequence comes from uncultured Collinsella sp., assembly GCA_900547285.1. Classification (GTDB taxonomy): domain Bacteria; phylum Actinomycetota; class Coriobacteriia; order Coriobacteriales; family Coriobacteriaceae; genus Collinsella. Next base: position 18,065 of record URGF01000013.1, read on the forward strand.
ATCCGATGATCGTCGGTCTTTTGCTCAACACCTTCTGCCCGCAGGTTTTTGAGATCGGCGGCTTCTTTACGGCTGCCTGCCGCGGTGGCTCCAATACCATCGTCGCCGCGATCCTGCTGTTTGTGGGCGCCGGCATCAGCTTTAAGTCCACGCCGGGCGCCATCAAGACCGGCATCGTCGTGCTGATTCCCAAGCTTGTTGTTGCGGCCGCCCTTGGCTTGGGTGTGGCATATTTCTTTAACGATAACTTCCTGGGCCTGAGCTCCGTGTCTATCATCGGCGGCATCACGTTTTGCAACATGGCGCTCTACACGGGCATCATGGGCGAGTTCGGCGACGAGTCCGAGCAGGGCGCCGTCGGTATCCTGTTCTTTACGGCCGGCCCCGCCGTCACCATGATCATCCTCGGTGTCTCGGGTCTCGCCAACATCCCCGTCGGCACCATCATCGGATCCATCCTGCCGCTTGTTATCGGCATGGTTCTGGGCAACCTGTTCCCGTTTATTAAGAACCTGCTAGTTCCCGGTGCCAACCCTGCGATTGCCGTCATCGGATTTCAGCTCGGTGCGTCCATGAGCCTGTCGAGCTTTATCACCGGCGGTATTTCCGGCATCTTGCTGGGCCTTGTCACGCTGTTTGTCGTCGGTCCCATCACCTTTGCGTTCGAGCGTCTGTGCGGTGGTAACGGCAAGGCTGCCGTGGCTTGTTCCACCATCGCCGGCACGGCTATGACCACGCCGGTTGCTCTCGCCGAGGTCGCGCCGCGCTACGCCGAGCTTGCGCCCACCGCGTACGCCCAGATCGCCACTGCCGTTATCATCACGGCAATCATGGCTCCGATTCTGACCGGCTGGGTCGACAAGAAGTTCTGCCAGGGCAAGGAGGACCTGTCGCCTGCCGGTGTCGAGGCCATCGAGGAGGCCGTCGCGACCGACATCGATGGCGAGTAGCAATCGCTATCAATCAATAATGCCGGCGTGCAATTCGCGCCGTCCGAGTGCCCGAACAGAAACTGTTTTGCAGTGATGTTCGGGCGCTTTGCTATGATTCCCTTTACCCCTGCGGAGTAAAGGGGTGTTTATTGCCCTGATTCGAATTGGGCGATTCTGACCATTCGGATATTGAAGGGATGGCGTCTAGTGGTTAAGGCACTCAAGATTGAGATATTCCTGCTATGCATGATTGTTCTTATCGGGCTTGCCGCGCGAAGTCGTCGCTCCTTGTTCTCGAGCACCCTGCAGCTATTGTTTAGCATGCTTGGCTACACCTCTGCCGCGTACATATTATTCGATATGATCTGGACGCTTTCGGATGGTGCGGACGGCACGTTGGGTATTGCTGCCAACTGGATTTCCAACGCGGTTTCGTTTTCGCTCTTTGCCATCGCGTGTCTCATTTGGTTTATCTATTCCGAGACGATGCAGGGCTCTCGCCTTGTGACCTCGCGCTATAGGGTGGTGCTTGTAACGTTGCCTACGGCTCTGGTGGTCGTGCTGGCGTTTACCAGTTACTGGACGCACGCCCTGTTCTATATCGATTCGCAGGGCGTGTATCGTCGCGGCTTTGCTTATATGATCCAGCCCATTGTCAGCTACTGTTACGTTATACATGCGTCCCTGCATGCGTTTGTGCAATCTCGCAGGGTCGAGAGCCTACAGACGAAGGCTATCTATCGAACCTTGGCATTTTTCGCCATTCCGGCCCTGGTGGGCGGTACCTTTCAGGTCGTATACTCGGTGCCCGGCCTTTGTGTCGGCATAATGATTAGCATGTTGCTGCTCTACATCATCTGCCAGGAGCAGCTCATCTCGACCGACCCGTTGACTGGCCTCAACAATCGCAACCGTTTTGAGACCTATATCCTGTCGCTCTTCTCAAATGTGGATCAGGCCGAAGATGTGTATCTGCTCATGATGGACGCCGACGGCTTTAAGCAGATTAACGATCAGTATGGACATGTGGAGGGCGACCATGCTCTTCAGGTCATATCCGCTGCGCTCAAAGAGGTCTGCTCGGCGTCTGGTGGCTTTATCGCACGCTACGGTGGCGATGAGTTCGTGGTGCTCCAAAAGGCAGTGGCGGAACAGGATATCATGCATCTGTGCGCGACAATCAACGACGAGCTCGCGCATGCCGAGGTGCCGTATGCATTGCGGATGTCCATCGGTTACGCGCGGGTCGGCGATAGTGTTGATACCTGGCAAGACTTACTTCGCGCTGCCGATGCGGAGCTCTACCGCGTCAAGGCCGAGAAAAAGAAAGCCGGCATCCAGATTCGCTAGAAAATGAGGGGCGACCACGCGAACGCCCGTTGCAAGCGCGACATACGCAAAGGCCTGGTTTGTCAGGCCTTTTGAGGCTTGTTGACAATGATGATACCGCCGCAGACCAGAAGCAGGGCCACAATGACGGTAACGGGGCTCGTGCCAGCACCCTCGCCGAGCAGCAGCGCGCTTAGCGCTACGCCAAAGACCGGGTTCATAAAGCCAAAGACCGAAACGCGGCTGACGGGGTTGACGGCGAGCAGGCGGGACCACAGCGAGTACGCGACGGCGGAAATGAGTGCCATATAGATAATGAGCGCGATGGCGGGGATGATCGCGGTGGGGGAGAGCGCGCCGCCCATCAAAAACCCGATGGCGGTAAGGACCAAACCTCCGACTAAAAACTGCCAGCCGGCGAGCAGAACGCCGTCATGCTCGCGCGAGAAGATGCCAATGAGGCAGGTCGATAGGGCGCCCGCAACCGTGGAAGCCAGGATAAAGCCCTCGCCGTCGAGCGCAAAGCCAAAGGTGCCATCCGCGCTCGAAAGGTTGACGAGTGCTACACCGGCAAAGCCCAGCACACAGCCAAGTACCTTGGCCGTATTGAGCTTCTCGGTGTGAAACGCCAGGGCGGCAAAGAGGATTGCAAGGAAGTTGGCACTGGCTTCGATGATGGAGCTCGACATGGCGCTGGCGCGCGAGAGTCCCAGATAGAAAAAGAAGTACTGCCCGATAGTCTGGAAGAGCGACAAGACAAAGATGGGCTTGATGTCGCGAGCGCGCGGAATGAGGGGACGGCGCTGAGCCGCGCTCATCCCAACGATAACCAGGGTACCGGCAAGCGTAAAGCGCAGACCCGCGAAGAGCAGCTGCGAGGCGCTATCGTGCGCGGGAATGCCAAAGAGGCCGTAGCCGATCTTGATGCAAGGAAAAGCCGACCCCCAAAGCGCGCAGCAGACGAGGCAGCCCAGGATGAGTCCGGGCAGGGTGGCGAGATACGGCTTGCGGCTTTCCATGATGTCCTTCCTGTATGCGTGAAGCAAAAAAAGAACCCGCCACCGGGGGTGCCGGTGGCGGGTGTTGTTACCCGAAGGGATTGTACCCGATGGGAAAGGTTTAAGCGAAGTAGGCCACGCCGCTCTCAAAGATCGGCATGAACTTATCGCCGGGGACATGCTCGGGCACGTTGCGGTACAGGTTGTCGCCGCGACGCTCGGCATGGCCCATCTTGCCCAGGACGCGGCCGTCGGGGCTCGTGATGCCCTCGATGGCGAGTGCGGAGCCGTTGGGGTTGACGGAAAGGTCCATGCTGGGCTTGCCGTCCTCGCCCACGTACTGCGTGGCGACCTGGCCGTTGGCGATCAGCTGGGCGAGCACCTCGTCGTTGGCGACAAAGCGGCCCTCGCCGTGGCTGATGGCGACGGTGTAGGGGTCGTCCAGGCTGCACTGCGACAGCCACGGGGACAGGTTGGACGAGATACGGGTGCGCACCAGGCGGCTCTGATGGCGACCGATGGTGTTGAACGTCAGCGTGGGTGCATCCGGCGTGGCATCGACGATGTCACCGTAGGGCACCAGACCGAGCTTGACCAGGGCCTGGAAGCCGTTGCAGATGCCCAGCATCAGGCCATCGCGGGCCTTGAGCAGGTCGCGGACCGCCTCGGTGACCTCGGGAGCGCGGAAGAACGCCGTGATGAACTTGGCCGAGCCGTCGGGCTCGTCGCCGCCCGAGAAGCCGCCGGGGATCATGACGATCTGGCTTGCACGGATGCGGCGGGCGAGCTCGTGGGTGCTCTCGGCGACGGCCTCGGGCGTGAGGTTGTTGATCACAAAGGTGTCGGCCTCGGCGCCGGCTGCGCGGAAGGCACGGGCGCTATCGTACTCGCAGTTGTTGCCGGGGAACACGGGGATGATCACGTGCGGGCGGGCGATCTTGGCGCCGCCGTACACGTGGATATCCTTGGCACGGAAGTCGATGGTCTCGACCTCGGGGGTCTCGCCGGCGCTGCGGTAGGCGAAGACGCCCTCGATGCCGCTCTCCCAGGCCTCCTGGAGCTCGGCGAGCTCGATGACCTCGGAGCCGGTGTCGATGACATAGCCCTCGACGGTGGTACCCAGGGGCTCGACGACAACGCCGTCGGCGACCTCGGGCAGCTTGGCGTCCTCGGCGAGCTCGACGATAAAGCTGCCGTAGAGCGGGGTGAAGAGGCTCTCCACGTCCACGTCCTCGGCAAGCTCGATACCGATCTGGTTTCCGACGCACATCTTAAAGAGGCTCTCGGCGCCGCAGCCGTAGCCGGGCGTGGAGACGGCCAGGGCATCGCCGGTGGCGGTGAGCGCCTCGACGGCGTCAAACGCGGCGAGCAGCTGCTGGGCGTCGGGGCGGTAGTCCTCGCCGTAGGTGGCGGGGGCGATGCGGACGACGCGGTGCGTGAGGCCCTTGAACTCGGGCGAGACGGCACGGGCGGCCTTACCCACGGCAACAGCGAAGCTGATCAGGGTCGGCGGAACGTTGAGCTCACCGGCCTCGTCCTCAAACGAGCCGCTCATGGAATCCTTGCCACCGATGGCGCCGGCACCCAGATCGACCTGGGCCATAAGGGCGCCCAGGACGGCTGCCATGGGCTTGCCCCAACGCTCGGCCTCGATGCGCAGGCGCTCGAAGTACTCCTGGAAGGAGAGATAGGCGCGCTTGTGCTCAAAGCCGGCGGCAACGAGCTTGGCGATGGACTCGACCACGGACAGGTAGGCGCCCGCAAACTGGTCGGCCTCCATCAGGTAGGGGTTGAAGCCCCATGCCATAGCGCTCGCCGTGGTGGTCTCGCCGTCCACGGGGAACTTGGCGACCATGGCAGAGCTCGGAGTGAGCTGCGTCTTGCCGCCAAAGGGCATGAGTACGGTCGCAGCACCGATGGTGGAGTCGAAGCGCTCGGAAAGGCCCTTGTTGGAAGCGACGTTAAGGTCGGTGACGAGCGAGGTCATGCGCTCGGCAAGCGTGGTGCCGGCCCAGCTGGGCTGCCACACGCTGCGGGCGCAGACGTGGGCGACCTGGTGCTTGGGCGCACCGTTGGAGTTGAGGAACTCGCGGGACAGATCGACGATGGCGACGCCGTTCCAGGCCATGCGCATGCGCGGCTCGGCGGTAACCTCGGCGATGACGGTTGCCTCCAGGTTCTCCTCGGCGGCGTAGCCCATGAACTCCTCGACGTCACCGTCGGCGACGGCGCAGGCCATGCGCTCCTGGGACTCGGAGATGGCGAGCTCGGTGCCGTCAAGACCGTCGTACTTTTTGGTCACGGTATCAAGGTCGACATACAGGCCGTCGGCAAGCTCGCCTACGGCGACCGAGACACCGCCGGCGCCAAAGTCGTTGCAGCGCTTGATCAGACGGCAGGCATCGCCGCGGCGGAACAGGCGCTGCAGCTTGCGCTCGACCGGGGCGTTGCCCTTCTGGACCTCGGCGCCCGATGTCTCGATGGACTCGGTGTTCTGGGTCTTGGAGGAGCCGGTGGCACCGCCGATGCCGTCACGGCCGGTGCGGCCGCCCAGCAGGATGATCTTGTCGGTGGGGGCGGGGCACTCGCGACGCACGTGGTTTGCCGGGGTAGCGCCCACGACGGCGCCGACCTCCATGCGCTTGGCGACGTAGCCGGGGTGATAGAGTTCGTTGACCTGACCGGTGGCAAGGCCGATCTGGTTGCCGTAGCTGGAGTAGCCGGCGGCAGCAGTGGTCACGAGCTTACGCTGCGGCA
>URGF01000014.1 GCA_900547285.1 uncultured Collinsella sp.
GTACGGGTCCTAAAGGTGACGTGGACGTCATCAAGGAAGATGATCGGCTCGACGCCGTTGACTGCGGTCTCGCTCATCTACATCACCTCCGCGTGAGGGGTCAAACCATTTGCCTTGAGCACCTCGTCGGGGAGCTCGGAATAGAAGTGCTCGGTGCCGGGCACGCGTTTGAAGACCGGACGGGTGTCCAGGCCAATACGCGGATGGCTCGAGCGGGGCGCAAAGCGATCGCCCTTGGGGAAATCGCGCGGACTCGGAACGGCGCCGGGCACCTGGTGCAGGCGGCCCGAACCGCTCTCGATGGACAGAACGGAGCCCAGAAGACCGCGGGTGTACTCGTGAATCGGGTTAGTGAGCAGCTCCTTGGTGGGCGCCTGCTCGATAACCTGACCGGCGTACATAACCGTGATGTTGTGGGCGACCTCGGCGACCAGCGCCAGGTCGTGCGAAACGAAGATCATGGCAAAGCCGAGCTTGGCCTGAAGATCGTTGAGCAGCTTGATGACCTGTTTCTGGACGGTAACGTCCAGAGCGGTCGTGGGCTCGTCGCAGATGACCAGCTTGGGGTCGCGGGTAAGGGCCATAGCGATCAGGACACGCTGACGCTGGCCGCCGGAAAGCTCGTGCGGATAGCTCTCGAGCGTGCGCTTGGGATCGAGGCCGACGAGCTCCAGGAGCTCCTCGGCGCTGCGGGTTCCGCCGCGCTTGGTGAGCTGCTTCATCTGGGCAGAGATGAGCATGGAGGGGTTGAGCGAGGACAGGGCGTCCTGATAGACCATAGCGATATCGGTACCGCGCAGACCGAACCACTCCTTCTTGCTCATCTTGAGCAGGTCACGGCCCTCCCAGAGGACCTCGCCGGAAAGGTGCTCGTCCTCATCGGTCAGGCCCATGATGGCCAGCGTGGTGATGGACTTACCGCAACCGGACTCGCCCACCAGGCCCATGGTCTGACCAGGACGGACGTCAAAGTTGACATGGTCGACGACGTTGATATCACCGTGATGCTCAAACTGAATGCAGAAGTCACGGACCGAGAGAATCGGTTCGACTGACTCGTCGGGCACATGGCGATCGTCACGCTTGAGCTCGACATCGCGCAGGGCGCCAAGGCGAGCGGAGAGGGACTGGGCCTGCTCCTTGTAGGCGCGAACGGGGTCGGAGACCAGCAGGTCGGCCTCGCGACGCTTGGAGGAATCGGTCGGATCCAGGGCGGCGGAGGGTGCAGCGGCCATGGCGTCGGTAATGCCCTCGGAGAGGATGTTGAGCGCCAGGCAGGTGATCATGATGGCCAGGCCCGGGAACAGCGCCTGCCACCAACGGCCGGCGAGCACGCCGCCGCGGGCGTCGGCGAGGATGTTGCCCCAGGTGGCGGTGGGCTCCTGGATACCAGCGCCGATGAAGGTCAGCGAAGCCTCGAAGATGATGGCGTCGGCGACCAGGGTAACGGTGAAGACCATGATCGGGGCGATGCAGTTACGCAGAACATGCTTGATCAAAATCCACGGAGCCTTTGCGCCGGAAACGATGACCGCGCGGACATAGTCCTCGCCGTACTCGGACACGATGTTGGCGCGCACGATACGGGCAATCTGCGGAGTGTACATAAAGCCGATGGCGAAGATGATCGACGGCACGGAGTTGCCCAGGATGGAGACAAAGACGGCCGCGAGGGCGATGCCAGGGATGGACATGATGATGTCCAAGATACGCATGATCGTCTCGGAGACGGCCTTGCGCGAAACCGCTGCAAGGGCGCCCACGACCGAGCCGCAGACCAGAGCCATGGCAGTGGCGCCAAAGCCGATAATCAGCGAGTAACGACCACCGTAGAGCATACGCGACAGAATGTCGCGACCCTTATCGTCGGTACCGAAGATAAATCCGTTGCCGGGAGCCTGGCGAGCCGTAAAGATCTCGACCGGGCTATAGGGGGCAAGAAGGGGCGCCAGAATCGCAGTCAGGGCGACCAGCACCAGCACGACGGCGGCAATCTTAGAAGACAGCGTCATCTTCTTCCAGCCACCGAGCTTGAGCCCCTTGGAGGCAGCCTTCTCGAGCTGCTCGGTTTGCTTCTCTCGAATCTTTACCATAATCTACACCGTCCTGATGCGCGGGTTGATGAGCAGATAGAGCATGTCAACCACGATGTTGATGATGATGAAGGCAAGAGCAACGACGATAACGACACCCTGAACCAGGTTCGCCTCGTTGCCCTGAACGCCCTGCAGAATCGCGGTGCCCATGCCGGGGAGGTTGAAGATAACCTCGATGACGACGGCGCCGCCCATGAGGTAACCGATCTTAAGACCGAGGGTGGTGACCGGGGTGATCAGCGCATTGCGAAGAACGTTGATGCCGACGACGACCTTCTCGGGAACGCCGGCGCCGCGAGCCATACGGACATAATCCTTGTCGAGCTCCTCGACCATGGCGGTACGCACGATACGAGTCATCTGGCCCGTCAGCGGAAATGCCAAGGCGATAGCGGGCATGATCATACGTCCCAGATAGCCAACCGGATTCGTGGTGAAGTGAGGCAGAGCACCCGATGCCGGGAGCACCTTAAGGTAGGAAGAGAACAGCAGGATCAACAGAACGGCAAGCCAGAACGACGGGGTTGCCAAGCCGGCGATGGAAAAGACGCGGATCACTTGGTCCGGCCATTTGTCGCGATACAGTGCCGCGATGACGCCGAGCAAAAACGAAACGACTGCACCGATGGCAAGACCGATAAAGGTCAGCTGCATCGTGACGGGCAGGGCCGTGGAGATGCGCTTGGCAACGGAGTTGCGAGCAGCACCATAGGTGCCCATGTCGCCATGGATCAGATCGCCCATATAGCGCACGTAGCGCACGGGCCAGGGGTCGTCCAGACCATACTTCTCATGGTACTCGGCAACCGCCTCGGGCGAGGCACCGTCACCCAACGCCGTGTAGGCGGGGTCGGTCTTGGAGAACGACATAAGGAAGAACACCAGGACGGTGACGCCCAATGCCATGATCGGCAGCGCCACAAGACGCCTTCCAATCAAACGTAGCAAGTTGTTCACGTTCTCTCCCCTTTCTTTTGTCGGTAGGACCAACTGGTATATGAGTACGGATACTCATTACAAGACCCGAGCGACATCGTTGCCGCCCGGGTCTTTGTTTCAACTATGAGGATACGGTCCCAGCGACCGACATCCTGCATACAGACTCAAGCGAGTCTTACGCCTTGACGGTCGCAACGCCCCTGAAGGACATGCTCGTCGTGCCGATGCCCTTGAAGCCATCGAGGGCCTCGCCGTTGGGCGCAGTGGACGGATCGTCCCAGGAAGCGGAGACGGTCTTGACGTGGACAACGGGGTACAGAACGGCGTTGTCGGCAATGATGTCGAAGCACTCGTTCCACTTCTTCTGCTGCTCGTCGCCCTCGGCGGCAAGAGCCTCGTCCATGAGACCGTGGAGCTTCTGCCACTCAGCGGACTCCTTCCACGGGCAACGGGTCTGCATCCAGACGTTGTCGCCGTACCACCAGTTGAGCAGCAGGTCGGGATCAGCGCCGAAGCAGGAAGGATCGCCAGGGGCAAGGAGGATATCGTAGGCCTCGCCGCCGTCAATGGCAGCGTAGGTAGCCGGCGAGGTATCGGTCTGGATGGTCACATCGAAGCCGAGAGCGTCGAGGTCGTTCTTGACCTGGGCGGCCATGCCCTTAATCTGCTCGTTGTCGGTGGTGCGCAGGGTGATGGCACCCGGGGTGATGCCAGACTCCTCGATGAGCTTCTTAGCCTTCTTGGCGTCGGTCTTGTACACCGTGGAAGCCTCATGATAGTTGGTGAAGCTCTTGGGAAGGTAGCAGCTGGCAGCGGTGGCAAGGCCGGCGAAGGTGTTGCTGACCATCTTCTCGGTGTCGAGCGCATACATGACAGCCTGACGGACCTTGACGTTGTTCCAAGGCTCCTTGGCGACGTTGAACATGATGAAGCGGGTGCCGAAACCCTGAACGTTATCGATCTTGCAGCCGGCGCTCTCGAGCTGGTCGACGGCGTCAGCGGTAACGAGCTCCATAACGAGCGTGGAGCCCTCCTGCTGAGCGGTAACGCGAGCGGTGGGGTCGGTCAGGATGCTGTACTGGATCTTCTTATCCTCGGCAGCATACTCACCGTTGTACTCGGGGTTGGGAACCAGGGTGATCTCGGTATCGGAGATAGAGTCGTACATCCAGGGGCCGGAGCCGATCGGCTGCTTGGCGCGATCCTCCTCGGTCTGGGTGGCCGGGGTAACGCGGACGATGGCCAGACGATCCTTGAGCAGGGAGAAGTTGGGGACCTTGGTCTTGACCGTCACGGTGCTGGCGTCCTTGGCCTCGATGGACTCGAAGGGCTGGAAGAACGGAGCATAGGTAGCGGAAGCGGCGCAAGCGGTGTAGGAGGCAACGACATCGTCAGCGGTGACCTCGGTGCCATCGGAAAACTTGGCGCCCTTGCGGATGGTGACCTCGAAAGTGGTGTCGTCCACAGACTTGGGATCGTCGGTGGCGAGCTCGTTGAAGGTGCTGTAGTCGTGGTAATCGATGCCGTAGAGGCCCTCGACGACGTGCCAGTTAGCACCCAGGCCCACTGCGGAGCCGGTGCTGGCGGGATCGAAGCTGGACGGAGCGTAAGCGGAACCAGCGGTGATCACGCCGCCGCCACGATTGGCGGAATCGGTGGAACCGGAAGCGGAACCCTCGTCGCTGGAGCTGCCACCGCAGCCGGTGAGACCAAGCCCTGCGACAGCAGCGACGCTGCCGGTGAGGCCGAGGAACGAACGCCTGGACATACCCTTGTTGATGATGGCCATGTCTTCTCCTATCAATAGAGAATCTTACCCGGAAGCACCTAGACGTGCCCCCGCGCAACTTGCGGACGATATATACCTTACCTACCGACGAACCCAACTGAGGTGCCGCGCTCGGCGACCGATACATACATACGCTTGAACGGTATTTGCTACCGTTCACCGAATTCATTGACAAACGATTCGCCAGACAGTATGTATCGACGAGGTGAGATATCAGTCTTCGTCAACCCGCAGGATAGCAGGGTTGTTCACCATGGCTAGTCAAACGTTTTAGCGTTAATTAAACCCGAAATCGGCTGGTAATCGCCGTGAAATAAATGATTGAAAATCACGCAATCATGTATATCAGTTGTTTAGAGGCGTGTTTAGTTTTCGGATTGCTTTGCCGCCGCCTCGGCGCGCTCGGCATTCCATGCAACGAGCGCCTCGTGAACCGCTTTGGCGACATCGGCAGGAACGCCTCGAACTTCCGCGATCTCTTGCTCGCTCGCCGCGCGCAAACGCTTCATCGAGCCAAAATGGCGCATAAGGGCACGTTTTCTGGTGGGTCCCACGCCTGGAATGTCATCGAGTACCGAAACCGTCATGGCTTTATCGCGCAATTCGCGATGGAACGTGATGGCAAAACGGTGCGATTCATCGCGCACCTGTTTAATTAGATAGAGCGACGCGGACCCGGTCGGCAGCACGACGGGAGTCTCGTCCCAAGGCACGAAAACCTCCTCATCGGCCTTTGCCAAGCCACAAACTGGTATATCGAGCCCAAGAGCCTCAAGTTGCTTGATCGCAGCGGTCAATTGCGGCTTACCGCCATCGACAACGAGCAAATCGGGGCGCGAGCCAAAGCGCTCGTCGGCCATGCGCTCGGGAGCATAACGTCGTCCCAAAACCTCGGACATCGACACGAAGTCGTTTGCCTCGTCCAATTCGGCCTGAATTTTAAAACGACGATACTGACTCTTGTCGGCGCGCCCGTTGGTAAACACCACCATCGAGGCGACCGTAAAGGTGCCATGCAGTGTAGAGATATCGAAGCACTCGATACGCAACGGCGGCGATGGCAGCGCCAACGCACTTTCGAGCTCCAGGAGCGCTTGATTGGTGCGGTCGTCAGCGTACCCCGTTCGCATCATGTAGCGCATGAGGGCATGGCGCGCATTTTTGGATGCCATATCGAGCAGACGGTGCTTTTCGCCACGCTGCGGCCTATGGAGATGGCAGGAACGCTCACGCTTGCCCGCAAGCCACTCCCCCAGCGCCTCCGCATCCTCAAGCTCGACGGAAAGGTTGACCTCAGCTGGAATATCAGCCGTCTCGTCGTAATAGCGCTTAAGAAAGCCCGACTGGAGCTCTTCCTCGTCAACATCAAGACCCTTGTCGAGAATGAACTCGCAGGTGCGAACTGTTCGGCCCTCGCGAACGACGAAGACGCAAGCGGCGGAGATGGTCTCCTCGCGATAGAACCCGATGACATCGATATCGACACTGGAGGGAAAAACGACTTGCTGACGATCGTCCAGACCCCTGATGACCTCCAAACGACGTTTGACGCGTGCCGCGCGCTCAAAGTCGAGCGCCTCAGCGGCATCCGTCATCTCGGAGGTCAGCTCATCGACGACATCCTTGCGATGGCCCGACAAAAAGCGCTCGACACGCTTGACGTTCTTGGCATAGTCTGCCGGGGAAATCGCGCCGACACACGCACCCGGGCCGCGCCCGACATGGTAGTCAAAGCAGGGGCGCCCGTTTTGCGCGCAAATCATATTGACGATGTCTTCCTCGCCCTTGTGGGACTCGACGATACGGCGACAACGACGCCACTCCGCACAGGATGCGGAGCAGATGGGGATAACCTTGCGCAGCGTATCTATCGTCTCACGTGCCGCGCGGCTATCGGTATAAGGTCCAAAATAGCGCGTTCCCGGCTTATGACGCTCACGCGTGTATTTGATAGCGGGATACAGGTCGCCCTTTGTAATGGCGATAAAGGGGTAGCTCTTGTCATCCTTGAGGTCGACGTTAAAGTACGGATGGTACTGACCAATCAAATTGCGCTCGAGCACCAACGCCTCGTGCTCGGTCTCCACCACGATATAGTCAAAGCTCGCCACCAGCTGCATCATCAGCGGGATCTTCTGGCGCTCGTCCTGCAGCGTCACGTACTGACGCATACGGGCGCGCAGGTTTTTCGCCTTGCCCACGTAGATGACATCGCCCTTGGCGTCTTTCCAAAGGTAGCAGCCGGGCTGCGTGGGAACGCGCGAAACCTGCTCGGCAAGCGTTGGAATGTTGTCGTGACCGGCCACGCGCACCTACTTGCGACGAATCAGCGCCGAGACCTCGGGCATCTTAAGGACGACGGCAAGGCCAAAGGTAACAGCAAGCGAGACGACACCCGCAACGCAAACGTAGCCAAGAGTAATCAGAATCGAGCCGCCAAGTACCCCGACAAAGTGTTCAAGCGCCCACATGACGCCGGCGCCTGCGGCAGCCCCTAGGCCGCCGAGCAAAAGGCCAAAGAAACCGCCATGCAGGATAGATTTGACCTGAAGGCCACGCAGGCGACGACGCAGCCACCACAGCGAGCAACCGACCAAGATCACGTAGTCGACGACATACGAAAGCGCGATTGCCGGCATACCGAAGCCCAGCACAACGCCAAACAGCAGAACCGAGCCGGCCTGGCCGATGGCGGAATACAGACAATAGCGGCTATAGGGCTTCATGTCGAGCAAGGCAGAGAAGCTCTTCTGCATCAGCACGACCACGCCGTAGAGCGGCAGGGAAAGTGCCAGGTAGATAAGGAACTCCGACACCAGCGCCACACCGGACTCATCGAACTTGCCAGCGCAGTAGATCATGTTGAGCGGACGCGCGAAGACAATCAGGTACAGCGCGAATGGAATCAGGAAGAACAGCATCTGGGCGACGCCACGCGAAATGCCCGTGCGGACGCTGTCGTAATCCTTCTCCTGTGCGTCGTGAGAGAGCTCGGTATAGAGCGCCGTCGAAAGCGAGGCGGCAATCAGCGCGTAGGGCAGCGTGTACCACAGGCGCGCATAGGCGATGACGGAAGGACCAGTCTCGGGCTGGACCACCAGCGCAGCAGCGTTGGTGATAGAAGTCGAGACAAACATGCACACCGTGGCGAGCAGCGTCGGGATACCGAGCGCAATCGTCTGGCGCAGTGCGGGGTCCTTAAAGTCGATATGGATATGGGGATGCACGCCGTGCTTGCCAAGCGCGGGGATCTGACATGCCATCTGAACAAAGACACCGAGGGTCGTACCGGCCGCAATCAAGATGATGCCGGCACGTTCGCCAAACTGTGCGGACACGGGCGCAAAGCCCATAAAGCTCGCAATGACGATCACATTGTTGAGGACCGGGGCAAACGTCGACCAGAAGTAGTCGCGGTGTGCGTTGAGGACGCCCGAAAACACCGAGCCCAAACCATAAAACAGAATCTGGATGGCAAAGAAACGGAACATGAACGCAGCGGTATCCATGCTGCCGCCGTCACCCGAAAGGAACGATTGCGTCCAGATAAAGCCCGGGGCGAACACGGTCCCCAGCAACGAAATGCCACCCAGCACCAATAGCAGAATACCGAGCAGGTTGCCCACGTACTCGTTAGAGGCCTCGCGACCCTGCTCACGCCTCACGCCCATGTACACGGGCAAAAACGCCGTCACGAGCATGCCGCCCATCACGAGTTCGTAGAGCATATTGGGCAGGTTGTTGGCGACCTGATAGGAAGACGAGAGCAGCGACATGCCGATAGCGGCCGCCATTGCCCACGTGCGGATAAAACCGGTGACGCGAGACACGATGGTCAGGATGGTCATAAGCCCGGCGGAACGACCAACCGTGGAGTAGTCCGACGAGCCCATGTCGTCAGTGTCGTCTCGCGACGAAGAAGCTTCGGATGAGGGTGTCTGAGGCGCAGATTCTTTTGCAAAATGAGCTCCGCACTTCAATTCTTCCTGCGGCATCGCTCAGTCCTCTCTCGTAATCGGGGCGACCGTCGCCCCGCAAAATGCAATTAAATCATCGGGTGCAAGCTCAAGCTGATAACCACGCTTGCCTCCCGAAATAAAAATGGTATCCCAAAGGACACATGTCTCATCAATGAGCGTCCGGTAGCGTTTTTTCATACCGACCGGACTGCAGCCGCCGCGAACGTAGCCAGTCGCCGCAAGCAAATCCTTCACATGCATCATGGCCAAGGACTTCTCCCCCGCGGCACGCGCGGCGGACTTTAGATCGAGCTCGTCGGCAACAGGGATGCAGCACACGACGTGGTCGTTGGACGGCGTCACGCAGACCAAGGTCTTAAATCCTTGTCCGGGCTCCTCGCCAAGCTGCTCCGAAATCGCGACCCCCAGGCCCGCCGACTCATCACCATCGTCTTCGTACGTATGTAGAACATAGGAAATGCCGGCGCTTTCCAGCTCGCGCATCGCATTGGTTTTTGGCGTCTTTACAGCCTTTGCCATGGCATATCCTTTCCCTCGCATTCGGACGCAAGGATTAAGTATATGTCCAATTCGGCTGCATACGTCACTTCGACACAGCAAGCGCCATCGAATCACAAGGAGTCGATGGCGCCCATAAACTGAATCGCCTATTTATTGAGCATCAAGTTGAGCCTGACGCTCCCGGTCACGCCTGAGCAACGGCGCCAAAAACTTGCCCGTATAACTCTGCGGACAGTCCGCAACCTGCTCCGGTGTGCCCGAAACCACGACGGTTCCGCCGCCGTTACCGCCCTCGGGGCCCATATCGATCAGGCGGTCGGCAACCTTGATGACATCAAGGTTGTGTTCAATCACCAGCACCGTGTTGCCCGCATCGACCAAGCGCTGCAGCACATCGAGCAGCTGGCGGACGTCCTCAAAATGAAGGCCGGTCGTCGGCTCATCCAAAATATAGAACGTCTTGCCCGTCTGGCGTCGATGAAGCTCCTTGGCGAGCTTCACACGCTGCGCCTCGCCGCCCGAGAGCGTCGTAGCGGGCTGGCCCAGGCTCACGTAGCCCAAGCCTACATCGTACAGCGTCTGGAGCTTGCGCTTAATCTGCGGGATATTCCCAAAGAAGGCCAGTGCCTCGGTGACGCTCATGTCGAGCACGTCCGAGATGGTCTTACCACGGTAGGTGACCTCAAGCGTCTCGCGGTTATAGCGTTTGCCGCCGCAGACCTCACAGGGGACATAGATATCGGGAAGGAAGTGCATCTCGATCTTAATTTGTCCGTCGCCCTTGCACGCCTCACAGCGCCCGCCACTCACGTTGAAGGAGAAACGTCCCGGCGAGTAGCCGCGTGCCTTCGACTCCGGTGTGCTCGCAAACAGCGCGCGCAGATCATCCCACAGGCCAATGTACGTAGCGGGATTGGAACGCGGTGTACGGCCGATCGGCGACTGGTCAATGTCGATCACCTTATCGATGCACTCGATACCCTCGAGCTTTTTGTACGGACCCACAGGGCGCGTCGAACGGTGAATGGCATTCGTAAGGGCAGGTGCGATGGTGTCGGTAACCAGGGAGCTCTTACCCGATCCCGACACGCCGGTAACGACCGTAAGCGTACCAAACTCGATCTTGGCGGTAACGTTTTTGAGGTTGTTGGCGCGGGCGCCCGTGATCTTAAGGCAGCCGCGACCGGGCTTGCGGCGTTCATCGGGAACCCGAATCATTCGCTTGCCGGTCAGGTAGGCACCCGTCATCGAATCGGGGCACGCCATGATATCGGCAGGCGTTCCCGCGGCGACCACGTGTCCGCCGTTCACGCCCGCACCGGGGCCCATGTCGATCACATAGTCGGCAGCACGAATCGTATCCTCATCATGCTCGACGACGATGACGGTATTGCCGATATCGCGTAGGCGCTCAAGCGTCTTGATCAGGCGCTCGTTATCACGCTGATGGAGGCCAATCGATGGCTCGTCCAAAATGTACAGGACACCCATGAGGCCGGCGCCGATCTGCGTTGCCAGGCGAATGCGCTGGGCCTCGCCTCCGGAAAGCGTCGCCGAGGCACGATCGAGCGTCAGATAGTCGAGTCCAACATCGACCAGAAAACGCAAGCGCTCCAGGATTTCCTTGACGATGCGCCCGCCGATAAACTGTTGGCGCTCGGTGAGTTCCAAGCCCTCAAAAAACTCGAGCGACTCGCGGCACGATAGGCAACAGACCTCGTAAATGGACTTACCGCCTACGGTAACAGCGAGCATCTCGGGGCGCAAACGAGCGCCGTGGCAGCTCGAGCACGGCTCCTCGCGGATGTACTTCTCCAAGCGCGCCTTGGTGTTCTCATTCGTCGTCTCGGTATAGCGCTCGTACAGGATATTGCGCACGCCCGAGAACTTGGTGTCCCACTGGCTGCGGCGCCCATCGAGCTTTTGATAGTCGACCGAAATCTTCTGGTCGCCCATGCCGTCTAAAAACGCGCGACGCACCCGCGGAGGCAGATCCTCCCACGGCGTATCGACGCTCACCTTAAAGTGTTTGCAGACCGCAGCAAAAATCTGCGGATAGTAGTTAGAGTTGCCAAACAGGCTGCCAAAGACCCCGTCGGCGATCGACTTCGAGGGGTCTTCGATTAGGGCCTCGGCATCGACCGTCTTCTTAAAGCCCAGGCCATCGCACTCTGGGCACGCGCCATAGGGCGCGTTGAACGAGAAATCACGCGGCTGCAGGTCATCGATGGAGTGCCCATGCTCCGGGCACGCTAACGCCAGCGAATACTCCAGCAACTCGCCTTCGGTCCCCTCGGGAGCGTCGCGGTCGGGCAGCAAGTATACGTTCACATTGCCGTGCGCCAGCGCGGTCGCCTGCTCAACAGACTCGGCGATACGGCCCAGAGAGTTCTCACGGATCACGATGCGGTCGACCACGACCTCGATATCGTGCTTGAACTTCTTGTCCAGATCGATCTGATCGTCGAGCGAGCGCACTTCACCGTCGACACGCACGCGGCTAAAGCCCTCGGCGCGAAGATCCTCAAACAGTTTGGTGTACTCGCCTTTTCGCCCGCGCACCACCGGTGCCAGCACAAACGCGCGGCGGCCCTCCCCCGCCGTCAAGACCTTGTCGGCAACCTGGTCGGTCGTCTGGCGCTCAATGACACGGCCGCATTCGGGACAGTGCGGGGTGCCCACACGGGCGAACAGCAGGCGCAGATAGTCATAAATCTCGGTTACGGTGCCAACCGTCGAGCGAGGGTTTTTAGACGTCGTCTTTTGGTCGATCGACACCGCCGGCGAAAGGCCGTCGATTGAATCCAAGTCGGGTTTGTCCATCTGGCCCAAGAACTGGCGCGCATAGCTCGAAAGGCTCTCGACGTATCGACGCTGGCCCTCGGCATAGATAGTGTCAAATGCCAGCGAACTCTTGCCCGAGCCAGAAAGACCGGTAATGACCACGAGTTGGTCACGCGGAATGGAAACATCGATATCACGGAGGTTGTGCTCACGGGCGCCGCGAATAACGATAGAAGAATCAGACATGGAAGCTCCTTGCCTCCTATTGCATCGAATCATACTGCCGATGAGTTTAGCGCACTCGACGCGCACAGATGTTCGTAATACAAGATTCGCAGACCTTTAGCTTTGCGTATCGGGCGCTTTGTTTCTCGAAATGCCGTGGAAAGGTTACAGTAATCTAATACTGAACTTAATTTGTTGTACCAGAGGAACGTCCATGACCGAAGATATCCCCCTTGAAATCACTTCGAGCGACATGGCCAATCTGCCCATATTCATCGCCGTCCTTATCGTGGCCGCCGTCGTCGTGCGCGTGTATTTTTCAATCAAACGCAACGAAAAGCCACCCATTGCCCGCGTCTTTTGGTGCGCGACGCTCCTCATCCCGCTCGGCGTGGTAGCTGCATGGGTTACGAATCAATTGCTCGTAAATGAGGGCAGCTCCCTATGGGTCCTTTCTTATTCGGCGCTCGGTGCTGCCGCCGTCATGCTTCTTGTCGAGCCCTTGGTTTCGGGACTTATCGACCAAACCGATCTTGCGACGGGAACGGTTGCCTGTATTTGCCGTGACATCCTTGTCATCGCCGCTGTTTCAGCGCTCTCGTTCGTTTCACTCGAAATTGCCTGCAACGAAACGTTCTATCGCATTCCCGCCAACTCATTCGGGTTTTCCGTCGGGCTGCTCGCGACGGTTCTGCTCTCTCTTTATTTGCTGGGACAGCGTCATGGAGGCGTCATGGCTCTCGTGCCCGTCGTCTGCTGCATCCTTGGCATTGCCGAGCACTTCGTCATAACGTTTAAAGGCGAAGCCATCCTGCCAAGCGATATCTTGGCCCTTGGCACCGCAATGGAAGTGAGCGAGGGATACGAGTTTACCTTTACCGCCGGAATCGTAACCTCTCTCGCCCTGCTGGAGATTTCCCTGGGGCTTCTTTCGCTCATCCGACCGCGAAAGCTCCGTACGCCCACCCATGTCTTCCCCGCTATCGCCACTAACCTCTGTGCTTTTCTGCTAGTGACCGTTGTGGGGCTCTCAGGCTTTTCCAACATCGACTTGGAGCAGGCGCTGGATTTTGGATTTGACCGTTGGCAGCCCATCACCACGTATGCGTCTCAGGGTTTTATCACTTCGTTCACCGAAATGGTCAACGAGTTGCCCATTGAGAAGCCCGAAGACTATACGCCCGATGAGGCGCAGAGCATCGAGCAGGAGCTCGCCGCCGCCTACGACAGCACGTATGGCTCGAGCGAGCAGCGCGCGGCGGCCGTTGCCCAGTTCAATGAAATCAAGCCGACGATTGTTGCCGTCATGAATGAGAGTTTTAGCGACCTTTCGTGCTTTGAGCAGCTCCAGGCGGCCGGGTACACCGGCCCCGCATTCTACAACTCGCTTCCCGACACACTTGTTCGCGGCACCATGCTCGCTTCGGTCGCCGGTGGCGGAACGGCGAACTCCGAATTCGAATTTTTGACCGGAGCGACAACGGCCTTTGTCGGATTAGGCAAGATCCCCTATCAGCTGTATCAGATGAATGGCGTAAACAGCCTGGCAAAGGACCTTAAAGAGCTTGGGTATACCACTACCGCTATGCACCCGCAAAACCCCGTCAACTACCATCGAGATAAAATCTATCAGCAGCTGGGCTTTGGAGACTTTCTTTCAATCGGCGATTTCGAAGGTGCGCCCTATTACCATGCCGGCGTATGCGACTACGCCACCTACGACAAGATACTCGACCTGCTTAGAACCGACGAAGCGCCGCAGTTCATCTTTGACGTCACGATGCAAAATCACGGCGGCTACGACTATGGCACCGTTCCCGCCGAAGAGCTGACAAACTATTGGGTCGAGGGAGCCAGCGAAGGCGCCAACAGCGCGCTCAACACCTATCTCACCTGCATCAACGCATCCGACCGGGACCTCGAGTACTTTATCAACGAGCTCCGCAACATCGGCAGACCGGTTGTTCTTGTCTTTTTTGGCGACCATCAGCCGAGCGCCGCAACGACTCTCAACGACGAGCTGTACCCTCAGGAAGATACGGCAAGCCACGCTTTCCGTATCTATCAGTCGACATATCTCGTCTGGGCTAACTATGAGATCGCCGGCAATACCGAGCTCAACGTCTACGACACCGTCGGGGCAAACGAGATTGCAGCCATTACCCTTAATAAGATCGGCGCCCCGCTCACCGACTATCAAAAGGCTCTGCTAGCAACAAGGTCAGATGTGCCCACCATCAATGTCGCCGGCTACCTCGGTGCCGACGGGCTGCGCTACGACTTGGAATCTGAAGACAGCCCATACGCCTCGACGATCGACAAGCTGCAGCGCATGCAATACCTCGAGTTCGCCAGCAAAGTTCAGTAAGCCCGCCCATTCGCTTGGGCCCATCGTATTGCAAGCACGCTCGGCCCAAATGAATCGCAAATGACTCCCGCTCGCAAACGAGGGTACAATGACGCTCGTGTCACACCACGGGGCCCCGGCCCCAACATATACAAAGGAGTCATACATGGGTTGCGAGCACGCACAGGCCGCCGGCGGACAAACGTCGCCGTCGCAATTTGAGGAGAACACGCTGTCCGAGGTCAAACGCGTCATCGCCGTGCTTTCCGGCAAGGGCGGTGTCGGCAAGTCGTTTGTCACCGGTGCCATCGCCACCGAGCTTGCCCGTCACGGCCACAAGGTCGGCGTCCTCGATGCCGACATCACCGGTCCCTCTATCCCCAAGATGTTCGGTATGAGCGGACGCCACGTCCATGCCCTTGGCAACCTCATGCTGCCCGAAATCTCCGAGCACGGCGTCAAGGTCATGAGCTCCAACCTGCTGCTCCAAAACGAGACCGACCCCGTCCTTTGGCGCGGTCCGGTCATCGCAGGCGCCATTAGGCAGTTCTGGAGCGAGACCTCGTGGGGCCCCATCGACTACCTGCTGGTCGACATGCCTCCGGGAACAGGCGACGTCGCGCTCACCGTCTTCCAGTCGCTGCCCGTCGACGGCATCGTCATCGTCACGAGCCCGCAGGATCTGGTCTCGATGATCGTCGCCAAGGCGGTCAACATGGCCGAGAAGATGAACGTCCCCATTCTGGGCATTGTCGAGAACATGAGCTATATTGAGTGCCCCGACTGCGGCAAGAAGATCGAGGTCTTTGGCAAGAGCAAGCTCCCCGAGGTCGCAGAGCGCTATAACCTCGACATCTTGGGCCAGCTTCCCATTAATCCGGCACTCGCCGAGGCCTGCGATAAGGGCGAGGTCGAGACCGCGCTGCCCGATGGCATGTTGCCCAAGGCAGTCTCTGCCGTCGAGGCTATTACCCCGCACGAGACCGACGAGGCCTAAGTGAACGCGAGCGCCCTCTATGACGTCTTGGTAATCGGCGGCGGGGCTTCA
This sequence comes from uncultured Collinsella sp., assembly GCA_900547285.1. Lineage (GTDB taxonomy): Bacteria > Actinomycetota > Coriobacteriia > Coriobacteriales > Coriobacteriaceae > Collinsella. Next base: position 15,710 of record URGF01000014.1, read on the forward strand.
GGCCTCGCCGCCGCCATTACGGCCGCACGCGCTGGCAAAAGCGTCTGCATCGTTGAGCGCGATGTCGCCTGCGGCCTCAAGCTCCTTGCGACCGGTAACGGCCGTTGCAACCTCTCCAACGAATCGATTGATCCTCAGCGGTATAACCACCCCGCATTCGTCGAATCCGTCATGGGCCCCCAGCCCGAACAAGAGCTTATGGGTTTCTTCTCCTCGCTGGGCATCATGACAACCTCCGAGGAAGGCCGGCTATACCCGCGCTCCCTTCGCGCAGAATCGGTGCGCGACGCGCTTCTCAACGTTTGCGACCGCCTAGGTATCACCTTAATCTGCGGAGCCAATATTGCCACGGCGCGCAAAGCTTCCGAAGGCTGGACACTCCAAATAGACCGTCCAGCGCGGGCGCTCAAGGCAAAAAAGCACGACGACCGAAAATCGGAGCTCCGCTCGCTTCGGAAGGCGCTCGCCGATGTCCCTCGCAAGAACGAGGCCCTGCAGGCACATGCCGTAATTATCGCTACGGGCGGCAACCCCACCGGTATCGCCGATACGTTTCGCCTTCCCCTCACTTCGCTGCGCCCCATCCTCTGCCCCGTATCGGCAACGGTCGTTGGCGATCGAGCGGCACTCAAGACGTTGGATGGCCTGCGCGTCCGTGCCCGCTTGACGCTCGCCCGCAATCATAATGAGCTCTGGCACGAAGACGGTGAAGTGCTGTTTCGAACCTTCGGTATCTCGGGTGTCGCTGTCTTCAACCTCTCTCGTCGTATCCAGCACGGCGATACGATCCTGCTCGACGTTTTCCCCGACCTCTCCAAAGACGAGTTGCTCGATATGCTCAACCGGCGCGTTGAGCTGTTCGGTGACTTTTCACCCCGCGATCCCCGTTGGCTCGACGGCATGCTCGCCCCGCAACTCTCCCGCGTCGTCTGCACGGCGTTCGAGCAGTGCCATCCAGGCTCCAACGATGTCATCCATCTGGTCTCGATCCTCAAGCACTTTAAGTTGCTCGTCGAGGGAACAGCCGAGGAGCGCTCAGCGCAGGTCACGCGTGGTGGCGTATCTGTCGAGAGTATCTCAACACCCAGTCTACGCGCGCGCAGCGTTGTCGACGCTCCGCTTTACGTTTGCGGTGAAGCGCTCGACATCGACGCCGATTGCGGAGGCTTTAACCTTGCGTGGGCCTGGATCTCGGGCATTCGCGCTGCAAGCAGCCTGTAGCCGCGCAGTCTATAATCAAAAACACATTCGGGCCGTCTGGGATACCGGACGGCCTCTTTCTTGCCTCTAAGGAGACCTCGATGATCGAAATCACCCAAGTCAACGCGTCGCTCGATGAAGCCGGCGATGAAAATGCCTGTCTCATTGTTGGCAAGCGAGTCGCCAAGCGCGTCCTACGTTGCAAGGACTCCGAGATCAAGTCCATCGAGCTCCACCGCAAGTCAATCGACGCTCGCAAAAAACGAGACGTCCATTTTATCCTGAGCTTTCGTGTTGAGCTGACTAGTCCCCACCTCGAGCGAGAAGCGGTCGACAGCGTTGCCGAGCGTGACCGCTCGCGCGTACGCGCGATAGAAGACGATGAGCCTTCATTCCCCTCCCCCGCCTCCGACGCGCCTCAAGAACGCCCTGTCGTTGTCGGCGCCGGATGCGCCGGCCTTTTCGCTGCGCTCACGCTCGCCAAAGCAGGTCTTAAGCCCTTGCTTATCGAGCGCGGCGACCCGGCATTTCGCCGCTCGCAGGCGATCGACCTCTTTCTAAAGGAGCGCATCCTCGACCCCGAGAGCAATATCCAGTTTGGCCTGGGCGGCGCGGGAACCTTCTCGGACGGCAAACTCAATACGGGAACCAAAAATCCCGCCCATCGCCTTATCCTCGAAACCTTCGTCGAGGCGGGTGCGCCCCGCGATATTCTGTGGGATGCCAAGCCGCACATTGGCTCCGACATCCTTCCCACGGTTGTCACCGCTATATCCCAGCGCATCGAGCAGCTCGGAGGTGTCGTCCGTTATCGAACGAAGCTCGTCGACATTCGCATCGACGCGTCTGGCGCCATCACCGGTATTGATGTCCAATCGTCCCAAGACGCCGCTTGCGAGCCAATCGAGACAAAGCACCTCATCCTCGCCTGCGGGCATTCTGCTCGCGATATTTTTGAGCTCCTTAAGGGCCACAACGTGGCCCTCGCACAAAAGACCTTTGCCATGGGCGTTCGCATCGAGCATCCGCAACGCGACATCGACAGAGCCCAATATGGAGCCTCGGCGGGACATCCAGCGCTCGGGGCGGCCCCCTACAAACTTGTTGCCCATCTTCCCAACGGCCGCAGCGTGTTCTCGTTTTGCATGTGCCCCGGCGGGCAGGTTGTCGCCGCCTCTTCCGAGCAGGGCCACCTGTGCGTCAACGGCGCCAGTCTCAATGCCCGCGGCGGATGCAACGCAAATGCCGCCCTGCTCGTTAACGTCACACCCGAGGACCTTCCCAACGATGACCCGCTCGCCGGCATCGAGCTCCAGCGTGCCTGCGAGGCGGCCGCCTATCGCCTGGGCGGTTCCAACTGGAACGCACCGGCACAGCTCGTCGGAGATTTCCTCGCAGGACGTGCCAGCAAGGCGCCCGGAAAGGTAAAGCCCACCTATCCGCTCGGTGTGACCTGGACGGCAATTGACGAAGCCCTGCCGCAGCATATCGTCGAGTCGCTCCGCCTGGGACTTCCCCTACTCGGAAAAAAGCTGCGCGGCTACGACCGCCCCGACGCCGTTCTTACCGGCGTGGAGACTCGTTCGAGCTCACCGGTCACCGTCACCCGAGACCGAACGTGCCATGCCGTGTCGACCCCGGGCCTCTATCCTTGTGGTGAGGGAGCTGGATATGCCGGCGGCATCATGAGCGCGGCCACCGACGGCATCCGTTGTGCCGAAGCCCTGATCGCAGACCTCTAACGCACGAATTCCAGCGCGCAAAAGACACAGGCCCCAAGCTCCACAGGGAACTCGGGGCCTGTTCACTATTTCTTAAACCGTGCACCCTGGCGTTTTCTGCCCGATGCGAACGTGGAACCCTTGCGGGCCTGCGAACGTAAGCGCTCAATCGTCTCGTCCTCAGACGCACCCTCGAGCATCGCTCGAATCTGAACGACGGCATCGCGCAGGCGCGCCGCCTCCTCAAAGTCCATGGCAGCAGAAGCGTTACGCATATCCTCTTCCATGGTTTCGACGATCCGCACGAGCTCGTCATGCGGCAGTTCTTCCAACTGCTCCGCAAGTGTCTGCTCGGGCGCCACCGTTTCCGGCACGCCACCCTCGCCCGACTCATCGGGCGTATAGAATGCGCCATGGCCAAGAGAGTCGCCCTTCGAGCGTCCCTTGGAACCCACGGTTTTTTCGGCCTCGGCAATAAAACTTGAGATGTCGTTGATGGCCTTGCGCACCGTCTTGGGCACAATGCCATGCTCTTCGTTATATGCCATCTGAATCTCGCGACGGCGCTGCGTCTCCTCGATGGCCTCTTTCATCGAATCGGTCATAACGTCTGCATACATGATGACTTCGCCATCGGCGTTACGGGCCGCGCGGCCAATCGTCTGAATCAGCGAACGGCGGTTGCGCAAGAAGCCTTCCTTATCGGCATCGAGAATTGCCACCAGTGAGACCTCGGGGAGATCCAAGCCCTCGCGAAGCAGGTTGATACCAACGAGAACATCGATCTTTCCCTCGCGCAGCGTTCGCAGGATCTCGACACGGTCCATCGTCGCTGTATCGGAGTGCATGTAATTGACCTTAATGCCGGCATCAAGCAGATGGTCGGTCAGGTCCTCGGCCATGCGCTTGGTGAGCGTGGTCACCAGTACGCGCTCCTTGCGCACCACGCGCTCGCGAATCTCGTCCTCAAGATCGTCAATCTGCCCACGAACCGGACGCACATCAATCTTGGGGTCGAGCAGACCGGTCGGACGAATAATCTGCTCAACGTCGTTTTGGCTCACCCGCAGCTCATAGTCGCCCGGCGTGGCCGAAACATAGATGAACTGGGGAATCCTCGCCTCAAACTCATCGAAACGAAGTGGGCGGTTATCGAGCGCCGAGGGCAGACGAAAACCGTGTTCCACCAGCGTCACCTTACGCGAGCGGTCACCTTCGTGCATGCCGCGAATCTGCGGTACCGTCACATGGCTCTCATCGATGATGCAGAGCATATCCTTGGGAAAGTAATCGATCAGGGTAAACGGCGGCTCACCCGGCTTGCGACCGTCCAGATGACGCGAGTAGTTCTCGATGCCGTTGCAAAAGCCCATCGTCTCGAGCATCTCAAGATCATAATCGGTACGCTGCTGCAGACGCTGCGCCTCGAGCAACTTATCAGTCGCCTTGAGCTCGGCCACACGTTTCTCGCACTCTTCGCTGATCGATTTCAGAGCCGCCTTGACCTTCGGCTTCTCGGTCACGTAGTGCGAGGCCGGCCACACGGGGATGGCCTCGTACTCACGAAGCATCTCTCCGGTGACCTCATCGATCTCGGCAATCAGCTCGACCTCGTCGCCAAAGAACTCAAACCGCAACGGATGCTCGGCATAAGGCGGATACACGTCGACGACATCGCCACGCACGCGGAACGTGCCGCGCGCCAGGTCATAGTCATTGCGATCATATTGAATGTCGATAAGTGCGTGGATAAAGTCATCGCGCTCGAGCGGCACCTTCTTGTCGACGTTTGGAGCCAGACCCGCATAGTCCTCAGGAGAGCCAATGCCATAGATACACGAGACCGATGCGACAACGATCACATCGCGTCGAGAGAGCAGCGATGCGGTCGCCTGATGTCGCAGCATCTCGACCTCTTCGTTAATCGAGGAGTCTTTCTCGATATATGTATCGCTTTGCGGCACATACGCCTCGGGCTGATAGTAGTCGTAGTACGAGACAAAGTAGACCACAGCGTTGTTGGGAAAGAACTCTTTGAGCTCGCTCGCAAGCTGAGCGGCGAGCGTTTTATTGGGAGCCATGACAAGCGTCGGCTTCCCCAGGGCCTCGATGGTTTTAGCCATCGTAAAGGTCTTGCCCGAACCAGTCACGCCCAGCAAAACCTGATAGCGATCTCCATCCCTCACGCCCTGCACAAGCGACTCAATGGCCTTAGGCTGAGAACCTGCAGGCTCATAAGGAGATACAACCTTAAATGGCACCGCAGAGCCCTCAACGCCAAAACGTTTGAGCTCTCCTCCAACACGCTCAACTTCAAATTCCGCCATGGATACTCCTAACTCATATATCTGCAGTATACGCAGGCGGCAGGCATAGTCCTATACGAACCGATCGGGATAGAGGGTCTTATAGCGAACCCAGGCATTATTGACACGAATCAGATACGCCTGCGTCTCGGGAAAGGTGATTGCATTATGAAGCGAAGTGCTCTGCTGCGCCCAACCGTCGACATTGCCCATGCCAGCGTTATAGGCAGCAATGGCACTGTCGGTCGACCCGTTAAAATACGTTAGAAGATACGAAAGATACGCACAGCCAAACTCGATGTTCGTAGCGGGATCGTTAAGGTTGTCGGCTGAATACTCGCTACCATCGACAAGACCTTTGGCAATCATATCCTGGGCAGTCTCGGGCATCAGCTGCATTAATCCCCGAGCGCCTTGATTCGACTCGGCCTCGGGATCCCAATTCGATTCCGACTTTATGACAGCACACACCAGATACGGATCAAGATTGTGCGAAATGCTCGATTGCTTTACGTACGCCTCGTAGTCAATCGGATACAAAGGCTTAAAGAAAGCGGCAGGAGCATACGAGTAGACGAGCGAAATAAGGCCAAAGACGAACACAACGGCAAGTGGCGCCACGCGATACCACGTAAAGAAACGTGTCCTAGGCATCGACCTCCTCCTTATCCACTACATCCCCGAAGCCATGGCGCACAAGCCAAGCGTCCAGTTGTTCAAAGAGCGAGTTATCGCCCGCCGCATTATCGATTACCGTCGAAGCGAGATTGCAAAGCGAAGCCTCATCAGGTTGGCATGCAGAACGCGCATCAAAATCAGAGGGCTCCATACCACGATGAATAGCACGCCCGCGACGAACTGCTAAAGGAGCGCTGATAACCAGAATTTCATCAGCCAGGCCAAAAGCATCCTCAAAACCAGTCGGGGCAGAAACCTCGACAACCGCAAAGGGATAACGGGGGGACGAAACCGTGCAGCAAACCGGATCAAGAATCCTAAGCGAAAGCTGCTCAATGAGAACGGGGTGCACAATGCTATTGAGCCTCGCGACCGCATCAGGAGAAACAAAAGCTCGAGAAGCGAGGATGTTACGGCGAACGCCGCCCTCCTCGTCCAAAATATCCCAGCCAAATTCTTCCGCGAGGGCATTGACGATATCGGAGCCTGGCACATACAGCGATTTGGCAAGCTCGTCCAGATCGATAAGCATGGCGCCATGAGATTCGAGATAGCGGCAGGCAGTCGACTTACCCGAAGCAATATTGCCCAAGACAAAAACGGTAAACATCAAGTCCTCCCTAACGCCAATGGGAGTTATTATCGCGCAAATACAAAAGAAGGACTCAAAATACAGCCAAACAGTAAGACAAGGGTGGCGCGCGCAGACGTGGTGTAAGAGCGTCCCGAGGTCCGTCGCTGCAAGTCCCGATGTTACTCCTTCTTGAGACCGCGCCTCTCGACTATCTCGTCCACTATCTCCCTGGCGCGCCGCCCGAGCGCGCGGCGCCTCCCCTCTGTCGGGGCCGGCCTGTCCGCGGGCTCGGCGAAGCCCTCGGCGGCCGAGGCCTCGGAGAACACGCGCTGCTGGGACCACTGTCCCTCGGTCTCCATGAGGCTCGCGCACGTCAGGCGCAGCATCGACTCCCTCGAGGGGAAGGACTGCACGACCCTGTAGCGGCGCTTGATCTCGCGGTTGGCGCGCTCCTGGACGTTGTTGGTGCGGAGCTTGGCCCAGTGCGCCCTGGGGAAGGCCGTGAACGCCAGCGCGGAGTCCTCGGCCTGCTCGAAGACCTCGCCGGCCCTGGCGGACACCGACGCCACCCAGGGCGCCGCCTCGGCCCACACGCAGCGCGCGAGGTCGGGGTCGTCCTGGTAGACCGCGGCGTGCACGAGGTCCCTGACGGCCGCCTTGGAGTCCTCGGGCCTGCCCGAGCAGGCGCTCTGGAGGTTGCGCTGCAGGTGCGTCACGCAGCGCTGCCAGGCGCAGCCCTGGAACAGGCGCGAGACGGCGGCCACGAGCCCGGCGTGGCTGTCGGAGACCACGAGGCGAACGCCGGCCAGCCCGCGCTCGCGCAGCCCGCCGAGGAATGCCGCCCAGGAGTCCTCGCTCTCGGTGTCGACCACGTCGCAGCCCAGGAAGTGCTTGCGCCCGTCGGCGCCCAGCCCGATCGCGGTCACGACGCCCTGCGAGACGACCGACGAGCCGACCCTGCAGCTCATGTAGGTAGCGTCGAGCCACAGGTAGCAGCACGGCGTGCCCGACAGGTCGCGGCGGCGGAACTCCGCCACCTCGGCGTCGAGGTCGGAGCAGAGGCTCGAGACCTCCGAGCTCGACAGCGAGGATATGCCCAGCTTGGACGCCACGCGCTCGACCTTGCGGGTGGACACGCCGCATACGTACATCTCCTGCACGATGGCGGCCACCGAGGTGTCGACGCGCGACCATCGCGCGAGCATGCCCTCGGGGTAGTAGGTGCCGTGCCTGAGCTTGGGTATCTCGAGCTCCACGTCGCCCACGGCGGTCTTGAGCGACCTGGGGCGGTAGC
>URGF01000015.1 GCA_900547285.1 uncultured Collinsella sp.
ACCTATGACGTTCTGATTCGTAGTCAGACCCTCTATCCAGCTGAGGTAACGCCGCGACTTGTTGATTATTATGCACATGGACTGAATAATCGTCAAGCGTTTTTCAAAAAAAGTTATTGAATTTGATTTTTACTCATTTGATGCAGTCGATCGACTCGATACTTTCAAACACGGCGAAAGCAACTCCTCAAGTATGTCGACATATAAGAAAAGCCTCCGTTACCGGAGGCTTTAAAGTTCAGTTGGTGCGGCGTATAGGATTCGAACCTATGACGTTCTGATTCGTAGTCAGACCCTCTATCCAGCTGAGGTAACGCCGCAGCGCAAGACATATAAAACCACTTTAGCTTATTGGAGTCAAGCACAATTTCAAACTTTTTTGTGGAACGCAGTCTTGTCATGCTGCTCCGCATATACCGCCATTCCCCGTACGATCGATTGGCTTTTCGATCACGTCAAACTTGGCATCAAGTTCCCTCAGGAGCGATCTCACCCGCTGAGCACAGTCATAATCGGCAAACGAGATGCTCAGCATGCGCGCGACCTGGTTGGAAGTCCCAACTCCATAGAAGTGCTCCAGCGCCACAAGCCCCTCGTGCGCCACAAACGTCTCGACCACATGCGGCGACTCCTCAAAGCACCATTGGGTCAACGGACCCTCGCTCGTCTGCCGAACCACCAGGCCACCCATGCCAGACGGCTCACACGTTACAAGCAGGTACTCCCCGCCCTCGTCGCTCTCAAACAAAACCACCCGATCATCAAACAGCTCCATCGCGTCCCCTTTCTCTCGCTCTTATTTAGCAAAAGCATAGCAGGTAGATGGCTGTATACAGAACAGTTGTTCGTGTGTTTTCTATTGAGCTGTCCGCACGGCATGGTATGGCCGCATACAAAAAGGGCACCCCAAAAAGGAGTGCCCTAGCAAATCGCTTATGCAGCCAATCTACGCGACCGGCTCGATCTTCTCGAGGCCGCCCATGTAGGGACGCAGAACCTCGGGGATCGTGATGGTGCCGTCAGCGTTCTGGTAGTTCTCCAGAATGGCTGCCATGGTACGGCCAGCCGGCAGACCGGAACCGTTGAGGGTGTGCAGATAGCGCGAACCCTTGAAGTTCTCGGGGTCGCGATACTTGATGTTGGCGCGACGGGCCTGGAAGTCACCGCAGTTGGAGCAGGAGCTGATCTCCTTGTAGGCGTTGTAGCTCGGCAGCCAAACCTCGACGTCGTAGGTCTGACGGGCAGAGAAGCCCAGGTCGCCGGTGCACAGGCTAATCACGCGATACGGAAGACCCAGCTGCTGCAGCAGGAACTCGGCCTCGGCGGTCATGCTCTCGAGCTCCTCGTCGGACTCCTCCGGCTTGGCAAACTTTACCATCTCGACCTTGTCGAACTCGTGCTGGCGAATGATGCCGCGGGTATCGCGACCAGCGGAGCCGGCCTCCTCGCGGAAGCAGGGGGTGAAGGCGGTGTAGCGGCGCGGCAGGGTATCGGCGTCGAGGACCTCACCGGCGTGCAGGTTGGTGAGCACGACCTCGGCGGTGGGGATCAGGAAGTTGTCGCCCGAGACGTGATAGGCGTCGTCCTCGAACTTGGGCAGCTGGCCCGTGCCGAACATGGTCTGACGCTTGACGACGATGGGCGGCCACCACTCCTTAAAACCACGGCTGGTGTGCGTATCGAGGAAGAAGTTGATGAGGGCGCGCTCAAGACGGGCGCCGGCGCCACCGAGAACGGTGAAGCGGCTGCCGGAGAGCTTGTTGCCGCGCTCGAAGTCAAGGATGTCGAGGTCGGTGCCCAGATCCCAATGCGGCTTAAAGTCGAAGTCGAACTCGCGCGGGGTGCCCCAACGACGGCGCTCGATGTTCTCGTCCTCGTCCTTGCCGTACGGCGTGGCCTCGCAAGGAATGTTGGGCAGGTGAGCCATGAAGTCGTACTGCTCCTGCTCGAGGGCGGTGCGGCGCTCGGCCAGACCGTCAATCTTCTCGTTGACGGCGCGCACGGCCTCTTTGGCGGCCTCGGCCTCGGCCTTCTTGCCCTCCTTCATCAGGGCGCCGATCTTCTTGGACTCGGCATTGCGCGTGGCTTGAAGTTCCTCAACCTCAGTGATGACGGCACGACGCTCGTCGTCGAGCTCAAAGAACTTCTCGCGATCCCAAGACGTCTGGCGGTTAGCCATGGCGACATCGATGGCATCGGGGTTCTCGCGAACAAACTTGATATCAAGCATTAGATCCTCCGGCGATATACATTCCATTTAGGTTGCAACCTTGTACATGTATGGGCAAGTATATACTTATGAGCGTTTACGACCCAACTCAACTACGCAAGAAGGCACCCAATGGACGCAGTTTTTTCCTTTTTGTTTGGCACCCGCACCGGTTTTGCCATCCTTTTCGCCGGCGGCATCCTGCTGTTTGCGATTATTGCCTTTGTAATGGAGAAGCGCACCCATAAGATGTATGTCGACCGCGGCCCCAAGTCCGAGGACGAAGAAGACAGCTTCTGGGACTAACCTGCCAAAAAGGGACAGGTTTATTTTGGTCGGTTTTATCTGGGCAAACGCAAGTGCCCCGCAACTGGAATTGAGCCAGTTGCGGGGCACTTTTCGCTAAAAGGACAAAACCGCAGGAAAAACCTGCCAACATAAACCTGTCCCTTTTTTGGTCGGTTTTACTGGAGGGTTGCGTCGATTGCCTTGACCAGGGCGCTGCGCATGCCGGCGTCCTCGAGCGCAACGACGCCCTTGATGGTGGCACCACCGGGCGAGCATACGGCATCCTTCATCGCCGCAGGATGCTGGCCAGTTGCAAGCTGCAGCTTTGCCGTACCCAGCACCATCTGGCTCACAATGCGATAAGCATCCGCACGCGGGATACCGTGCTTGACCGCCGCATCGCCCAGGGCCTCGATTGCCATGGCGACAAACGCCGGAGCGCAACCACCCACCGTGCCGCCCACAAACAGCAGGCTTGTGTCGAGCTCGACGACAGCGCCAAGCTTACCGAGCAGGTCGAGCACCACAGCACGCTGCTCGTCGTTAAGCGTCGAAGCCTTCTCGCAGGCGATGACGCCCTCGCCTACCGAAACCGGCGTGTTGGGCACCGTCGAGATATGCGCGACGCCCGGCAGGACCTGCTCCCACTTGGCACTGTCCCAGGTCCAGGCAACCGACAGAACGACCTTTTTGGCAAGAGCATCCTTGATCGGGGCGAATACCTTCTCGATCATGTACGGTTTGACCGCAGCGACCACGATATCGGATGCGGCGACAACCTCGGCGGCATCGTGGCAGGCGACCATGCCGCGCGCCTCGCAGCGCTCAACCAGCGCGTCGTAGCGACCCGCGCAGGCGCACATGTCGCTCGCAGCTACACCGGCAGCGATCCAGCCATCGGCCATAGCGCTCGCCATATTGCCAAAACCGACAAATCCAATCTTCATATCTCATAGTCCTTTCAGACACATTCCTCAAAACGAAAGGTATTGTCCCACGCCATTGTTTCGTATTGCCGACCTATTTGTGATACGGCTCGCCACGGCTGATCTTGCAGGCACGGTAAATCTGCTCTAGCAGCACCACACGCGCCAAGTTATGCGGCAAGGTAATGCGTCCAAAGCTGAGCATCTCGTCGGCGCGGGCGCGCACCTCATCACTCACGCCGTCCGAACCGCCGATTACAAAGGCAATGTCGCTGCTGCCTCGCAGCATAAGATCGTCGAGCCTCGCCGAAAACTCCTCGCTCGAGCGCTCCTTGCCCTCGATAGCCAGCAGGATCAAATGCGCTCGAGATGGCAAGGCGGCAAGAATCGCCGCCCCCTCCTTGTCGCGCGCGGCATCCACGCCGCCCGCCTTAGCCGGGTCGATATCGGCCACCTCGCGGATATCCACCTTGGCATAGGCACCTAGGCGCTTGGTGTACTCAGCGCACGCGTCCTTCCAAAAGCGCTCCTTGAGCTTACCGACGCAAACGACGGTGTATTTCACGCGCGTCTACTCCTTCGAATCGTTTTGAACTTTGCCGGCGGCCAGCATCTGCTCGAACATCGAGGCCGACTGCGAAAAGTCGCTCGGCAGCACGACCGTCGAGGTTTTACCCGTGCGAGCGAACTCCGTCATCATCTCGGACCACTGCGTAAACATGAACAGTTGGTTGGCCTCGTCATTGCCGACACCCGTCTCCTGGATGATCTCGAGCGAATCTTTGATACCCAGCGCAATGGCCTTGCGCTGGTTGGCGATGCCCTCGCCCGCCTTTTCCATAGCCTCGGCCTCGGCGGTCGCCTCGGTGACGCGCTTGATACGGTCTGCCTCGGCGAGCTCCTGTGCCGCAGCGCGCTTGCGCTGGGCGGCGTTGATGTCGTTCATGGAGTTCTCGACCTCGGTCGGCAGTGCGATTTTGGTGATGAGCGTCGACACGAGGGTGAAGCCGTAGGCGGCCATCTGCTCGGAAACGGTAGCGTTGACATCCTTGGCGATGTCATCCTTCTTGGCAAAGACCTCATCGAGTGTGTAGACAGGAATCGAAGAGCGCAGGGCGTCGGTGATGAAGTCACGCATCTGGTCGACGGGCTCCTGCAGCATGTAGTAGCTCTTGTAGATGCCCGAATCTGCCGGGCCGGCGCCCATGTCGTAGCTCACGTGGTACTGAGCGGAGACCTCAAGACCGATGGTCACGTTGTCCTGGGTCTTAACGTCGATGCCAAAACCGTTTTTCATGGTGCGCAGGCTCACCGTGGCGGCCTTGCGGTCGATCACGGGCACCTTCACGTGGAAGCCCGCGTTGACGATACGATTGAACTTACCCAAGCGCTCGATGATCACAGCGTGCTGCTGCTCAACGACGTAGCAGGCGTTGGGAAGCAACAGCAGCAGGATGATGATGGGAATCAAAAGGCTCGTAAGGGCAGCGATGATACCGGAAAACAGCATGGTCTCTCCTCTGATAGGCACACGTTGCCATTAGGATACCCGTCCAAGGAGATCGTGCATAACAAAAAAGCCCCCATTGCTGGGAGCTCTTTCATTTAATGGTGCGGGCGAAAGGACTTGAACCTTCATGGGGTTGCCCCCATACGGACCTGAACCGTACGCGTCTGCCAATTCCGCCACGCCCGCGTGCAGGAATTAGAATAACGGAGCGCCACCGCGAACGCAAGAACTATTTTTGAAAAAGTTTGCAGGCATTTTCCCAAGCGGCATGCGCGATTGTTTCGGCGTCCTCACCAGTGCGATCGATACGGTCGTTAACCAGCGCGTTTGCCGTAATGGAGATCATTGCGGGCTCGCATTCAAGACCGCGGATGGGCTCCGGAGCCATATACGGGCAATCCGTCTCGAACAAAATTCGATCGAGTGGGGTTGCCGCAAATGCCTCGCGCACGTCGTCGTTGCGCTTAAAGGTGGCCGCACCACCATAGGCGATATAGCAGCCCAGCTCCACAAAGCGCTCCATCGTGGCGCGGTCCTCGCCAAAACAGTGCAGCACACAACCGGTCTGGGGCACGCCCACCCCACGAAGCACGTTGTAGGCGTCCACGTGCGAGGTACGCTCCTGGTCCATGTCCTCGTGACGCAGATGCAGCTCCACCGGCACGTTACGACGCACGGCAAGCTCGAGCTGGCGCGCCATGCAGTCAATCTGCACGTTATGGGGTGCCGGCGCGATATCGTCGTCATAGTCCATGTGGTAGTCCAGACCGATTTCGCCAATACCGGCGCACAAAGGGTCATCAAGCGCAGCAACAACCTGCGCGTGAATGTCGTCGGTATAGTCCGGCGCGCCATACGGATGCACGCCGGCAAGATACTTGATCTGCGGGATATCCTGCATCGGCAGAATTTCGCGCACGAGCCAGTCGCTATAGTCCGTCACGCTGCGCTTGTCGGCGATGGGGTCGAAGACCGTCACCAACAGGTCGATGCCTGCCGCCTTGGCACGCACGAGTGTCTCGGGCACATCCTTGCCCCAGAACGAAAGCAGATGCGCATGTGTGTCGGCAAGCGGTGCCAAGGGCACGGGACAAGCAACCGTCTTCTTTTTCTTGGTAAACGTCACGCGTTCGGCATTAAGCGTCATGGGAAAGCTCCCGAGCCAGGCACACAAAGTCGGCGACGCCGAGCGTCTCGGCGCGTGTGGTGGGTGCGATACCGCAAGCCTCAAAGGCGGCATCGAGCACGTCCTTGGCAAAGCCGTTGGCGCTCATGGAATTGCGGATGGTCTTGCGACGCTGAGCAAATGCAGCGTCAATCACGCGGGCCACAAATTCGCGATCGAGTCCTTCGGGCACCACACCGTCAACACGGTCGATACGCACGACGGCCGAGTCCACGTGTGGCGCCGGCATAAAGCAACGCGGCGGCACCTCAAAGCGACCCGTTACCTGCGCATACAGGCCAAGCTTTGCCGTATAGCCGCCATAGGTCTTGTTGCCCGGCACTGCGGCAATGCGATCGGCAACCTCCTTTTGCACCATGACGACGGCGCGCTTTAGCGCCGGCATCGTCTGGAAAAATTGCAAAATGATCGTCGCCGCCACGTTATAGGGCAAGTTCGCGACAAATACCGTCGGCTCACCGCCCGCAGCCTGCTCAATCTGCTCCGGGCCCACCTTGAGCGCGTCGCCCATGATAAAGCGGAAGTTGGCATAGTCGGCGGCGTGGGCATCGAGCACCGGCTCAAGCTCGGGATCGGCCTCAATGGACGTAACGCACGCCGCTTCCTGCAGCAACGCAAGTGTCAACGTACCGCAACCTGGACCCACCTCGAGTACGCGCTCGTCACCTGCAAGCTCGGTAAGCTCGCAGATACGTTCGATCACATGATTGTCGATTAGAAAGTTCTGGCCCAGGCGATGCTTGGTCGCAAGGCCAAACTCCTCCAGCAGCTCCCTGGTGGCCGTGGGGTTTGCCAAAGGCGAAGTTGTCATGGTTGCCTCCTTAGCATGATGGCGGCGTCTTGAAACAAAAGGGCATGGACCGTGGCGGCCATGCCCTTACAGCTAAACAGCAAATTGCCGATATGGCGCTCGCGCGGTCTCTACGCCAGACGCGGGAACAGCGGATCGCCCTTCTCGACGGGCTGACCGCCGGCAAGCAGGCCCCAAGTGCAAATGCCCTTGAGGTCGTCGCTCGCGGCCTCGCCCTCACAGGACAGGCGGCGCAGGGCCTCAGCAGAGGTCTGAGGCATGAGCGGCATCAGCAGGTGAGCGGCAATGCGGATGGCCTCGAGCAGGTTGTAGATCACAAACGCCAGCTCGTCAGCCTTGGCCTCGTCCTTGGCAAGTGCCCAAGGCTCGGAGTCCTCAATGTAGTGGTTGGCGGCGTGGATGAGCTCCATGACCTCGTCCTTGGCTCCGCCGTAATCGAGCACGTCCATCTTGGCCATGTAGCGCTCGACCAGACCATCGGCGATCTTTGCCAGCGGGTTATCGAACGCGTCGGCAGACGCCGGTTTAGCCGGGGCGCAGCCGTCAAAGTACTTTGCGCTCATGTTGAGCGAGCGCGAAATGAGGTTGCCCCAGCTGTTGGCCAGATCGGCGTTGTAGACCTGCTCCATACGATCGAAGCTGATGGCGCCGTCGGTGCCGGGGACCACGTCGGTCATAAAGTAATAGCGGTAGCCCTCGACGCCCAGCATGTCGATAACATCCTGCGGAGCGATGGCGTTGCCGCGGCTCTTGGACATCTTCTCGGCCTTACCGGTCTCGGCATTGCGCACGGTCAGGAAGCCGTGGGCAAAGACGTGCTCGGGCAGGGCCTCGCCGATGGCCATGAGCATCGCGGGCCAAATGACGCAGTGGAAGCGGATGATGTCCTTACCCACGATGTGGAACTGCGCGGGCCAGCGATAGGCCAGCTCGGCACGGGCCTCGTCGGTGTCGACACCGTAGCCGACGGCCGTCATATAGTTGAGCAACGCATCGAACCACACGTAGGTCACGTGACCCTCGTCAAACGGGACCTGAATGCCCCAGTCAAAGCTCGTACGGCTCACGGAAAGGTCGTTAAGGCCGCCCTCGACAAAGCTGCGTACCTCGTTCATACGGAACGCAGGCTCGACAAAGTCGGGGTGCTCGTCATAGAGCTTGAGAAGCTTGTCCTGGAAGGCGGAAAGCTTAAAGAAGTAGGACTCCTCCTGCACGCGCTCAAGCGGACGGTGGCAGTCGGGGCACAGGTGCTGGCCAACGCTGCCGTACTCCTCGTCGCCCTTCTGGACCTGCGTATCGGTGAAGTAGGTCTCGTCAGGCACGCAATACCAACCGTCGTAGCTGCCCTTATACAGATAGCCGGACTCCTTCATGCGCTCCCACAGGTACTGCACGGCATGATGCTGGCGCGGCTCGGTGGTGCGGATGAAGTCGTCGTTGGAGATCTCGAGCTTGCTCCAAAGCTCCTTGAAGTGCGGAGCCTGGCTGTCGGTCCACTCCTGCGGCGTCATGCCATGCTTGGCTGCGGCCTCGGCGACCTTCTCGCCGTGCTCGTCCATGCCGGTCAGGAACTTGACGTTATAGCCGGCGGAACGGCGATAGCGAGCCTGAACGTCGGCGATGATGGTGGAATAAGCCGTGCCCAGGTGCGGATCGGCGTTGACGTAGTAGATGGGCGTTGTGATAAAGAACGAAGGCTTGCTTTGATCCATGGGGTTTGTCCTCCAGAAAAACGTTGCATACAGAGGATGATTCTAGCGCAAGGGCTGGATATCCTCCATCTATTGCATATCGAGCACTATGGCATAGACATCGCGCTTGCGGCGCGAATACTTCTGAGACAGGCGCTTGGCCACCGCAGACGCGGGCTCCCCCTCCTCGAGCGCGGCGCGGATATCCTCGCGCAGGGCCTCGTCGGGATCCGCTGCCGCGGCGCCAACCGGCACGATACCGGCCTCCTCATCCTCGCTCGGCGGCGCGATGACCAGCGCAATCTCGCCCCTTACCTCGCCGCGAGCACGCAGCTCCTCGGCAAGCTGGTCAGCGGGCCCGCGCAAGACCTCCTCGTGCAGCTTGGTGAGCTCGCGGCAGACGGCAACCTCACGCTGGGGAAAGACCTCCGCCACGGCCTCGAGCGTCGCCACGATGCGATGTGGAGACTCGTAGAAGATGAGTGCGCCGGGCACCACGGCAAGGCGCTGCAAACGGCGCACACGGTCGCCGTGCTTTCGGCCCAAAAAGCCCTCGAAGAAAAAATGCTCGCAGGGAATGCCGGACGAAACAAGCGCCGTGACGCAAGCAGAGGGCCCAGGAATAACTTCGACGGGCACATCGGCCTCACGCGCCGCCTCGACCAGCGCCTGGCCGGGATCGGACACGCTCGGCATGCCGGCGTCCGAGGCAAAGGCGAGGGTCTCCCCCGCCAGCAGACGGTCGACCAGGCCGGCAGCGCGGCTAGCGATCACATTCTCGTCGCAACGGACAAGCGGCTTGGAAATGCCCAGGTGCATCAGCAGCTTTGACGTCACACGCGTGTCTTCGCAGCAGATGACATCGGCAGCGGCAAAGGCCTCGCCAACGCGCGGGGACAGGTCACCCAGGTTGCCGATGGGCGTGCCGACCACATAGAGTTTGCCCGTATGGGCGCTGTTTTGCGTCATATCAACCTATTCAATCATGCCGCGCTCGAGCGTACCGAGCGCCGCGCGGGCGTCCCATGCTGCAATGCGCTTCTCGGTCTTCCACGTTTGGAAGAACCAACCGGCAGCCGGCGCAAACGAAGCCAGCTGGTTGGCGATAAACACGCGCTCGTAGGCATTGCGGCCCTCGGGCGTAACCGACGAGTTGGCAAAGATCGCCGCGCCCGACCATTCGCCCACCAGCACGGGGAACCCAGTCGAAATCGCTTCTTTAAGCTCGCGCTTGTTACGCGAAATCGCCGTCGTCAGCCCGCGAGGGCTCGTGATGTCGAGCGCATACTCGTCGCGGTAATGGTACAGGTGAAGGTCCATGTAGACGTTCTTGTACTTGGCGCCGCGCATAAAATGCTTCCACTCGCTGGGATGCCCCGACGACGAGAAGACGACGATCTTATCCTCGGGCATATACGAACGGACGAGCTCGTAGGCATCGCGATAGAAATTGCGCAGGTAGTGAGCAGGAATGCCATCCGTCATGGTGAAGAGGCTCTTGCGAACGCTCATCTGCGGCGTGTCCAGCAGCTCAATGCCCAGCAGGCTCTCGGCCTCGCCATAGCGATCGGCCAAGCGCTCGAGCACGTCGAGTGCGACATGACGGCCGTTGGTGGACGAATGCCACTCGGCAACAGCCTCCGGCGTGGTGGGCGAATCGTTGGAATCGCCCTGGCCACCGGGCACGGTTGCCAGATCGAGCAGCACGCGGATGTCGTACTTGGCAGCCCACTCAATTGCGCGGTCGATGTAATCGACAACCGATATGTAGGAGGCATCGGACTCCTGTGAGCCAAAGGCATACCAGGGCACCGGCAGACGCACGGCATTGAGACCGATCTGCGCCATGCGGCGAAAATCGTCCTCGCTCACAAACGTCTCGTAATGGCGGCGCATGCGCTCGTTATAGGCGGCGGTACCCATGGCCTCCTGTAGCTCAGCCGCGTTGGATGCACCGGTCGCCGCGTACAGCGACGGGGTCACCCAAGGCTCGGGAATAAACCAGCCAGAGAGATTAACGCCGAGTATCCTCTCCATCACTGCCCCCTTCGGATCATGCAGGTCGAACCCGCATCGTATTGCGTAGGATAAGTATCGTTTTGAGTATACCCGCGTGTGCGGACAGGCGACCGAACGGTCTGCAAAGTGACGCGAAAGTGGGAGGAATGTCTGGGAGCAGACGGACTCGGAATGGTGCGACGAGGTGTGTACGCGCGCCGGAGGCAGGCACCGGAAAGTGTGTCCCGTTCTGAGCCCTTATTCTGGGACACAGTTTCCGCAGAACCCTACATAAAAGAAAAGGACCCCTTTGCAGAGGTCCTAGTCAATTCAAGGTGGCGGGGAAGGGAATCGAACCCCTGACACGAGGATTTTCAGTCCTCTGCTCTACCAACTGAGCTACCCAGCCATTTGAGGTGTGCCTTGTTTCAAGGCTTGATTAGTATAACCAAGGACGCGTTCCGGTCAACCGAGAATTTCAAAAAAGTTTTTGAGCACAGCCTCGGTTCTTTAAACCGGCACGTCAGAGGCATCAGCCGGCAGCAAGAAGTTTTTCGCTCAGAGCCGCACGGGCAAACTCACTTGGCGTCATCCCCTCGGCAGCCGCCCGTCGACGAATGGCCTCCTTCATTCCCAGAGGAATCTTGACCGACAGCGTTGCCGTCCCCTCACCCGAGAGTGGGGGCCGTCCATGCACGATCCCACCAACGGTGTGTTCGCCATCCGGAAACTCTCCGCGCTCGTACGACTCGCACCACGCGTCAATCATTTCATCCGTTACAACCTGACCATTAGCGGCCGTATACGTCTTGCCCATCATCGACCCCTTTGCCGAGCCCGTTCAATCTCCTGCCAAAATTTCTTCTGGACTGGAGACAAGGCATGAATGATAAGCCCCCACGGACAAGCTCGACCGCGACAAGCTCCACGCTTCGTCCGTCTGGGAGCCATCCAATCGCAAGCCATCTCGGCGGCTCGTCCTTCGGCTCGCGACGAATGCACTCAGTAACCGCAAGCCAAGCGCTAAGCACCTGCTTTTCCGTCAGGTGCTTTTTAGCGTTGGGATGGATCTCAACATCCATGCATCTTCTCCTCCATCTTACCCAATTTCGTATGACGAAAGTCCGCTGTCGCCAATTCTTAAGCCGGCACGCGTTGGAGAGCAGGGGTCGAAACAATGATTGAAGGACGCTCTAGTACGGCCCAGGCGCCGGGGCAGGAGCACATACGCCAGGGACGTACGTTTTCGTAGCATACGAGGACATAGCCACGTGCATCGATAAAGGCGATATCGATGGGATAGGCCATAAAACACGTATGGACCGAAGAGCAGCGTGGAAATGCCATGACGAGCGGCAGACCGTTGGCGGCAACCGGACACCGTCCCAGCATGCCGCGCAGGCGCACGGCAAACGACTCCGCCACCGCAAACTCGGCCGGCGTCCAGCCCAGCCTATTGAGTGCCCGCGCGTAGGCGATGTAGGACGAGACCGCGGTCACATGACCACCCCCGGACGCCATGGATCGACCGTCACCGCGCGCTCGTGCGACAACGTTGTCGGCGCCCCCAGCGGAACGCCAGCGATGCTGAGAGAAGTCGGCCACGGCTCATAGTGCATGGTGCAGGTGTAGGTCCTAAACGTACCGGATAGGGAGAGCAGGCCACCATCCGATGCCTCCGCGCCTTGCTCGCTCGACACTTCGATCTGCAAGTCATAGCCTTCCATGGCATTCAGAATTTGAGTCCGGACCGTCGCCGAGGCATCGACAGAGCTTTCGTCGCCCTCCCCGCTCGGCGCCACGGCGTGCGCCAACACGATGTCGGGCACCACGCGGTCGAAGCGCGCGACAGCGCTGGCATAGATCATGACGTTGTATACGATGAGTGCCAGCACCAGCAAAACGGGCGTAACCACTGCTATCTCCACCGTCGCTTGGGCGCGCTCCTCGCGCAGACGCATGCGGATACTCATTACGACCCACCGCCCAGAGCGCCAACCAGCGTGGCGACATCGACGGTGAGCGGGATGGAGCCGCCGCCGGGCAGAGGAATCTCCGCAAGCGTGAACACCGTACCGCTGATGGTGCGTTCGACTTGATATTCCAACGCCTCGCAAAGCGCCTTGGGATCGGTCACGCCCAACGGAATACTTCGCAGTTTGTCTTGCGCTTGAGAGAGACCAGCAATGTCAGACCCCGGGCTCTTAATGACGTTGGCGGAATCAGTCAGCACCGGCTTTCGCAGGCGCAAGTCGCACGGTTCCAAACCCAGCGCCGCCACGGACGCCGAAACGGTATCGCCGAGCCACGATGCGATGGAGCCCAACGCGCCGCTGCCCCCTCCTAGGCCTTTAATCATCTCGTCCATAAGTTCGTCGGCCGAACCTTGGATGTCTCCGTATCCCACAAGCAGCCGTCCCCAGACATCCATGACGCCATCGAGTACGCCGGCAACGCCACCCGAGCGTTCCTTCAATGTCGAGAAAAATCGCGAAAGCACGTTGTTTTGCGCCGTCGCCTCATCGGGCGCCAGCACCGCGGCAGAGATGGCACCGCGATCGCCAAGCCTGACTGCCGTGTTAAACGAAGAGTTGAGCTCATCGGGGCTCGAGATGGCACCCGAAACCGCAAAGGCAACCACGCCGTTGCGACCGGGCGGAGCGATACGCGGACGCTCGCCCGAAAGCGCTTTAATGGCCTGGTCAAACGCATTGCTCGCACGGTCGGCCTCATCCTCGGTCTGACGCATGAGCTCAAGCTCTTTGTTCCGACATTTGACGTATTCCTCCAAGGCCTTTTTGAACTCGTCGAAGTGATATTCGAAGCCGTTTTCGATAGAGGTTGAAGGCGCCGCAACAGCACCAAGCGACAAAACGCCAAAATGGCATTTGCTGCATTTATCCTGTCCATCGTAATCGGCAACCGAAGCAAATCCGCTCGGCGTCCCTTTCTTATAGTTAGGGCAGGTCGTCCCGTAATGCAGATACGCCTTGTCATCGTTCACGCTCGTCGGCCACACCGCATCGGTATAGAGTTCCGTCGCCCGAACCTCATCAGAGTTGCGCGGCAGCAGCGGAATATAGGAGGAAACCCTGTCTCCGTTCTCGGTTATATATGCCCGATCGACCTCCGCGTTCGCATAGGTATAAAACGCCTTACGCGCCGCAGACTCTGCCTTCATCTCGACACTCGAGCCGTGGGGCTTCTCATTTGTCAGACGCCAATGGTAGTAGTCCTTCGCGCGATCAAGGGCAACTTGAGGCTCCCACGTAACGCTCGATGAGTAATGCGGATTTTGAACACCGGAAAGATCCGTTAGGCTTTTTGCGCGCTCCCACATACAAGAACAGCTGCCGACCGAGCCCTTGTCAGACCCACCACAATCCGCCAGCCAAGCGCGCTCCTTTGCCTTCGCCGTCTCCTCCGAGGCCTTCCGCAGCTCCTCGGCCGCACGCTCTAAATCATCTGATGTGTCTTTAATGGTATCGGTCGAGATCTCTGACCCTTTGAGCGCAGCAAAGTCCGACTCGGATGTCCTGGGCACGGCAAGCGCCGTACCGGTATAGGTCACACTATCGGTATCCTGCGCCGACACCGCCTGCGTGGCACGCGCGGCGATCAGATACGGCAGAGCCGTCTCGATTTTCTGTAAGCCTTCCGATGCGCTTTTGGCAAACTTGTTGCGCGTTTTAATGATCTCAATCCCGGTATCGACCATATTGCCGGCAACCGGCTCGGCACCCGGGATGAGGATGGCGACCAGGCCCGTCCCGATCGTGGCAAACCCCGCCAGCCCCAGACTCAAGATGCTCGCATCAACCACCGTGGCAGCCGTGTGATAGGACGACACTACGTTGGCACCCGCCAGCGCGCCGCTATCGGCCGCCACCTGGGTGTCCCCGGCACGCGACATGCTCCATATCGCCGCGGTCGACGAAAACAACAATGTGAGCACCACTAGGATGACCACGGCAGAAGAAAGCGTGGTATAGGCGCCGTCTTCGATAAACAGGTCGATACCGGCTCGACCCATAAAGCCGCCTCGCTTGCGATGGCAGCTCGGACGACGCGTCAAAACGCGTCTAAACCAGAAACGCTTAATCCCATGTAGCAATCCACGAATCATAATCTCCCTCCAGCCATTCGGGACGCGATTGATACGAGACATCGACCTTGAGCTCAACGTAGCCGCCCTCGGCGGTACCACCCATAGCCTGCGCAAACGCACCGATCACAGGCAACGGCTTGACCTCGCCGGAAACGGACACGGACGAGACGCCACCCGCACCGGCCCGGCCAAGCTCGATATCCCACGACAACGGCCCGCCGGCATGAAAGATCGAAACGTTGGGCACTGCGGCAAGTCGGCGGCGGGTGAACTCCTTAAGATCGTCGTCCTCCGCCGTCGTCGTGGTCATGAGCCGCGCGGTCTCGGCGGCGGCAGACTCCATAACCGCGCGCGTATAGAGCAGGCACACCGGTTGCAGCGCGAGAAGGATGAGTGTCAGAAACGTCGGCAGCAAAAAAGCTGCCTCGACCGTAGACTGCGCCCGGTCCTCGCGCGCGATATCAATACAGCGCGATGTCCTTAGCACCCGCAGCAGCGTCGACAACCGATGTCGAGGTGACGCCGTGAGACGCCGCCCGCTCGACCAGCGCCGCCAAGCGTCCATCGGTGCCAGCACGCCAAAGTCCCGCGATCGCCAGCGCGATCGATAACAGCGCCACCGTGACGATGGCGTATTCCACAGTCGCTTGGGCAACCTCCTCACGCAGAACGCCATGCATTTCACGACCCCTCCTTTGAGCTTATTGTTTGCGGGACCAGGCGCACGGCGCGCAGACGACACGAAGCATCGCCAGTATCCGCAGCAACCGTCATCATATCGACCCAGCCGCGTCCGTCACGCACGATGGCGCCCCACACGTTTCCCTTGATGTCGAGATAGCCGCTCAGAGCAAGTTGCGCCGTGGGTACCTCGCGATAGGAACGCAGCATATCCGCCGCCGCTTCGGTCATCGGTCGGTCCTCGGACCATGCAAGCCGGACCACAATCGCGTTGCCCCCAGGCGAATCCGTCGCAGTGCCAGACCGCTTGTCGAGCGTCCGCAGAAAGGTTTGCGCCGTGACAGCGACATCCGAATCGTCCGCATCTCGCATCTCATCTTTTTGAGACGCCACCGCCGAATCTGAGCCCAAATCGGAGGCGGTCCCAGGACGCTGCTGCCGCGCGGCGTTAAGCCCCCAAAGCACCGCCGCTATCGCCACGGTCAGGCAAGCAAACACCAGCAGCACCCCGACGGGGCGCTCGCCCTCTACAGGCTGTTGATGCCCTCGCTGATAGCGTTCCATAGATCTTGGACCTTGCCCTTAAATGCGACGATGGCGATAATCGCGATCACCACGAGCACGCCGACCAAGATGGCATACTCGGTGGTACCCTGCGCACTCTCCTCCTGCAATAGTTCCTTGGCGCGCTGACGAACATGTGCCGCCCGGCAAAACGCCCAGCCCTGCACCTTGCCAGCAGTGTCAGTCATCGTGTTCATGTATTCCTCCCTACATCATCCCGCCTGCTCCCAGCAGCGGGCCCAATATGGACAGAAGCAACGCCGGCAAGATGAGCGTGCCGGTGGGAATCAGCAGCTTGACGGGCGCACGCTCGATCTCGCGCTCGACCGCGGCGCGATGAGCCGCACGGATCTCGCGACTTTGAGCGGCCAGCGTCTCGGCAAGTGGGGCACCCAGGGCGAGCGCCTGCCCCACCGTGATGGCAAAGGTCTCGAGCGCTCGCACGTCCAGGTCGCGCGCGGCGGCCAACAACTCGTCCTCACGCGTGCCCACGCCCACCTGCCACGCCATGCAGGCGCGCTCAAGGCGAAGAGCCAGCACTGACCGGCGGTTGGCGCAGAAAATCTCAAGCGCCGCATCAAACGAAAGACCGGCCGAAAGACCCAAGCGCACAACATCAATCATCTCGGAAACTTCGCCGAGCGACACTCGCGCCGGGCCGCCCGCTCCAACCGCGCCCTTCACTCGCGCGGTCAGAGCATCGACCACCGAGCGACCCGCGGCAGCGACCAGCACCGCCTCGCGCTTGCAGGCCCCTGCGATCTTGCGTGCATCCGCCCGATCCAAACCCGTCGCGACAAATACACTCAGGGCGCACAGGCAAGCCGCAACTGCAACCGGGGCGCTCATAGCTCCACCCGCATAATGCGCCGGATAACCACCAGGGCAACGGCGTTGAGGGCAAGACCCAACACCACAGCGCCCGCGCCGGCGGGCGTCGCAAGACCGCGACGAAAATCTGCCGAAAGCAGCGCCAACACCGCGCACATGCCCGCCGGCATCGCCGCGACCATATGCGCAGACATGCGAGCCTGCGACGTCTTAACATCCAGGCGGCGCTTGAGCTCGATGCGCTCCCCCACCATGCTCGACGCCTCGGACAGTAAGTCGGCAAGCGGAGCGCCGGTGCGCTGAGACACCTTAAGCGCCAAGGTCACAAGCGAAAGACCGGGGGCGTCGATACGCACGAGCAAGTCATCGAGCGCGTCGGTCGCCGAGATGCCGCAATCGATCGCCGCCGCCACCCGCAAAAACTCGGTATGCACTGGCTCTTGCGCATGAGCGCCCACAAAGCGCATGCCCTGGGCCAGCGAATGTCCCGAGGCAAGCGACATGGAAAGTGCGGTAAACGCCTCGGGCATTGCCTCTTCTGCATCGTGTTGCTCGCGCCGGCTCTCAAAGCCATCCCAAGCGGCACCAACGGCAAACGGAGCAACAAGTCCCGAGGCAAATCCGAGGGGCGATAACGACACCATCGTTAGTAAAACGCAGCAGACACCGCTCGATAGCAGCAGAAACGCCAAACGTCCCGAAGCATCTTCGATCACGAGGCCAAGGCGATGCGCCGGAGCCAGCGATGCCCACGAACGGGCGATCTTTTTCAGCAGATCGTTTTCCACCAGCTCACGCGGCAGCTTCTCTGCCACCGTCTCGAGCGCCTGACGTGCCAGCTCCGCCGGCGGTACCTGCGGCACACGAGGTTCCACTCCGCACGCCGTCGCGACAGAAAGCCCTGCCAAGCCCCCTACGACGAGGGGCACAGTGATCTCCATTCGTCCACCTCCTCTTGTGTGAGCGTCCCCGACCGCAGGCCTTCTGCGATAAACGGCGGCTCGCGGTCAAGCGTCCAGGTGCGCTCGGCGGCATCGAACGTCACATAGCGCTCGAGCTCTACGCCACCCGATGCGGCGCGTCGCACCCCCGAATACGAGGAGACGAAACGCCTGCCATCGGCGTGGCGCTCGGACATCACGATGCCGTCGAGCGCCATGGCAATCTGCTCCTCGATGAGCTCGCTCGGCAGATCGATGCCATAACGTGCAAGCAACGTCAGACGCACCACGGTCTCCTGTTCTGAACCCGCATGAAGTGTGGTGAGCGACCCGTCGTGGCCCGTGTTCATGGCCTGCAACATGTCGCAGCACTCGGCACCGCGCACCTCGCCCACCACGATGCGGTCGGGGCGCATGCGTAGGGCATTAGTTACCAGGTCGCGGATCGTCACCGCGCCCTCGCCCTCAATTGAAGCCTCGCGCGCCTCTAAGCGCACCACGTGCGGATGATGCGCAAACTTGAGCTCGGCAGAGTCCTCGATCGTCACGATGCGCTCGCCGGTGGAAATCTCACATGACAACGCGTTGAGCAGGGTGGTCTTACCAGATCCCGTGCCTCCCGCAACCGCCAGGTCCTGTCGCAGCGACACCGCACACGACAGCAGCTGCGCATACCAAAGCGGCAGCGATCCCAACCCCACGAGCTCGTCCAGCGAGCAGATACGGTCCGAGAACTTTCGGATGGTGAGAATCGGTCCGTCAATCGCCACAGGCGGAATCACCGCGTTGACGCGATAGCCCGTTTTGAGGCGGGCGTTGACGATGGGGCTGCGCTCGTCGATACGGCGGCCAAGTGGCGAGATAATGCGGTCGATAAGCACACGGATCTGCTCATCATCCTCAAACGCATGCTCGATGGGGTACAAGACGCCGCCGCGTTCAAAGAAAGCCGAGCGGCAGCCGTTGATCATGATCTCGGTAACGGTGTCGTCCTCGATGAGCGGCTGCAACGGCCCCAAGCCCACCACGTCATCCAAGATCTCGTCGATGATGGTCTCGCGCTCGGGCGTCGCGAGATCGGTCGACTCCTCAACATTGAGCGCCGCCTCCACCGCAGGACGCAATTCCGAGCGGGCAAGTGCCGGGTCGATATAGGCGCTGATACGCGCCACTTCGTCGTAACCCATGCGGTCCATCACGGCGCGCTTGGTGCGTCGTTTCACCGCGCGGCGACGCCCCGCATCTACAGGCGCTGCCGCCGCTGCAGCGCCGGCAGCCTTAATCCTCGTTTGCAGGCTCATCGCTGATCACCCTCGCGCGACCAGGGAAGGCGGATACGCGGGCGTTCGGTACGCGTTGCACGGTCGGCGACCATATCGCTCCAAGGGCCGACGGCGCACCCCAGTTCCACGAGCATCTCGCGCGTGGCCTCGCGCATGCTAGTCGCAAAAGCGCTGGTCTGCCCCACCGCCTCGTCAGCGCGCCCAAACGCCATGAGCGCGGCGAGATCCTGCCCGCCATCGGCGATACGAATCTTGGAGCTCAACGCACAGGCAATCTCAAAGCGCATGGCGACGTCCTCGTCTGCCCCGCGCGCACCGAACCGGTTGAACACGGCGCTCATGCGCGTGCGCGGCACACCTACTCGACTTGCCAGTTCGATGACGCGCGACGCCGATGTCGCGGACGACCCCGCCGCATCGCCAACGACCAGGCAACGGTCGCTCGCCGCCACCGCAGCCGCCACGGCGTCGCCCCAAAAGACCGAGGTATCGATAAAGACCACGTCGGATTCGCGACGCAGAACATCAAGCAGTAGCTCCACCGGACGCGCCATGAGCTCGGCTTGCTCGGGCGCCGCGACGGGACCCCAGAGCGTAACGCCCGGCGCCACGCGCATCGATGTGGCTACGATATCCGGCTCGGTGAGCGTGCCCGCCGCCGACGGCTCGATAAGTGCCGCCATATCGCGCGGAGCATCGACGCCTAACAAGTCGTAAAGGTTTCCAAACATCAGGTCCAGGTCGAGCACGGCGGCACGCAAGCCCAACAGCGACGATGTGTGTGCCATGGCGGCAACGATCGTCGACTTGCCGCAACCGCCCGAACCCGAAATAGCGCAGATGACCGGAGCTCGATGCGGCGGAGCGGCAGCGTCTGCCGGCGGCATCGGAGGCGGCGGGGCGGGGGCAGCGCACCCGTCTCCCCCGCCGCAACCACACGCTGCGTCCAAGCCGGCATGGCTGCTTGTTCGGTCTGCGAGGCAGGCTCGTTCTGTACAATCTGCTCATGCTGCATCAGCGACAACTCGCCGCACCCGGCAAAGCCCTCAACTTCGTCGAGTTCATCCGCCAGATTCACGCCGTGCACGTATCCCATATCTACAGCCGGGGAGTCGCCAACATGCTGCGCCGGCCCTCCAGCGTCATCGTCTACAAGGGGGTTCCGGGGGCGCCGACCATGCTCGGCTTCCGCTTTTCCATAATCATCAACACGCGGGCCTCTTGTAGCGCGAGGCGCCCCGGGTTCCCTATCAACAAAAGCATCGGGCTCAATCGTCATGCGCCGATCGGAATCAACCGCTCCCTCGCCCGCACGCCCGTTGCCGCATATACTGTGTGCAGCGATGACCTCGGTCGCCCCCGCGCGAAACAGCCCCTCGATATCCGACGGATCGAGCGCTTCTATCAACACGACCACGCGACTCACGCGGCCTTCGGCCGTCAGGCGCGCAACAGTCTTACGCACATCTTCAGTATCAAACAGAGACGCCGCGATGATGGCAGCCCCGCGGCGCGACGGAAACGCCCGCGCCATGGAAACCAGCCCGTCCAGGTCACCCACGCGAAGCACCTGTGCACCCACATCACGGCCCTCGACTTCCCGCTGCAACAGCCCGTAATCGCCGCACGCGCAGCACGCAAGCCAGATCGCCTTCATCACTCGTCGCCTCCGCTCTTTTTGCCGCGCGCCGTGGCGGGAATCGTCAAGCTGACCGTTCCCTTGCCCGAGGCTCCCAGCAGTTCCTTGACGTCTTCGGGGTCAGCCGCCAGCGTCACCCATTCGATCTTGCCCTCGCGCGTGGCACCGGAATCCTCACTGGTATCGATCACGTACGCGCCGCACAGCCGATCGGTCACGCCGTCTTTTTGCACATACACATCCACGTAGCTGCCCACGCCCGTAGCACCGCCGACCGAGTGCTCGGCATCGACCGCCACCGAAACGGCGACCTTGCCCTTAGGCACCTCGAGCTTGCGGCTCTCGACCTTGGTGTAGACATTGCAGATCACGGCGTTTTTGGGAATACGCGAAGTCGTCACGTCGCCGCGCACCTGGCGCAGCTCGGTCGCCGCGTCACGCGGCA
The DNA here is from genome assembly GCA_900547285.1 of uncultured Collinsella sp. Taxonomy (GTDB): domain Bacteria; phylum Actinomycetota; class Coriobacteriia; order Coriobacteriales; family Coriobacteriaceae; genus Collinsella. Next base: position 21,112 of record URGF01000015.1, read on the forward strand.
GCAGACTCGTCAGCCACTCCTGGGTTATGACATTGGTCTCATCGAGGGTCTCGCCCACATCGATATCGCGCGCCGCGACGCATACCTCGACGCGATCGCCACCGTACTTGGCCAAGGTCTCAGCCTGGACCTGTTCGGCTTGTGAGCGGATCGATGAGCCGTAAACCATGCAGAGCAGAGCAGCGAGCACGCCCGCGACCAGACTGATGGCGATGCGCTTGCTCTTGTTCACGGCCGCTCCTCTCATGGCAGTGCCGGGCGAATGCCCGTACCACCATTGTCTGGGCGGTCAGAGTGCAAAGCGGCGCAATCGCAATCTTGGTTTTCGATGTCAAACCAATCGCTGACCAAAAGCTGACCAGCCCGTCAAGCTCGTGGCAAGGTTTTGGTCAGCACGTCAGCAAACTGCATGTTTCGAGGCTTTTCCGCAGCAAAAAGCCGTCTCCCGAACAGTTGGGAAACGGCTGTCATAGGAAAAATCAATTACAGATGGACATCGGGATCGAGCATTTGAGCACTCACGCGCATGGATAACGCCAGGTTTTGGAACGTTTCCAGACGCAGGCTATCGATCTGCCCGGCGTCCTCGGCCTCGCGAACGGCGCAACCCGGCTCATGGGTATGCGTGCAATCGCCAAACCGGCACGCGCGCGATGCCTCGACAATCTCGGGGAAGGCGCGGGCCAGTCCCCGCTCGTGCCCCACGAGCGGTAGGCTGCGCAGGCCCGGGGCATCGGCGATCACGCCGGCGTCGCCCGGCAGCGTCACCATCACGCGCGCGACGGTAGTGTGACGGCCCTGGTCGTCGCGTTCGCGCACACCGCCGGTCGCCAACGTATCGTGGCCCAGCAGCGCATTGAGCAGCGTCGACTTGCCGGCACCCGACTCGCCCAGAATCATGGCGCAGCTCCCGGCAGGCACGCAGGCACGGACCTCGTCCAGGCCGCGGCCCTCGGCAGAGGACGTCACGATCACGCGCACGTCCGGACCCACCAGGCGGCGCACGCGGTCCAGATCGCGCTCGAGTTCCTCGGCATCGCAGCGGTCAGCTTTGGTGAGTACCACCACCGGCTCGGCATCGCAGTCGAGCGCCAATACCAGCGAACGCGCCACACGGTCGAGCAGCACCTCGCCGGCACCGAGCGCCTGCACGATTAGCACGCTATCCACGTTGGAGCAGAGCACCTGGCGCTCTCCGCGGGCACGGCCGCGCCAACGCTCAAAGCTCGTACGGCGCGGCAGCACGCATTCAATCACGCCCATATCGTGCCCGGGAGCGCGGCGCACCGCCACACGATCGCCCACGGCAGGCAGCAGGACCTCGTCCCCACCGCGCGACTTGGCAAATCCCACGGCATGCTCGGCGCGGAAGGTATCGTCGGCAGTCGCCACCAGCGGAAACCCACGATCCAAGCGCACCACGGCGCCAAGCTGCATCTGCTCGGGCTCCTCGGCATGTGCGCAGAAATCATCAAAGGCAGCCTGCTGAGCTTCATCGACCGGCAGGTCATCAAACGCCGGAACATCCTGCAGCGCGTCAAGCCCCGGTACACTCGCCAGCAACTCCTCAGCAGATGCAGGGGGTTCGGTCGCGAGCTTCCGACGACGATCACGCTTAGCCCGCGCCCCCGTCGTCTTTTTCTTCGCCTTAGCCTTAGCCTTGCCCACAAGCGCCTCCCAGCACCATAAATCACAACTGAGCAGGTATTTTAAATCAAAAAGAGCTGGCCGGGCAAAGCCCTAAATCAAAAAGAGCCGGTCGA
>URGF01000016.1 GCA_900547285.1 uncultured Collinsella sp.
TACGCTTCCCTCCTCTTTCACGTCACCTTGCTCGCTTAGGGGCGTTTTCGCTGACGTATGCTCAGTCTGCAACTCAATTCAGCTCCAAGCAAAAAGGCCAAAGTCCCGAAGGGCTTCGACCTTTATTTTTCTGCAGCGTCCAAGCGCAGTTTATCTATTCTCGATGCTGCCGATGTTTTTGAGCTCGATGGAGATGAGGCCGTTGGGTTCGTTGACGAACTCGATGTACTCGGAGTTCGAGCCCATCTCGGCCGGAAAGCTGATCTCGATGCCCGTATCGGTGCGAATCTTGTGGTTGCGCACGGCGGCGCGCTCGACCTGCTTGCGCTCCACGGGCACACGCTCGGGCACCTTCTCTTCGGTCAGCGCCGCACGTACACTCTCCTTGATGACCGGCTCGTCCTCAAAGACCTCATCGACGATATCCCAGGGCGGCAGCTCCTCATCGTCCTCAACCTTCTCGGCAACGGCAGCCTTAACCTTGGCGAGCGCCACGGCCGTGTTGGCACCGTGCTCCTCGGCGACTTCCTCGACCACGCGCGTCACGGTGTCGATGACCTCCTTGCCCGACACGCCCGTATCGCACCGCAGCAGACCGTCGGGAATGAGCATACGGTCTTCGCCGGCAATCTTGCGCTTCTTGTCCACATAGCCGATCTCCATGGTGCTCGCGCGCACGATGGCATAGCTTGGCACCTTTTGGGAAGGATTCGGCAGGATAGCATAGTGGCGCGCGATGTCGTTGCGTACCTCGCCCTCCTCGCGGCCCACCTCGTGCATAAAGGCCTGTTTGGAGCCCAGCAGCATCACGGCAAACCAGCGGGCATCCTCGTCGTCGTCAAAGTCGGCCACGAGCACATCGGTGGACTCGGCTTTTTCGGCCTTGGTAAGCTCGGAGGAAATGAACTCCGCAATCTGCTGCGACAGGTCTACGAACTCGCGCTCGCCAAAGAAATAGCCCTTGAGCTCGCCGCCAAATGCAGAGTTCTCGGCAAACGTGGCGCGCTTATTGTCGGCCGAGGTTCGTGCGCGGCGCAGATGCGTGGTCACAAAGTTGCGCACGGTACGGCTCTCGATATCGAGCTCGCGCTGGCTCATGACGTTGACGGCAGAGTCAAAGTCCAGGATATGCAGAATCGCGTGATTGATTTTCATATACGGCATTCCGTTCTAGATCGATTTCGGCACGAACCAGTATAGCGGTCGAGCCCGCCCCAGGCGCATCGAAGCTTGGTGCATCGGGGACAGGTTGCTTTGCACCAATGGTTAGCGCAGGAGCTCGGACTGCCAAGCCTCGAGCTGTTCTGCCAAACTCTTGCCGGCAGCGGGCATGTCGATCTGGGGTCGTTTGGGCAGCAGTGCGCATTTAAGGATTGCCACGATGGTCTGCGAGACAAAGCGTCGCGTATCCTCGTCAAAGCCTTGCGCAGCCTGGAGCATCACGGGCAGGCTCTCGCGCAGATTCCCGGCGATATCCGCAAACCGCTCAGCACCCGTAGCCTCAAACACGGAGAACAACGCATCTACAAAACGCTCGCGCTCGCTAGGTGACACTGCAAGCAGCATCTCGCGAATGGAGCCATCAACGTATCGAGCACCAGCGGACAGGCGCTCACAGTACACGAAGTCGCGATCATCAACCACCCAGCTAAAGGGATTATGCTGCAGCAGGCTGAACTCGGTGCTCTCAACGATGGCGTAGTCCTCCTGTGTCTCGAACATCATGCCAAAGATCGACGACCGAGGTAGCGTCTTGTCGATTCGCCCGGAAAGATCGGCAAAGGCGTTGCCGTTCAGAAACTCCTCGACGAAGCCCGGACCATCATGGGAATACACCCGTTCGATTCGCTCACGGGCAACATCGGAGCACATCGCCGCACCGTACACCGCAAGGTTTCCACCCTTGGAATGACCTCCGCACAAAAGCGGCCCGTCAATCGCATCCGCTGCCTCGTCCACATAGCGCGCCGCAGATTCCTGGGAGGGCACGGGACACCGGAACGCCATGTTGAAGTCCTCTTTCCAGCCCACAATCGTGCTGTCGGTCCCCCGGAAGGAAAGATAGCTAAACCCCGCCGGAAATCGGAACGTCATAGCCGCAAACTGCTCCGTCGTCTCGGCATCACTCACGGTACGATAGCCGCAAACGTGCACGCCACGGTAGCGAGGGCTTGCTGCCACGGCCTCCAACAAGGCCCTGCTCCCCTCTGGATCCCACAGGTCGCCAATCATGTCCCGGTAGCACTCGGCACGAAGCAGCTCGCGTACGTCTAGGCCCTGCCAGTTCGTCAGCTCCGCCATAACACCCGGCAAACGCAAATAAGACAACCACGCAAAGACCAGGCTATCCACCGCGCAGAACGGCCGTTCCTCAAACGGGTCAAACGCCGTCTGGGCATAGGTCAAAAAATTAGGCGAATCCGACATGGCCCTCCCATCAACTATGGTGCATTGGGGTCAGGTTACTTTGCACCAAAAAGGCGCCCGGGCCGTGTGGGCTCGGACGCCTTCATTGTAGCTTTTCGCTCTAGCGAGCTTGATTTAGCAGGAGAAGTCGACGCTGTCGATGATGTCCTTGAGGGCCTTGGCGGAGGCGGTAAGCTCATGCTGCTCGTCATCGTTCAGCGGCACGGGGACGCGGCAGACAACGCCGTCGCGGCCAACGACGGTCGGCATGGAGATGGCAAGATCGGACAGGCCGTACTCGCCCACCATAAGCGAGGAGACAGGCAGAACGGTCTGCTCATCGCGCATGACGGCAGTGCAGATGCGCTTGACGGCCATGGCGACGCCATAGTAGGTGGCGTGCTTCTTCTCGATGATGGTGTAAGCGGAGTTCTTGACGTCCTCGGCGATGCGCTTCTCGGCAGCCTCATGCTCCAGATGACCGTGAAGCTCGCAGAAGGTGTTCAGCGGAACGCCGGCAACCTGAGCGCTGGACCAAGCGACAAACTCGGAGTCACCGTGCTCGCCCATGACGTAGGCCTGGACATCGCGCGGGTCGACCTCGACGTGGGCGCCGAGCATCTGCTGCAGGCGGCCGGTGTCGAGCACGGTGCCGGAACCGATGACGTGACCCTCGGGCAGGCCGGACATCTTGATGGCGGCGTAGGCCAGAACATCAACCGGGTTGGAGACGATGAGCAGAATGCCGTCGAAGCCAGACTTCTTAATCTCGGGGATAATGGACTTAAAGATGTTGACGTTCTTGTTGACCAGGTCCAAGCGGGTCTCACCGGGCTTCTGGGCAGCGCCAGCGGTGACGACGATCATGGCGGCGTCGGCGACATCGGAATAATCGCCGGCGTAGATCTTCATCGGCTCGGCAAACGTCATGCCGTGCGCGATATCCAGAGCCTCACCCTCGGCGCGGTTCTTGTCCACGTCGATGAGGACCATCTCGGAGAACAGACCACTCTGCATCAGCGCGAACGCCGAAGACGAACCAACGAAACCGCAGCCGACAATAGCGACCTTCTTCTCGTTAACCATTAGAAACTCCCATCTCTCTCCACAAGCAAGCCGCCCGGGAACGACCCGAGCGGCTTGCCGTAATCCCAATACATCCAATCGGGACTTTGATTATGCTCCTATTCGCAGCCAAAAATCGACCGTTTACCGAAATTGTTTGCAGAAATCGTAAAATAACTGCACGAAATCGGTTTCGAGCTATTGACGAGCCGAAATACCTTTCTAATACAGGCCCGCCTCGCGAATGGCCTCGACAGCCAAAGCAATCTGGTCGGGCGGCAAGACCAGCGCCATGCGCACGTGCCCCTCGCCCGAAGGACCAAAGCTCGCGCCCGGCGTCACCACAACGCCGGCCTTCTCCATGAGCTCCTCGCAAAACGCCATGGAATCGGTGCGACCACCGGGAAGCTTGGCCCACACAAACATAGAGCCATGCGCGTTGGGACGCTCCCAGCCCAGGCCCTCAAGACCGTCGCACAGGGCATCGCGGCGCTCCTGGTACTTCAGACGCTGCGCCTCGACCTCATCGCGCGGACCGTTCAGGCAGGCGATAGCAGCCTTCTGGATCGGGAAGAACATACCAAAGTCGATCTGGCCGCGCAGCTTGGCAAAGGCAGAGACCACGTCCTCGCGGCCGACCAAAAAGCCGATACGCGCACCGGTAACGTTAAACGACTTGGAAAGCGAGAAGAACTCCACGCCCACCTCAAGCGCACCAGGATACTGCAAGAAGCTTCCGCCCGGCTCGCCGTCGAACACGATGTCGGAGTACGCGTTGTCATGGACGATGAGCAGGTCGTGCTCGCGGGCGAAAGCGATGATCTCCTCGTAGACCTCGGGCGTGCCCACCGAGCCGACCGGGTTGGCGGGCAACGACACGATCATATACTTGGCACGATCGGCCACCTCGGGATCGATGCCCGCCACATAGGGCAGGTAATTATGCTCGGCGACCAACGGATAGTACTCGAGCTTGGCATCGGCGATCTTGGCGCCCGCCTCAAAGACCGGGTAGCACGGATCGGGAACCAAAATGGTGTCACCCGGATCGAGCAGGGCCAGGCCCAAATGGCCCACGCCCTCCTGCGTGCCGTTGCACGACTGCACCATAGACGGCGTAATGCCCGAAACGCCAAAGCGGCGCTCATAGTAATCGCACACGGCTTGCTTGAGTTCGGGCAGGTCGCGCAGGGCATACTTCCACATCTCGGGGTCCTGGGCCGCTTGCGTGAGCGCCTCGACCACGTGGTCGTACGGCTTAAAATCGGGCGTTCCCACGCTCATGTTGTAAATGGTCTTGCCCTGGGCCTTTAGCGCAAGCAGTTTGTTGTTGAGCGAGGCGAAGACCTCCGCGCCAAAGCGGTCGAGACGCTGCGATGCCTGCATGGTGCCACCTTTCGATATAAAAAGCGCGACGCTCCGACAAGAGCGCCGCGCGATACGGGCCATCAGATTGCAAAAGTGTAACGCTTGCAGCCCCTATATTAGTTCAATTTGGCCAACCTTAGTCAATCGGATTGAGCGCGTCGATCTGCGCGAGCCACAGACGCGAGCTGGCGTCGCTCGGCATGCGCCAATCGCCGCGCGGGCTAAGCGTCACCGAGCCCACCTTGGGACCGTCGGGCAGGCAACTGCGCTTAAACTGCTGAGCAAAGAATCGACGATAGAACGTACGCAGCCACGTATGGATGGTGGTCTTGTCGTAGACGCCCTCGAAGCTCTTGAGCGCCATGCGGTAGATCTTGCCCGGCTCAAAGCCAAAGCGCAGCAGGTAGTAGAGGAAGTAGTCGTGCAGCTCGTAGGGGCCCACCAGGTCCTCGGTCTTCTGCGCGATCTCGCCGTCGCCCGTGGGCGGCAGAAGTTCGGGAGACACTGGCGTATCGAGGATATCGAGCAGCACCTCGGCGATGCGCCCGCCAAAGACATCGGCCGCGTAGCGCACCAGATGGCGCACGAGCGTCTTGGGCACGCTCGCGTTGACGGCGTACATGCTCATGTGGTCGCCGTTGTACGTAGCCCAGCCGAGCGCCAGCTCCGACAGGTCGCCGGTACCGATGACAAAACCGCCGGCCTGGTTGGCAAGGTCCATGAGAATCTGCGTGCGCTCGCGCGCCTGGCTGTTTTCGTAGGTCACGTCCTGTACGGCCGGGTCATGCTCAATGTCCTTGAAGTGCTGCTCTACGGCCGCATGAATCGAGACCTCGCGGAAGCTCACACCCAGATCGCGGGCGAGCGACTCGGCATTGGACTTGGTGCGGTGCGTGGTGCCAAAGCCCGGCATGGAGACCGCCGTGACACCCGTGCGCGGCAGCCCCAGTGCATCGAAAGCACGCACGGTCACAAGCAGCGCCAGCGTGGAGTCCAGACCGCCTGAAAGACCGATGACAGCCGCCATGGTACCCGTATGGGCAAGACGGGTCTTGAGGCCCGCGGTCTGCAGGTCGAGGATGGTCTCGCAACGCTCGGCCAGGTCACCATGGTCGGCCGGAACAAAGGGTGCGCGGGGGAAGACACGGTCGATGCCGAGTGCATCGCGCAGGACAGGCTCTTCGGCCAACACGCCCTCAAACGAAAACTCAACGGTTGTGGCCTCCGGTGCATCGTCCGCGCGCGTCCACGTCGTCGAGCGGCGGCGCTCGGCAACCAGACGATCGAGGTCAACATCGGCCACCGCCATGTCGCAGGTGAGAAGCCTGGTTGCGGCGAGCTTCGAGCCGTTTTCGTAGATAAGGTTCTCGCCCGCAAAGACCATGTCGGTCGTGGACTCGCCCTCGCTCGCATCGGCGTAGACATAGGCGCAGTACAGGCGCGCACTCTGATTGGAGATAAGGCTGCGGCGGTAATCCGCCTTGCCGATAATCTCGTCCGAGGCCGACGGGTTGAGAATCACCGTCGCACCGGCAAGCGCCATCTCGGTCGAAGGGGGTGCCGGCACCCACAGGTCCTCACAGACTTCAACGCCCAGCACCAGGTCCTCGGCGCCTTCATCACAGCAACGGTAGACAAGCCCCGAACCCAGCGGGACCGGACCCTGACCGGCAAATTCAACCCACACGGGATCCGCAGGCGCCGGAGCAAACCAACGGCGCTCATAGAACTCGCCATAGTTGGGCAGATACTTCTTGGCCGTGAGGCCCAAAAGCTCGCCCGCGCAGCACACGGCGGCGCAGTTGTAGATATTCTCGGCAACTGCAACGGGAAGACCGATGGTAAAGACGACCGGCAACTCACGGGTTTCATCAAGGATGTGCACAAGTGCCGCCTCGCAGGCATGCAGCAGTGTGCGGTTATGGAACAGATCGGCCGCGGTATAGCCGCACAGATTAAGCTCGGGCAACACCAACGCGCGAATGCCGCGCTCGGCAGCTCTGCGAACAGCTGCCAGCGCAACCTCGGCATTACCCTCGACATCGGCCACGCGAATCTGCGGCGACGCCGCCGCCACACGCAAAAAGCCATCGTTCTTATTAGCCGAAACGCAGCATTGCCTTGTTGATCTGGACACTGGAGGCCCCTTCTACCCTGAGATTCAGTCTAACGGACGTTCACATATCTCTAACTAGCCAAAGCAACCTCTCAGTTTACTGAGACGCCAACCTGTGCTAAGAGCATGTATTCCAAAAATATCTTTAATTAAAAAAGGAGAAATCGATAATCGACTTCTCCTTTAAGCGAGGCAAGTTAATTCCGAAACTAATGGCAGAATTTATCCATGTAGTCCTCAAAGTCGAACACTTCTACCACGACGCCCTCTTCCTGAGACTCTTTCAGTTGCTCCAAGAGATCTTTGTTAATAACGTCCATGCAGAAACCTCCTCTATCTAATCAATTGTAGTATATCTGCTTTCATGCAATTATCAACCAACTTGTTTAATTGCTCCTCGTTTGTCGATAGTCCCTCTTTTTTCAAAATGTCGCGCACCTCGTTCTTAGTAATCGGCTTTTCAAACAACGAAAGCAAAGCGAACGAAAAATCATTAACCGCACACATTCTATGGGTGGCACAACTCAGCAGTACTCTTAACCCCTCTTTTGAGCGTCCGACTTCTTTAACAAACGAACTTTTAACCAATTGAAAACCGTTATCGTGCATTACATAATCGGCATCGATATTTGTATTCAGCAATCCATAATGCAACAGTTCTTCTATCGCCCTTGTCAGCTCGAGGTCGCCCTGATCAAGAATAAGAGAAATGCTACAATCGGCCTCCAATAAACGGGCCAACTTAAGGTATACCAACTGGGAAACAGCATAGACATGATGGTATTCAGAATTATAGAAGTAGGCAAATGGCTCAACGAGCACGACAGAGGTCTTGGAATCCAGCCAGATTCGATCAGCTGGATTTAGACTAGTTAGCCGTCGCTTTACTTTGGTCAAATGTCCCTTATACCTGACAGCGTGAATAGAATCTAGGATCCAGGTCACCTCTGAAATATGAAGCCGCTGGGGCAAGTCAATTGTGTCGCTACCGTTTATGACCTCTTGCATATAAAAATCAATATGATGCTCATCAGATAAGGATTTTGCTTCATTTAAAGTTAAACCAGTGCCTGAAACATAATCCACTTCGAGGCGCAAATCCTCATATTGGGACTTCGGCATTACAGAGACACCATACTTATCGGGATGATTCCAAACATCCGACCCCATAACGAGACCAAAATTCGTAAATCCTCTCGTGGAATATGGAACACCACATACCTGTTTTGAATAATTCAAAACATTCTCTGTATAAGCTAAGGTGTTCAGAGCCTCTTCTTTAGTTTCGGTCGGAAAGCCAATCATAAAAAATAGATGAACAGGAATACCCGCATTGAGACAATCATGGACATTGCGATCAATCCAATCAACTCTCGTGTTCTTCTTCATTAGATCAAGAACTCTTTGGTTGTATGACTCGAGGCCAAACTGAATCTGCCTACATCCACTTTGGTATATCTTGTTAAAAACTTCTGTACTTAGGGTTGGAGAGAACCTCGTTTCTCCATGCCAGAAAAACGTTTTTCCCGATGCGTTTATTTCATCCGCGAGTTGCTCCATTCTTTTGCCTTCGAATGTTTCATCCACAAAAGAGAAAACTCTCGTGCCGTATTTTTCATTTAACCGACACATTATTTCAAATACTCTCGATATAGGCATCTTTCGGTAACAACCACCGGTGGCACCGGGAATGGTGCAGAAGGCGCAATGATTAAAACACTGCCTAGAGGAATAAACCGGCAATATTAACTCAGGCATGAAGTATTTAGAAAGGGCGAAGCCATCGAAATCGGGAACTGTATCGTTGATAAATGTTTGCTCAATCCGATGGTTTTTATATATCTTTCCACCTTTAGCATGGCAAAGGTTTGGAACACAGTCGAGATTGTCATCACCAGAGTCAAGAGCCTCAAGAAGACGTGCAAGCGGCTCTTCGCCGTCATACATCATTATCGAATCAATGTATTCAAAAAAGGGATGCCATTCTTTCATGCAGTCATCTGCTAAACGAGTAATGTAATTGCCGCCCAATGAGACGTGTTTAACAGATGGACATTCTTCCTTAATCAGTTTCGCTAACGTAACTGCAGAAATCAATTGGAAACAGCCGCTCACCGAAATCCCAATAAACTCGAATTTTTCCCTCTGAATACGCTTAAGAAAGGCAGTTTCATAGAAGGAAATAAACGGATTATGCAAGGTATCCGCAAGCGATTTCATTATTTCTGGTGTCGAATAATAATCATAGGGCAGATCTATGGAGTTGAACGTGTATTTAACTCCATATGAGACGTGATTTATGATATAGAGTGCATTTCTAAAAATGTTTTCAGCATATTGTCTTTCTTTTAGATTAAAGTATCTCTTCGATCTGAAAATATCTTTTGCCTCGTCAACATTAAGTGCCGACTTTTGTATCAACTCGATTGTTAATTGAACATTCGAACTAAACGAATCCTTTGATTCCCGATACCTTTTACAGCACTCTTCGACATGTCTAAAAGATAGGAGGTCATCGTAAAATTCCACGTTTAAGTCAACAATGTCAACTTTGTATTGTTCAACCTCTTGAAGATATGACTTCAAAACAGGCAAGGCAAGATACGGCCCCACTGGACTCCATCCTGGGGGAAATACTAAAAGCGTTTTAGGCATATCAACGTCACATCTTTCGCAAATAATTCAATTGAAACACAACTACCATCATAATTGAAAATACACCAAGTCCTGTAACGAGAATTGAGAACATCGCGATGCTCGTGAACAGCGAAACAAGAAGTGTTGAAATAACAACAGCAACCGATTGCAAAGACTCCCTAATTGAAAACAGGCTTATCGATTCAGATCCGTCTCTCGCCAAATCCTGCAGCGATGTTATGAGAAGCACATCTTGAATGGCGTTTCCGGCACCGACGATAAAAAGGAAAATAAACGATATCCCAGACGCATAGCGATAGCCAAACGCCAGATACGCACCGAGCGCAAGATACGTCACAAAACAATATGATTTAACGCAATCGGAACCACTGATTAAACGACCATATATTGTATTTCCGAACAACAGTCCGATTGTAAGACTACTCTGAAGGAATCCGTATTGTATCGATGACGAGTCAAATTGCAATTGCGCTATAGCTGGCAAAAGAGAATTCAGAGAGCCGAATGCCACGCCACTAGAAATATCGATTAATAGGAAACCAATTGCCAAGTGCTTCGCGCTAAGATCACTAAATGCAGTCCTGTTTTTTTCATTTTTGCTTATTCCCTCTTTATCATTAACCTCGATAACCGACGGAACATCTCGCAGCAACCAGAACGACGCGGCAAAAGAAAGCGCGTCTAATGCAAGAACAGCCTCCGCCCCAAATTGAGCGACAACAAAACCGCCGGCAACTGGCCCCAGAACCATCATCAAATTCTGCAGGAACCCAAACGAATTATTAATTACGTCGCGATTGATACTATTCGTATTGGCTCTTAACAACGAGTAAAAGCAGGGCATTTCTACCGTTCGGCAAAGCGATACCGCGCACGTAATAGCAAACATACTCCATTTACTATCAACAAAAATATAGCAAACGAATAATCCCGCGCGAATTAAGTCTGCCAATCTCATGGCCTGCAGTGTCCCGATACCCATCTTCTGAGGCAGCTGCGCGAGCGCAACTGAAAACAGAGAGGGGGCAAATCTGCAGCAGACCATCAAAGCAGTTGCAGAAACATCGTGAGTTACCTCGTAAATCAGCATTGGCAAAGCAATATTCGCACACCAATTGCCTATTTCGCTTATCCCTCTAGCAATATATAGGACCCGAACCGGACGGCTAGCTCTCAATACCGTGAACATCACGATTAACCTCGTATTTCAGGCCTCGTTCATCCCTTAATAGGAATCCATAATCAACCAAGTACCGCCTCAACACGGCATAATCAGGATAGAGCTGTGACAGCACACGATTAACCTGAAGCTCCGTATAACTTGTATTTAATTCAAAGAAAGAGACGGCCCATAGCAGCATGATTCTTTTATAGCTTTCCTTTTTTGGAATTGAAACCAGCTCGCCATTCTTGAGAAATCGTTTTTTAAAGTCTATTAGCTCATCCATTCACATCCTCCATTTCATACGCATCTAATACTAAAAATGCATACGCTTTAGGTCATCGCATTCAGCTTCTTTATTCGAACTAAACTCGAACTAATCTAAATTATTTGCTCAGACACTCTTCGAAAGCTCGTTTTTCACTCTGAGTAAAATGCCCTTCCCAGTCAGTCCACGAACAGGAAGGCAACTCACAACGAGCGGAGTCGAAGCCCTCTGCCGTCGGTCGCTCAAAATGCACGATAACCTTTTCAATATCGCCATCTGTAATCAGGTCAGAATGAATGACCTCGGTTCCATCTTCGAATGTCATATACGGGTACATCACGTAAACCACCTCGCAAACATAAATCCAGTTTAGCATCAAGCTATTGCACCAAAGACAGCAGGCCCCCTTGATGAGTTGATGGTATCTGTTAAATGTCACGTATGATTCACATCTGGTGGGTACCCTGATGGCTACACGAAACGAAGCAGATTTACACCGGGAGGACCCCGTATGACAACCAAGTACACCGACGCGCCGCGCACGCGCGTCATGACGCCGGCATCGCTCAACAACGGCGTGCACGAGAACCATTCCATCGGACAGACCATGGCCATCGCGCCCAAAAAGGGCCTGTTCGATGACATTTCCATTCCCCAGATCATCGCCGGCGCCGCAGCTGCCGCCACGAGCGTGGCGCTTGCCTCCAAGATTGGTATCGCTGGTTCAGTAATTGGTGCCGCCGTGAGCTCGGTCATCACCGTTGTGTCCTCGCAGGTCTACCGCCACTTTATCTCTGCCAGCGCCGAAGCCCTCAAAGGTACGCACGCCGCCGTCGACTACCCCGCCGGCGCCTATGAGCCCGTTGAGCTTAATGCCGAGGAGCACCTGGGCGGCGCCGCGACTACGCAGGAGATGCGTCAGGTCGCGGGACGCGCGACCACGGCGCGCGTCGCCCCCAACAGCCTGCGCGCCAAGGCGGCGGAAGAGCGCAGCCAGACGCAAAAGAAGGTCATCATCTTCTCGATCGCCATCGCCATCGTCGCGGTTATCGCCTGCGCCGGCGCCATCCTTATAACCACCGCCGGTGAGGGTCTGGGCGAGCGCCCCGAGCCAATCCTTTCGTCGCGCACGACCGAGCAAGACGCGGACAGCGCCGGCCAATCGCAAAGCCAGCAGAACGACTCACAGGCCAACTCCGCACCCACCGATTCTTCCTCGACCACCCCTGATCAGTCGCAAGGCACCGATTCCTCTTCGAACAGCGGCGGCACACAATCCGGAACGACCGACTCCAGCCAAACGACCGACGGCTCTCAGCAGAGCACGGGTGACCAGACGAGCGGCAATGCATCGGGCACGGGCTCAACCGACAACAGCAACACAAACAGCTCGAGCGGAACCGCATCCGGCACGGCATCCGACAGCTCGAGCCAAGGCACGACATCGGGCAACTAAGCACGATCGCCTCTCACAGATAACCGACCTGTATAACGGGCGCGAACCGGCAACGGTCGCGCCCGTTTGCTTTGGGCGCCGAGGTGGCAAGCCCTGCGCGATGGTAAGATGCTTTGGTGTGTAAAGAGGAGATTTGCCATGAGCAAGACAATAGTTAAGCCCACGCTATCGCTGGGCAACCACATCTATCTGTATCGCCTGCTGCGCGATGCGATTGGATGCGGCAAGCAAACGTTTATGACACAGGTCGAGGAGACACTCGCCGCTGGCGATATGACCGCTTATGACCTGGGCTTCGAGTCCACGCGCGAGCTGCTCGAGGAACTCGACGACTGCATTAAGCTGACCGTCTTTAAGGGCGGACGTCTGTATGCCACCGTCATCGCCAATGAGGCCTGGGATGCTGCCCTTGCCAAGGGCGAGGACAAGCCCAAGGCCGCCAAGGGCGCCAAGCAGTCCTACAAAAAGAAAAAGCGCGGCGAGAAGGACCTGAAGGCCGTGCGTCCCAAGCACGTTAAGCGTCCCGAGCCCGAGTCCGTGGCCGAAGTCGCTCCGGAGCCCGAGCCCGAGGTAGAGGCTGAAGTCACTGCTGAAGTAACGGCAGAGGTCGAAACTGAAATCGCTGCCACGACCGAGCCCGAAGTCATGGCTGAGCAGGAAGCCGCCGTTGAGCTCAACGAGGTTCCCAAGTCGAAAGCCGAAGAAACCGCCGGCCAACCCGAGACGCCTGCGTTCCAAAACAGCGATGTCTTTGGCGACAACGCCGAGGACGACCAGTCCGACGAGCCCGCGAATCAAGACGCTACCGAGGCGACGCCGGAACCCGAGACGCCGCAGCCCGCCATCTCGCTCACGGTTGTCTATGACCCCGAGAACGCCAACGCCGGCATCACCACCATGGTATCCACGCCGGTCGAGGCCAAGCCGAACGTCGAGGCAGAGGACACTCCGCAGGCCGGTGCCAAAACCGGGACCGAAGACACGTCCATCTCCGTGGAACCGACAGATTCCATAGCTAAGCCAGAAGCGGCATCTGAGTCTGCACCTGTCATTGAGTCCGCATCCGCACCCGCCTGTGACCAGGCTCCCACACCTGCACCGACTCCGGTCCCCAATTCAGCACCGGCCCCCGCTCCCGCAGCACCGACCATCCCCGGGGACTTCCCCATCGATTTCGCGACCGAGGTCTTCTGCCCTAGTCCGCTGCTGCACCAGCTGTCGACTTATCTCCCCTACGGCGCCGACACCCTCGGCATCGTCGGCGAGTACTACTGGATCGCTCGCGAGCGCGGTACCATCGAGGCTGGCCGTAACCGCGCGAGCTTCCCCCTGCGCTACACACAGGCCGGCAAACGCCACGAAGTCACCGTACGCATTCGCCGCAACACCACCGGCGGCCTCGGAGCCACCTGGGTCATCGACAAGGTCGAAGCCCCGGTCGAGTAAAAAACGGCCTCGGATAGCCAATTGACCATCCGAGGCCGTTTGAATTCAGGCCTTTTAGTTGTCATCGGCGCATATAGACACCAGAGAAGCAAGCTCATCCTCAAGTTGCGGAGCAAAGTATCTAAAAGAAACCTGCGCTCCAGTCGGTATCGACTCAATCATATTCGCAGCATTATCTGAAACTCGGTACGATGCAGTTTCACCTGTCTTCAAATCCTCTATTGAGCAGACAGCGTCTTCAGCATCAATCGACCTAAGCACGCCTTCTCCTTGTAACATCACATCGGCATGCCCGCCAGCTATTTCTAATGAACCTGAGTCTGTCGCAGTCACTTCTCCGGAACCTCCGCGCGATATCTCTTCCTTTGTTGAACAGCCCACCAATGAAGCCATCAGCACCAAAGACAGAGCTAGACGAATCGCCCTACTTCGAAAAAGTCGTTCCATAAGTCCACGCATAATAGCTCTGATCATACTTCAGGAAGGATAAAGATGAATTCCAGCCGTCCGCTATGCCAATCATCTGCCTTGTCTCTCCAGTTTTCTTACCAGTAAGTGTGGCGTAAGCCTCCGCTGTTACAGAATGGGCTGATCCGTTGTACAAACTCGCATGTAAAACATTCGGTCTATTAGAGTTAATCTCATTTTGAATGCTCGCGATAGCCGGAGAGGAGACAGTGCGGGCGATAAGAGTACTTCCTCTGCTTGCGCAGTAATTTGTAAACCCCGTTGCACAGGTTGATATCGGCGTTCCGCCCAAAACAACGCCGGGAACAGTCTGTTCTTCATCGGAAAGAGCATGGGTATTGGTGTAATTCCATATCTGCATATATTGCGAAGGGTCGCTATATAAATTGGCAATGCCATACAGTTCCGCAACGTTCGAAAAAGCTGTCACCATACAAGCATAGTGGGCAGTAAGCCTCTTAATCTCGCTTTCATCATATGACATAAACTGAGAAATGGAACGAAATCCAGATACTGTGTAATCCTGCATTTGAGTTGCGTAAATTACGACATCGTTCCAGCTTGAAGGTTTATTCGATAAAACGACAGGCCGTCCTTCTATGGAAACAGCCGGGATTGTTCTTCCGCAATTTGTTGTTATTGAACCGTCCAAAGATTGCACACCGAATTCGAATGGATTGATCATTACGACTGGGTTATTGAAAGAATAAGACTCAACACCAAGATCTCCTCCCCGATCCATAGGGCTGACTAAGCCGTCTCCAAAACGATATCCCGTAAGTATTTCATCATCTGAAGCATCTAAAACCAAATAGCCCGCGGCTCTATTGAATGTCACAACCGGAACAATGTAGCCAAGCGGGGACCCATCAACGTCTACAAAAGGAATAGGGTCAGAGGGCGTATACGAAGAGCCGAGGAGTCCCTTTATATATTTATCGGCAAGCTCTTGCGCAATTTCTGAAGTAAATTGTATCTGCTCACCATCAATATTGCCCGTCGAAGCAAAAACCTCTTTCGGACGTGCGGCTAAGGCGACAATTGAAGACGCGACAAGTTGCAGAAAACGACGACGCGAAAGCATATGTTCTTCTTTCTAGAGGAGCGACTTATAAGATACTCCTATTCTATAACCTTTTTTGTAACGTTACAGCACTGGTTATATTTCAATTCGATTTGCTTATGTCCTTGTAGCCCAATACGTCTTTACGTTTTAAACGGAATTAGAAAATCACTCATAGCAAAAACGGGCTTTAATCCCAAAGAGATGACTTTGATTATGAATCAAACCAGCAGCCAGGGCATAGCTGCAGTGCAATTGCTACAAGAAAGGCCGCCCTTGCTGGCGGCCTTTCTACTTGCTACTAATCGCGCGTCAGCTTGCGGTGAATACGATGCGGCTGGGCTGCGTCCTCGCCCAGGCGCTCGATACGGTTGGCCTGATAGGCCTCGAAGTTGCCCTCGAACCAATACCAGTTGCCCGGATTCTCGTCGGTGCCCTCCCACGCCAGGATGTGCGTGGCGACGCGGTCCAGGAACATACGGTCGTGGCTAATGACCACCGAGCAGCCCGGGAACTCGAGCAGCGCCGCCTCGAGCGAGGACAGCGTCTCGACGTCGAGGTCGTTCGTGGGCTCGTCGAGGAGCAGCAGGTTGCCGCCCTGCTTGAGCGTAAGTGCCAAGTTCAGACGGTTGCGCTCGCCACCGGAGAGCACGCCAGCGCGCTTCTGCTGGTCCTGGCCCTTAAAGCCAAAGCTCGCCACATACGCGCGGCTCGGAACCTCGGTCTCTCCGACCATCATGTGGTCCAGGCCGTCCGAGACGACCTCCCACAGGTTCTTGTCGGGGTCGATGCCGGAACGGTTCTGGTCGACGTAAGAAATCTTGACGGTCTCGCCCACCTCGAGCTCGCCCGAAGTCAGCGGCTCCAGGCCCACGATGGTCTTGAAGAGCGTGGTCTTACCGACACCGTTGGGGCCGATGACGCCCACGATGCCGTTGCGCGGCAGGGTGAACGAAAGGTCATCGATGAGCACGCGGCCATCGAACTCCTTGTGCAGATGATGGGCCTCGAGCACCTTGTTGCCCAGACGCGGGCCCACGGGGATGCGGATGTCGGTCCAGTCGAGCTTCTGGCTGGCGCGGGCCTCGGCCTCCATCTCCTCGTAGCGAGCCAGACGGGCCTTGTTCTTGGCCTGACGAGCCTTGGGCGAGCTGCGTACCCACTCGAGCTCGGCCTCCATGCGCTTGGCGAGCTTGGCATCGCGGTTGCCCTGCGCCTCGATACGGGCGGCCTTGGTCTCCAGATACGTGGAGTAGTTGCCCTTGTAGGGATAAAGGTGGCCGCGGTCGACCTCGCAGATCCACTCGGCAACGTTATCCAGGAAGTAGCGATCGTGCGTGACGGCAAGCACCGCGCCCTGGTAGTTGTGCAGGAAGTGCTCGAGCCACAGGATCGACTCGGCGTCCAGGTGGTTCGTGGGCTCGTCGAGCAGCAGCAGGTCGGGAGCCTCGAGCAGCAGCTTGCACAGGGCCACGCGACGGCGCTCGCCGCCGGAAAGCACGTTGACCGGCATGTCGGAATCGGGCAGCTGGAGGGCGTCCATGGCCTGGCCGAGCTTGGAATCGATATCCCAGCCGTCGGCGGCATCGATCTCGTCCTGGAGCTTGCCCATCTCGGCCATGAGGGCGTCCATGTCGCAATCCGGGTCGCACATCTCCTCGCCGATTTTGTTGAAGCGATCGACCTTGGCAATCATGTCGCCAAACGCCATGCGCACGTTCTCGATGACGGTCTTGTCATCGTCGAGCGGCGGCTCCTGCTGCAGGATGCCCACGGTGTAGCCGGGAGTGAGCCTGGCATCGCCGTTGGAGACCTCCTCGATGCCGGCCATAATCTTGAGCAGGGTCGACTTGCCCATACCGTTGGGGCCCACGACGCCGATCTTGGCACCGGGATAGAAGCTCAGGGTCACATCGTCAAGAATCACCTTGTCGCCATGGGCCTTACGAGCCTGATACATCTGGTAGATAAACTCCGCCATTTGCCTGTTTTATCCTTTCTACCTGCTGCTTCCCTATTCTTGATTCGCTTTAGTGGAAACGAAATGAGGAAACCAGCTCTGAAACTAAACGAAAAAGGGGCATGGTTGCCCACACCCCCTAATATTACCTGGGAAAAGTCCCCCGGAACATACTATGAACTGCGTACGCTAGTTTTCCGCAACCTTAACGAGCGGCTCGCTGCGATTTGCGCCACAGCAGATACGAATAGACGTAGGCAGCTCCAGCTGAACCAAACGCCAGAACCGCAATCACCGCGGCGACGACTTCACTCGAAAGCACGCTACCCGCCACGCCCATCACAATCAGGCCAACGCCCAGCACCATAAAGCAGGCACCGCCAAAACGCTGCGTACGGCGCCAGTTCTCGGGATCGGCAAGCGCCCAGGGCGTCTTGATACCGAGCGTGTAGTTCTGCTTTACGCGCGGTAAGTAGTTGCCCATACCAATAAAGAGCAAGCCGATAGCGCCTGATACCAGCAAATTGACCGTTCCTACCACCGGCACGATGCCCCACACCGTTAGCTCCCCCAGCCAGCTTATGGCACACATGAGCAGCGTGAAGGCGATTACGAAGCCCTGATAGAACTTACCCGAGGTCCGATACGCCTCGCCCTTGGGGTCAATGCGTGGCACGACGTAGAACATCGCGAGAAGTGCCAGAGGCAACACGCCGAGCGCGGAGGCCATCCAGCTAGGGCCCCAACCGTCGACGGCGCCATTCGCGCCCCAGTGCGTGGGAATCTGCGCCGGCAGGCTCGGCATCACTATCAGATGCGCCGCGACATTAATAGCGCAGACCACAACAAGCATGGCCCATACACGCGGCGATACCCCCGTGGCGTGAATGCCCTTGTTTTCGTTATTCATCCTCATCACCTTCAGTGTCTGTAAAGCCCATAAACCAGCCAATCAAGTCCTGCATGACGGTGGTGTTTAAGCTGTAAACGATGTTTTGGCCATGGCGCTCGTCGGTCACCAGCCCGGCGTTTTTGAGCGTCGCCAAATGATGGCTCAATGACGGCTTGCTGATGTCAAAATGCTCGGCAAGCTCCCCGGCCGTACAATTGCCCTCGCGCAGCAACTCCAAAATGCGCCGTCGCGTTGGATCGGCAAGCGCCTTAAAACCCTCTCCCGGCATAGGACCTCCTCTCACTATCTCTCACGACGCGCACAGTATACTCGTTATTTAGATGTTTGTCTAATTATCTAATTTGATACTACGTATAGAACATTCGTTCGTTTTTAGATACAATGGGCCCAGAAGCAGATGGGTCAGCTCCCTCTTACCAAGAAGGAGATGGACTATGAGTATTGACGATGTCCTGACGTTGTTATTGCTTGTAATCGCGGCCGTGGAGCTCGGCATCCACATTGGAGGTCGAATGAAATAGCCGCCCCCGCGTAATGCGAAGACGGCCACTTCTCACGCCATAAACGTGTTTCGGAGTTGGCTAACCCGCGGCAACGGGTGCCATCTGCTTCATCTTATGCGAATCCCGATCTCATTTCAACAAGCCCCTAGGGCTCAAATGGAATCGTGATAATCCCTATAATGGCGATAGCCCAAACACGATCCGCTTCCCCATCGGAGGACATCTATGACCGAAACCGCAGCCGCAGCTCCCGTCGAGACACGCGACACCAAGCTCGAGATCATCATGGGCCGCGAGGCGCTCAATAAACTCGCCAACGCCACGGTGCTGGTGCTGGGCTGTGGCGGCGTGGGATCCAACTGCTGCGAAGCGCTCGCGCGCGGCGGCATCGGCCATTTTGTGATCCTGGACAAGGACATCATAGCGCCCAGCAACATCAACCGCCAGGCCATCGCCTTTCATAGCACCATCGGCAAGCGCAAGGTTGACGTGATGGAAGCCATGATCCACGACATCAATCCCGCCGCCACCGTTATCAAACGCACCGAATACTTGCTGAGCGACAACATCGATGATTTCTTCGCGGGCGTTTTGGAGCAGACGGACGGCAAGCTCGACTACGTCGTCGACGCCATCGACACCATCTCGGCCAAGCTCACCATTGCCAAATATGCTCAAGACCACGACATTCGTTTGGTTAGCTCCATGGGCGGGGCCAACAAGCTCCATCCCGAGTGCCTCCGCTTTGCCGACATTTTCGATACGGTACGTGACCCCATGAGCCGCATTATGCGCAAAGAATGCAAGAAGCGCGGCATCAAGAGCCTGCTCGTACTGTTTAGCTGCGAGGAATCGGTTAAGACACAGCCCCGCGACCCTTCCAACATCCACGAGCGCACCGAGCTGGGAACTGCCAGTTTTATGCCGCCCATCATGGGCCAGATGATCGCCGGCGAGGTTATCCGTCAGATCAGTGGCCGCGGCACCGAGCGCGTGCGCGCCGATGGCCAGCGCCTAGACTAGCGGAGCGCGCCGAGATGGAGCCCCGGTTATTTGATGCACACTGCCATCTTGATCTAATGGCTCACCCGGACGCCGTTGCCGATGAGGCAACGGCGCTGGGCCTGATTCTATTTGACTGCGGCGTCGATCCGCACGACTTTGCACGCGCCAAGAAGCGCGCCTGCGGCCGTTCAAATATCTTTGCCGGCATCGGCCTCCATCCCTGGTGGCTCGCCGACGGACGATGTGGCAACGCTGAAATCAATCTGCTTTGCGAAGTCGCTGCACAAGAACGCTTGATCGGCGAGGTCGGGCTCGACTTTTCCGCTCGTTTTGCCGGAAGCGAGCCGCTACAAGTACAGGCATTTGACCGGCTCTGCGATGCACTCGTGCAGCACCCTCTTGCCGGGCGCGTGATATCAATTCACGCTGTTCGTTCGGCAGGAACCGTGCTGGACGTCCTCGAGTCGCATGGATTACTCACCCCAAGGTCTGACTCCCCCGCTATCATCTTCCACTGGTTTAGCGGCACCTCGGACGAACTCTTCCGCGCGCGCAATGCAGGCTGCTATTTTTCCGTCAACGAGCGCATGCTCGCTACCAAACGTGGATGCGAATACGCCCGACAGATCCCACTCGACCGCCTGCTGCTCGAAACTGATGCTCCAGCCAAACCGCAAGCGGATACAAGCGCACAGCAGCTCATCACATCGCTAAAGAGCGTTTCCCGACACATCGCCCAACTTAAAAACTGCGCCGCGGAGAGCGCCGAATCGGTCGTTTTGGGAAATTCACGCTCCATTTTTGACTTCCGCTGACCCGGTGGGCAAAAAATGTCAAATATGAGTACTGTTGCAAGCCTAGTCACATTATTTTGCGATAGAACAACACCTCGATAATGTACAACCGTTCATTATCGAGGTGTTGTTAGCATGCTTGAGTGCTATTTAACAGGTTTTAATCGTCCCCAGACACTCAACTAAGGCCTCAAAGGTTTGGTTTTGCTGTTACTAAAATAGTGACAGTACTCATTTTTGGCATTTTTTGCCCACTCACTCCTAGAAAGGCCCCAACAGACCCCCTAAGAAAGCGTGAGCAGCTCCGGCAGCTGGTCGATAATCTTGTCCGCGGCATCCTGGCTAAAGCCAAAGCGCTCCTCGCGCTTGGCAATGACCGTCAGGCCGGCTCGCTTACCCGCGGTAATGCCCGGAACGGAATCCTCAACGCAGCAGCAGCGATTCGCGGGCAGCCCCAGCAGGTCCAGCGCATGCAGGTAGATGTCGGGCTCGGGCTTGCTCTCCTTAAACTGCTCGCCGCTCACCACATACTCAAAGGCATCCGACAGCCCGCATGCATTGAGCACTTCCTCGATGCTATCCATGGGCGACGAGCTAGCAAGCGCCACGCGAACGCCGCAGCGCGGCAGCTCTCGAATCGTATCCACGGCGCCTGGGTTAATCAAAGTCTGATAGTCGCGCGGACGTTTATGCGCCCACTCATCCCAACGGGCCAACGCCTCCTCACCAGTAAAACGTCCCTTACCGGCACGCTCAAACCAATCGACCAGCATATGCAGAAAGAACTGATGCGAGGTACCGACCTGCCCATTCAACTCCTCTTGAGTCAGGTTCAACCCAAGCTCCTTGGCAAACGCGGCAGTCTCGCCCAGGTAGTAATACTCGGTATCGACAATGACACCGTCCATGTCAAAGATAACGGCGTCGAACGGAAATGCAGACACGGCACCCTCCCTAACAAAAGGGCGCCCGCAAGCGGACGCCCGAACCATGCACTATCGGCGATTCTAACCCAGCAGTTGGTCAAGTGCTACCGCGATACCGTCTTCGTTGTTGTTGGCGGTCACCATCTGGGCCACGGCCTTGACTTCATCGACAGCGTTACCCATGGCGACGCCGGTACCAGCCCACTCGATCATGGACTTGTCGTTCTGGCCGTCGCCAAACGAGACGACCTCGCTGGCATCGATGCCGAGCTTGGGCAGGGCACCCTCGAGCGCGCGGGCCTTGTCGATACCGGGCGCCGTGTACTCAAAGTACCAGTCAGCCGTAAACATGCCCGAAAGCGTCTGCTTAAAGGGCGCATACATCTCCTCGTGATGCGCCTGCAGGTAGGTCGGATCGCCCGCCGTCAGCAGCTTGTCCACGGGATAAGCATCAGCGACCTCATGCAGGCTCTCCACCTCGCGAATCTTAAGATCGCACGCGTCGCGCTCATACTTGACGATATTCTTCTGCGAGCCGTCAGGCAGCGTGATCATGCAATGGTACGAGTCCTCGACGTGCAAATCGCGACCAAGCGAAATCATAGGGATCACGTCAAAATTACGCAGGTGATCAATCAGGCGATGCAATTCGTCGGCAGGCATAGCCTGATCGAACAGCACCTCGTCGGTCTGGGTATCGACCACATGCGCGCCATTAAAGGCAACTAGCAGACCGTCATGGTTTTGAAGGTCGAGCTCCTGCGCCAAGGCGTGCAGCCCCCATGCGGGACGGCCCGAAGCCAAGATGAGCTTAATGCCCGACTCCTGCGCCGCGAGCAGTTTCTCGCGCGTACGCGGGCTGATGACCTTTTGGTCGTTGGTGAGCGTACCGTCGATATCCATTGCGATGGCTTTGATTGCCATATGTGCCTCCCTGTCATTGAGCAACCTTGTCTGAGCCATCATACAGAACACCCACGGCGGCGCTGTTTGCAACGGGAAAAATG
>URGF01000017.1 GCA_900547285.1 uncultured Collinsella sp.
CAAGACGAAGGCCACATTAAGTGGCCTTCTTTGCGTGCGGAACTCATATCGAGCAAAAGCCCAAGCGGCCCTCTCGGCTCAGCCAAGTTGACGTAGCTGAGATGCAGTACGCGGTCTGCTCACTCCTCGAAGTTCTTAGCGGAAATAATTCGGGCTGCAGCTGCGATTTACTTGCGATGGCGGTTGAGCCGCAACTCAGTTTTTATTAGACCACGAACCCTATACTCGATGTTCGCTTCGTTCATTGAGTTACCCTTTGCATGAGGCCGGGACATATCGTCCCGCCCGCAGTTTCGCAGGCCGAAGGCCGAGAATGTTTGAGGACGGGATGATATGTCCCGGCCTCCCGGGAGAGTTACCTATGAACTACGCGAACATTAAGTATTTCGACATTGCTGATGGAGAAGGCGTCCGCACTTCTCTGTTTGTGAGCGGGTGCCGTCGTGGCTGCAAGAATTGCTTTAACTCCGTCGCGTGGGACTTTGCCGCGGGCGAGCCGTTTGATCGTGCCGTCGAGGACAAGATTATCGAGAGCCTCGATCATCCCTTTATTGACGGCCTGACGATTCTGGGCGGCGAGCCTATGGAGCCCGAGAATCAGGCGGGACTCGTTGATTTTGTCGAGCGTGTTCGCGCGGCCTATCCAGCGGGGTCGGGGAAGACTATTTGGTGCTTCACCGGCGATGTGCTCGAGGAGCTTATGCCGGGAGGCCGCCACCATACCGAGGTCACGGACCGTATCCTTGCCTGTCTCGACATGTTGGTGGATGGCCCGTTTGTTCAGGATCTGTATGATATCTCATTGCGTTTTAGGGGCTCGAGTAACCAGCGCGTGATCGAT
Organism: uncultured Collinsella sp.; assembly: GCA_900547285.1. Taxonomy (GTDB): domain Bacteria; phylum Actinomycetota; class Coriobacteriia; order Coriobacteriales; family Coriobacteriaceae; genus Collinsella. The sequence continues at coordinate 842 of URGF01000017.1, forward strand.
ATGAACGCTACGCGCGCCCGTGCTGAGCGTGAGGGCGTTGCGCTTTGTGATGCGGTTGAACTTTGGCGTGATGATCCGGTCTATTCGACCCATACTATGTAGCTTGTGGTCGATGCCGAAGGGCGTGGTACCATAGCGCGAACGTGAAATCGGAAAAGTGAGGCCCAGATGGTCGATCAGGAAAAAGTCGAGGCCGCCATTAAGCTGTTGCTTGAGGGCATAGGCGAGGATCCAGCTCGTGAGGGCCTGCTGGAGACCCCGGCGCGCGTTGCCCGTATGTATGGTGAGATTGCCGGCGGTATGGACCAGAGTGCCGAGGAACACCTGTCCAAAACCTTTGCCGTCGCTTCGAACGATTTGGTTATCGAGCGCGACATCACGTTCTACTCGCTGTGCGAACATCATCTGCTGCCGTTTTATGGCAAGGCCGCCATTGGTTATATCCCTAACGGTCGGGTGGCTGGGCTTTCCAAGCTCGCCCGCACGGTTGAGGTTTATGCCCGCCGTCTTCAGCTGCAGGAGCAACTGTGCGCACAGGTTGCCGATGCCCTCATGGATTATCTCGCTCCCCAGGGAGCGATTGTGTTGATGGAGGCCGAGCATATGTGCATGACGATGCGTGGCGTGCAAAAGCCCGGCACCAAGACCGTGACGCTCGCTCGCCGCGGCGTCTTTGAGACCGATCCCGCGCTCGAGGAGCGTTTCTTTAGGATGTTGGGCCGCTAACCATGAGAGTCGTCAACGACTTTACATCGAAGACCGATGAGGGGACGTCGCGTCGCGGCTTTATGGCTTCGGGCCTGGCCCCCTTTGGTGCCATGCCTCGCATTGATTACATTTGTGCCAACGGGCTGTTCCGGCGGCACCTGGGCAACATTGCACAGTTGGAATCGGGGCGCATCTTCTGCCGCCACGGTATTGACCATCTGCTCGATGTCGCTCGCATTATGTGGATCAAGAATCTCGAGGAACAGCTCGAATTTGACCGCGAGGTCATCTACGCCACGGCACTTCTTCACGATATCGGCAAAGATGAACAGTATGAATCGGGTATATCCCATGATGTTGCAAGCGAACGCGTCGCTGATGCGATTCTCGGCGGCATGCCCGATGACGTGGCGTTTGAGCCGGCCGATGCCGCAGCCATTAAGACGGCCATTCTGGGCCATCGAAAGCTGCGCGTGAACAGCCAACCGCTTGAGCGTCTGCTCTATGCAGCCGACAAAGCGTCGCGCGCCTGCTTTGCATGCCCCGCGCGCAATGCTTGCAACTGGAGCGATGATAAAAAGAACCTGTCGATTCGCGTGTAGTTAGTTTGTGCGGTCGGGGTTCTAAACGAAGGAGACGATCGCGTTGAGTAACAAGAAACTGCCCGAGAATGCAACCAAGACTGAAGGTGCTGAGCTCGCCCGCCGTGGAAGGGGCGAATTATCCACCGCAACGGCGGTGCCTCACGTGAGCTATGACGATCTGCGCCATGCCGATCGTATTGTCATTGACGGCCTTGAGGTTTTTGCCAACCATGGCGTGTATCCCGAGGAGAACGCGCTGGGTCAGAAGTTCATCGTTTCTCTGGTGCTCTATGCCGACCTGCGCACGGCGGGGGAGCACGATAACCTGGACGCTTCGATTGACTACGGCTCGGTGTGCCACGATGTCGATGGCTATCTGCGCGAGCATACGTTTAAGCTCATCGAGGCGGCAGCCGAGGGGACAGCCCAGATGCTGCTGCGCCGTTATCCCTCGCTGCTTGGTGTGCGCATAAAGCTCGATAAGCCGTGGGCTCCTGTTGGCCTGCCCCTGGCAAGCTGCGGCGTCGAGATCGAGCGCGTGCGCTAGTCGACGCTAGAGCTTGTTGAGGGGTGGCTGCTTGAGCCGCTGAGACAGTGCTCTATTGTTGGGACAGTACGTGTCGAGCAGGGCGTGAAAGCGCTGATTGTGGCTCGGCTCGAGCAGATGGACGAGCTCGTGGGCGACAACCATGTCGAGGCATTCGACAGGGTAGGCGGCGAGCTCGCGCGCGATGCGAATGGCGCCGGTTTTGGGTGTGCAGGAGCCCCAACGCGTTTTCATGCTGCGCACGGAGACGCGGGCCACGGTGACGCTCATTGCGATTTCGTACGCGTGCACGATGTCGCGTAGCGCTGCGGTGATCTCGGACGCGTAGAGCTGGTCGATGTGGGCTTGGAGCTCGTCGGACGTTAGGCCGTCGAGGATTGCGTGCCGCTTGGCCTGCGGGCCTTTGTCCGATTCATCGGTACCCATAAAACTTGCGAAGGTGGCCTGTTTGGGTCGCGGTGCGGGTGATGCAAAGTTGTGATCGAGTGCATCCTGTACCGTGATGGGCTTGCCCCAAAGTGCAATGATGGACGAGGGGCTGAGCGGCTCTCGTGCCGTCGCCTGACGTTGCTCGCGCTGGGCAAGTCGGCTGATAATCCAGGCGCTGTTGCGCTTCACAAACGCTTCGATACGCTCGCGGCTGGCGCCGATCGGTGCGCTGGCGTGGACCTCGCCGCTCGATGTGACGCGTAGGTTGAAGTTCTTGACGCGCTTTTTGGTAACGACGACGGGGATGGTCGTCCCATCCGGTCGGGATGCGGAAATCGTAAACTGCTGCGTCAAAAGCGGTCCTTCAGATCGGGGACGGGCCGGCATGTCGACCGTTCGGCATGCCGGCCCGCTCAAGGGATGTGAAATTAATAACGCTCGAAGAAGGCAAGCGCGTTGTCGCTGCAGAGCTTTTGCATCACGGTCTTGCCAAAATGCTTGGAAAGCATGTTCTGGAACTCGGGCATCTTGCTGGCATCGGAGAGGAAAGCGGGCACCGTGGCGCCGTCCCAGTCGCCGCCGAGCGCGATGACGTCCTCGCCGCCCAGGTCGAGCCAGTGCTCGATATGCGCCGCCAGCTGGTCGAAGGTGACGTCTGCGGCGGTCTTGTCGGTTGCATCGTTGGAAAGGAACTCGCTGCAGTAGTTGAGGCCGACGATGCCACCCATGTCGCGAATGGTGCGGAACTGGTCGTCGGTAAGGTTGCGTTTGGCGCCGCAAACCGCACGGGAGTTGGAGTGGCTGGCGACGAAGGGACGCGTGGCGCGGGCGGCGACCTCGTCAAAGCACTCATCGTTGAGGTGGGAGACGTCGAGCGCCATGCCGGCGTGCTCCATCTGCGTAAGCGCCTCGATGCCGGCGGCGGTGAGGCCGGCGTGGGTGTCGTGGCCGCTCGCGAGCGGTCCCTGCGCGTTCCAGCTGAGTGACGACATAAGCACGCCCAGGCTCTTGAGCACCTCGATCAGCGCGGGGTCCTCGGCAAAGAACGTGGCGTTTTCGATGGTGTGGATGCAAGCGACCTTGCCGTCCTTGAGCGCGGGGCGAATGTCTGCGGCGCTGCGCACGTTGACCATACGGTCGTGGTTGAGCATTGCCTGGCCGCTCATATGCGCCATGATCTGCGCCTGGAAGCGCGCGGCGTGGGCGGTGGGAATCTCGTCGGGGACAAACGTGGCGAAGCACTGTGCCCACGGCGTGTTGCCGATCTTTGCGAGCGAGATGGCACAGGCGTTACCCTCGATGAGGTCGAAATCTTGCGGATGCGTTTCGTCGCCGGGGAAATAACCGTCGGTGCCGGCGGTAAAGCGCAGGTCGAGATCGAGCGTGGCCCAGCCGATTCGGTCGGCAGTGTCGCAGTGTAGGTCAAATACGGGATATGCCATGGTTCCTCCGGTTGCAGCGTTTCTTTGCAAACTGTCATTGAATTGTATGACTAGGGTATAGTTAGCGCCATATGTTCACGGCGGCCCGCGTTGTGCGCCGCCCTTATCACGGAGGTTACCATGTCCAACCAGGGCAAGAAGGTCAAGACCCATTATCGCGGCACGCTCGATGACGGCACGCAGTTCGATAGCTCCTACGATCGCGGCGAGCCGCTGGAGTTCACCTGCGGCGCCGGTCAGATGATCAAGGGCTTCGACGCCGCTGTTGTCGACATGCAGGTGGGCGAGAAGAAGACCGTGCACATTCCTGCTGCCGATGCCTACGGCGAGCACAATCCCGAGATGGTTATTACCTTCCCGGCCGAACAGGTTCCCAACATCGAGCAGATCGAGAAGGGCATGAAGCTTTTCCTGTCCACGCCGAGCGGTATGCCCGTTCCCGCCGTGGTCATCGACGTAACGCCCGAGGCTGTGACGCTCGACGCCAACCACGAGCTGGCCGGCAAGGACCTCAACTTTGATATCGAGCTCGTTGAGGTCGAGGGTTAGAGTATGCCTGAACGCTTGGTTTCGACGACATGCTTGGGAAATCTCAACGATCCGTCCTATGAACTCCTGCTTCGCCGGAAGTTGGGCGGCGTCTTTGAAGTTGACGAGCTACTGTTCGATTGGGACCGGGCTGATGTATGCGCGTTTGCGGGCGTGACGGAGCTGGGGCGCACGATCGATGTTCGGCTGGATGCTGCCGACGGCGGTCGTCTTGTCGACGGCGACGTGCTCGCCATCGACCGTTCGGGCATGGTGCCTGTGGCGGTTGTCGTGCGCCTGCGCAGCGCCGAGGTTTATTTGGTCGAAGTTGACCGCATGGATCCGATTGCGCTCGCGCATGCGTGCTGGGAGATCGGCAACATGCATGCGCCGCTCTTCCGGGGCGACTCGGACGAGCATACCGTGCGCATGTATACGCCGGTGCAGCCGGTTTTGGGCCGTATGCTTCGCGGCGTCGAGGGAGCTCGAATCTCGATCGTTTCGCGCGAGCTCGATGCGGGCCGACGCTTTGCGTCGAGCGCGGCCGATGTTGTCGTGAGCATGGCTCCGGACTTTACCATCGTTAAAAAGACGCGCGACTAAGCGCGCGTATGCGCAAGACGGGCTTTGAGGGGTGACCGATCAAGGTCCGTCTTGCTGTTGATAGGAGGCTTTGGGGGAAGCATATGGGTCTTGAGGGAATCAAGCTGATTGCATGCGATTTGGACGGCACGTTGCTGCATCCGGGGGAGCGCGAGCCGCGTTCCGAGGCCTTTGAGCTTATCGATGAGCTGCATCGTCGCGGTATCGTGTTTATGCCGGCGAGCGGCCGTCAATATGCGAGCTTGCGCTACCTGTTTGCCCCGGTGGCCGATGAGCTCGCCTACGTATGCGAAAACGGAGCCCTGGTGATGAGCGAGGGGCGTGCCGTTGTCAAGCGTTCCATGGAGCGTTGCCTTGCTATGGATATCGCGAATGCCGTGGTTGCGTATCCCCATGCCGACGTGACCCTTTCGTGTGAGGGGCGCCTCTACACCATGAGCGGCAACGACGCGTTTGTTGAACACCTGCGTTATGAGGTCCACTGCGATGTGGCGGTGGTCGACCGTCCCGAGGACATCGACGAGGACGTCATTAAGATTGCCTTCCAGACGCCCGAGGCAGAGCAGCCGGCGGCGCTGGAGTATTTCGAGCGCCACTTTAGCGACTGTGTCGACGTGATGACGTCGGGAACCGAGTGGACGGACTTTATCGGCTTTGATTCGGGTAAGGGTTCCGCGCTTGCCGATTACGGTCGTGCCCTGGGAATTTCGCCCGACGAGATGATGGCGTTTGGCGACAATGAGAACGATCGCGACATGCTCAACGTAGTGGGCCATCCCTATCTGATGGAGAACTGCAATCCCTCTATGCGTGGCATCAACGACCGCGTCCGTTACGTACGCACGGTCGAAGAGGAGCTGCGTCGCCTGCTCGCCGAGTAGATATTTGGGACATGCCTAGAAATGTACTGTTTGCTGTAGCGGATGGGCAAGTAGATTTGCAGGCATGTCCCAAAGGCTACTGGCAGTCGGGGCAGAGTCCCTCAAAGATGGTGTAGTGCGAGCTGACGCTCCATCCGATTTGTTCGGATGCCCTGGCGTCGAGCTGGGCGTCGAAGGGGAGTGGCACGTCGATGACGCGGCTGCACGAGGTGCAGATGATATGTGCGTGCGGCTCGATGGTGCGATCGAAGCGGCTGCCGCCCGGCGTCTTAATAGAGAGAATCTCCCCTGCGTCGGCTAAGAGATTGAGGTTGCGGTAGACCGTGCCGCGGCTGATCTTGTCATCCTGTTCGCGTACGGCGTTGTAGATTTCGTCGGCGGTGGGATGGTTATAGCTTTGGCGCACAGCGTCAAGAACCAGCTTTCGCTGCCTGGTATTCCTTCTTTGCACCGCCATGCGCCTCGCCTCTTTTCTATCAACGGTCGTAGGTAAATGATACCGTATTTAGCACACAATACTAATAACGAGGAATGAAACTGTCTTCATTGGCAAGTGGGGCTCGGGCCTAGGCGTCTACGAGGCGAAAACGCGTTCCCATGCGCTCGTAGGAGGCGTGAAGCGCCTCGAGATGAGATAGGATGTTTGCCGGAGCTCCCTGTATCTCCATCTCGACTGAACCGTCTTCCATGTTACGCACCCAGCCGGTGAGTGCGCGTGCCTGCGCGAGGTTGGTGTTGGTAAAGCGAAAACCGACGCCCTGGACTTGCCCCGCCCAGCGCAGGAAAAAGCGCAGGGGAGTGTCTTGAGTGGCCTCGTCGCTTGCGAGCACAGTAAGTCTGCGGCGCAGCTCGAGCTCGACGTTTGATGGTTTTTGAGGCTCTCGACTGCCGCCGGTGACGCTGGAGAAGAACGTATCGAAGAAGCCCATCGCTATGCCTGCTTGCCTGCGTCGGCCGGGAAGGTAATGCCGGCCTGCTGGCGCACGGCATCCATGATGCGCAGTGAGACAAGCGTAACATCGCGGTAGTGGCCAAGCTCGTGGCGTCCCGCCGGGGTCTCCCAAATCTCTTCCTTAACGTTATCGATGCCGCCGATGGCGGTGATAAAGTCCGTGAGTTCGTATTCCATAGTGTTGCTCGAATTAGGCAGGTCGAGCACGCGGCCGTTGTTGCCCTTTTCGCGCGGTGCTTCGGTCGCCGAGCCGCGTACGACGTCGCCGCGATAGTCGATGCGGACATTGCGGGGCGTGGACAGATGGTCGATCTGGATAGTGCCACGCTCGCCTTCGATCTGCGAGGGCAGCAGGTCATTCGTAATTTTGGAGTGCGCAAGTTCGACGGAGATACGCCCTCCGCCATAGCTGGCGAGAATGGAACCGCAACCGTCGATGGGACCATGGGTGAGCTCTTGCGTTGAGGGGTCGAGCAGCGTGGTCATGCTGGTGAGACCAGAGGGCATGCCGAAGATCTCGACCATGGGCTCGACGACGTAGACGCCAATGTCCATGAGGGAACCCGATGCCATATTGCAGTCGAAGATATTGGTGGCGCGCCCCGCGAGAACCTCGTTGTAGCGCGAAGAATACTTGCCAAAGCGCAATGAGGCGCGGCGGATGGGGGCGATCTCGCCCAGGACGTCCTCGATGGCGTGGAAGGCGGGATCGTGGAGGGGACGCATGGCCTCGAGGGCCACGACACCTGCTGCCTCGGCAGCGCGGAAGACTTCTAGAGCCTGCGCTTCGGTGGCGCAGAAGGGCTTCTCGACGATGACGTGCTTGCCACCGGCGATGCAGGCAAGGGCCTGCTCGTAGTGGAGTGCGTTGGGGCTGCCGATATAGACGGCGTCGACGTCGGCGGCTGCTGCAAGCTCATCGAGTGAGGTAAAGTTTCGCTCGCCATCGCGCTCGGCGGTAAAGGCAGCACCGCGATTGGCATCGCGTGAAAGCGTGCCCACAAACGCGGCTTGGTCGTTGGCGTTGACGACTTGGATAAAGTCGTCGGTAATCATGGATGTGCCGATGGTCGCGATGCGCAGCATACGTCTCCCTTGCGTTGTTTGGTCTACAGGATGAGTGTAGCGCGTGGGGATATAAAGCTGCGCGAAAACGCTATTACAGATCGCTCTCGTTAAAGCCGGCGTCGATATCGAGGTTACTGCCGTCGGCCGCCGTGGTGGCGAGCTCATCGCAGCGCTCGTTGAGCTCGTGGCCGGCGTGACCCTTAACCCAGATGAACTCAACCTTGTGCTTGCTTTTGGCGGTGAGTAGGCGCTCCCACAGGTCGCGGTTCTTGACAGGCTGCTTGTTGGCGGTTTTCCATCCGCGCTTTTTCCAGCCGTCGATCCAATGCTTGTTAAAGGCGTTGACGACGTACTGCGAATCAGAATGGACTTCGACCTCGCAGGGGCGGTTGAGCGCCTCGAGCGCCACGATAACGGCCATGAGTTCCATGCGGTTGTTGGTGGTCTTGGCGTAGCCGCGCGAAAGCTCGGAGGTAAAGGTCTTGCCGGCGGGGTTGGTGTATTTGAGCACGGCGCCGTAGCCGCCGCGTCCCGGATTTGATCGGGCCGAGCCGTCGGTATAGATGATGACCTTCACGGGCTTCCTTTCGTTGAGTGCATTTCATGTGAGTGACCATTGTAGCGCCATGCCCGCCGGGGGCCAGCAATCTACGATTTCTACCCCGTCTTCCGACTGTTAGTTGGCATGGATGATGCGGTTGAGCTCGTCGAGGTATTGCTGCAAGAGGAGAGAGGGCTTGCGCTCGTCGTGCATGATGTAGCCAACGTGCATCGTTGGGGCGTCTGCTAGCGGGATCGATGCCATGCCCCATTGCATTTCATTGGAGAGGACACCGGTCGACAGGGTGTAACCGTTCGACGTGATAAGTAAGTTAGTAAGTGTTCCGCGGTCCGAGATTCGTATGTTGCGGTCGCAAGGGATATAGCTAAAAGGTTCCTCGGCGTAATAGAAGGAGTTTGAGGTTCCCTGCTCAAAGCTGTAGCGCGTATAGGGCGTGAGGTCGGCAAGGGACAGCTGCGGGCGGCGTGCGAGCGGGTGGCGCTCGCTAACGAAGACGTGGACCGTCGCGTCGAATAGGGGATGGAAGCTCGCGCGCGCATCGGCAAAAGTCTTCTGCAGAACGCGGGCGTTAAAGTCGTCCAGATAGAGGATGCCGATGTCGCTGCGAAACGCGCGGACGTCATCGATGATCTGCGATGTGGTGGTCTCGCGCATGATGAACTCGAACTTGCTGTCGCGGCAGCGCTCGACCACGTTGACAAAGGCCTCGACCGAAAAGGCGTAGTGCTGGGCGGAAATGGCGAGGCGGGCTTGCGGGGTGCCGCCGTCCTCGTAGCGCGCCTCGAGCATGTCGGCCTGCTCTACGACCTGGCGCGCATAGCCCAAAAGCTCGGTGCCGTCGTTGGTGAGCGTGACGCCGCGGCTGGAGCGCGTAAAGATCTCCAGATGGAGCTCTTGTTCTAGGCTTTTGACGGCGTTTGAGATGTTGGACTGAGCGGTATAGAGGCGCTGAGCTGCGGCGTTGATTGAGCCGGACTCTGCCACGGCGATCAGAAAGCGAAGCTGCTGAAGGGTCATCGGTGCCCGTCCTTTCGATAGTTATCTATAAAACAGATAACAAGTTAGCGCTTATAAGTGATTGACCGAGGGAGACAATGCTCGTACTATTCAAAACACACAAAGGCGGTAGGTTATTAAGCCGACCACGGAATCGGGGCGCGAAAGGAGGCCCGCATATGAATTGCTTACCAAGACGAATGCCGGGCTCCTGTTTGCGCCCGTCGGCGTGATCAGGAGACAGCGACTTACTTCTCTCTTTTTACTTACTTTCGTTCGATCAAGGAGATCATCATGAGCCGGTTCATCAACAACCCCGAGCACACCTTTGGTTTCGATACCCTGCAGCTGCACGTTGGCCAGGAGAGCGCCGATCCCGCATCCGACTCCCGTGCCGTGCCTATCTACCAGACCACGAGCTATGTGTTCCGCAACTCCCAGCACGCCGCCGACCGCTTTGGTCTTGCCGACGCCGGTAACATCTACGGCCGTCTGACCAACTCCACCCAGGGCGTCTTTGAGGACCGTATCGCCGCGCTCGAGGGTGGCGTGGCCGGTCTTGCCGTCGCCTCCGGTGCCGCTGCCATCACCTATACCCTGCAGGCTCTTGCCCAGGCTGGTGACCACGTGGTGGCTCAGAAGACCATCTACGGTGGCTCCTACAACCTGCTCGAGCATACGCTCTCCCAGTTTGGCGTCGAGACCACCTTTGTCGATGCTCATAACCTGGAAGAGGTTGAGGGTGCCATCAAGGACAACACCACGGTCATCTATCTCGAGACGCTCGGCAACCCCAACTCTGACATCCCCAACATCGACGCCATCTCCGAGATCGCCAAGAAGCACGGTCTGCCGGTTGTCGTCGACAACACCTTCGGCACCCCGTATCTGTTCCGTCCGCTGGAGCATGGCGCCAACATCGTTGTCCACTCCGCAACCAAGTTCATCGGCGGCCACGGCACCTCGCTGGGCGGTGTGATCGTCGATGGCGGCAACTTCGACTGGAAGGCGAGCGGCAAGTATGCGCAGATCGCCGAGCCCAACCCCTCCTACCATGGCGTCTCGTTTGCCGAGGCTGCCGGTCCCGCCGCCTTCGCGACCTATGTCCGCGCTATCCTGCTGCGTGACGAGGGCGCCTGCATCAGCCCGTTCAACGCCTGGGTCCTGCTCCAGGGCACCGAGACTCTGTCGCTGCGCGTCGACCGTCATGTCGAGAACACCAAGAAGGTCGTTGAGTTCCTGGCTGGTGACAGCCACGTCGCCAAGGTGAACCACCCGAGCCTGCCTGAGCACCCCGATCACGAGCTCTATCAGAAGTACTTCCCCAACGGCGGCGCTTCGATCTTCACCTTTGAGATTAAGGGTGGCCAGGAGGCAGCTTGGAAGTTCATCGATCATCTGCAGGTGTTCTCGCTGCTCGCCAACGTGGCCGACGTCAAGTCGCTCGTCGTGCACCCGGCTACCACCACGCACTCCCAGCTCTCTGCCGAGGAGCTCGCCGAGCAGAACATCACGCCCTCCACGATCCGTCTTTCCATCGGTACCGAGAACGCCGAGGACATCATTTGGGATCTGAAGCAGGCCTTCGCCGCGCTGGACGAGTAAGGCGACTTGTGCAAGGACCCCTTGCGACTCGATAGGTATAACTGCATAAAATGCCTGCTCAAGGCGCCTGCGCAAGCAATGGTTGCGCAGGCGCCTTTTTTGCATAGGAAGGGCGCTATTACAGGGTTTTTGGCATGCTTTATGCATTCGAGTTGTGGAAAACTCCTGTTGAGAGGATGTGAGTTTTACGCAATTGACGTGCGCCTTTTGAGTAAAACCGCAGGTCGCGATTTGCTCGAGGTACTATGCAGCGCGATCGAATCACACGCAGCTCAAACGCAGCAAAAACGCACTACGGAGGTTTCCAGCTACATGAGGATCGATTCACGAAAACCGAAAGCCGCTGCCCTTTCCGCCGCTCTGACCGTGGCACTTTTGGCGGGCGCCGGTGCAACTGATGCCCACGCCGCAACACTGTCCGATACGGTTGGATCTACGCCGTCCGAGACGACGCTGGTACAGCCCGTTGATTATCGCGGCGATGGTTATGGTTCCATGCAGGAGTGGAACGCCTCGATGGAGGCCAAGCGCGATTCCCTTGAGATACGCGCTCAGATTATCCTAAACATGTATGGTGACTATGCCACCGATGACGAGCACGCTGTGCTGCAGGGTTGTATCGATGGTGCGGGCAGCCTTTTGACGATGGGGGAGGTCGACGCGAAGTCGACCGAGCTCGATGAGCTGCGCACTGCGCTTGAGAATGCCAAGCGCGAAGCGCTCGAGGCCGCTGCCGCCGAGGCGGAGGCTGCCGAGGCCGCCCAGGCTTCGTATTACAACGCCGGCTCCGGCTCGTCTTACACGTCTGCTGCGTATTACGCGAACGGCTCGGGTCTGACGCGCTCGAGCGGCGTCAATAACTATAACGGCCGCCGCGAGACTTATTACAGCAGCAACGTGTTGTATCACCACCGCACGGGCGAATGGACGCAGGATTCTGAGGGCTTCTGGCGCGATTCCGACGGCTATTACGTTGTTGCCGCGGGCGATATGGCCCAGGGCTCGACCTTTACGGGCTCCAAGGGTGATTGCAAGGTCTATGACTCCGGCTGCGCCGCCGGAACCACCGACTACTACACCGGTTGGTAATCTGCCATCAGAGCAAAATAGGCACATGATGGGCGGGCGTCTTTACTGAGCTTTTAGGCAACGTAAAGCCGCCCTTTCTTTATGTGCGTTTGAGTTAACAGAGCCCTTACCGTGGCGGTACGCTGGGCGTATGCATGCGGGGCACACTGGTTCATGAGAAATAAGGTCTTTCTCGTGGAGGAAGTGGTCTCATGAACGCTCGAGATATCGCTATCGCCGCCGTCGCATTGGTACTTGGCTGTCTTGGCCCTACAGCTGCGTTTGTCGCAGGCATGCAGGGCTCGTGCGGGGCTGCTCCTATTGTGGTCGGCGCGCTCATCGCAGCAGCGCTGCTGGGAAGTGCGGGCGTGACCCTTTGCCGCGATGACGAGGACGAGACGCCGCAGGTGCGGCGCTAGCCGTTGTGAAGCTGGTTTTGCCCATAGATGAAGAAGGAAGCCGCCGCAAGGGGAGTGCCCTTTGCGGCGGTTTTTGATATTGAGACTGTTGGATGCGGTGCGGCGGCGTTACCAGCTTGCCTCGATATCACGGATGCGCCGATAGAGCCATTCGTTCTGCGGCGCCTGGATATCGTGCTTGGCCGCGAGGCGGCGGACGGTGCCCGCGAACTCCTCGACCTCTGTTTTGCGCTGCGCGACGCGGTCCTGCGCCATCGAGGGCATGCCGGCGGGGTCGAGCCCCTCGATGAGATGCACCATCTGCGTTAGGTCTGCCTCGGTGAGCTCGATACCCTCGGCGTTGGCGACCGCAAGCGTCTCGCGCATGGCGGAGACAAAGCAACGACGCTGCTCGGAGCCCTGTTCCGTGGCGCTTCCGTACGTGCCTCCGTAGGCCATGCAGGTCTGGTTGATGCCGTCGTTGAGCATAAGTTTTGCCCACATGCGGCGGGCGATGTCGTCCTCGACGGTGTGGGCGATGCCGCAGCGCGTGTAGAGCCCGTCGATAGCGGTGACGGTCGCGGGGTCGGTGCCGGCGGCCGCACCAAAGCGGATCTCGCCCGCATTGGTAAAGGTGAGCGCGCCGTTGAGAAACACAGCGTCCATGCCTTGGCAGATTCCGAGGACGGTGTGCTCCCAGCCAAAGCGCTCGGCAATCTTCTGCTCGCTGGTGATGCCGTTGCACAGCGAGGCGATGAGCGTTTTGGGGCCCACGATGTGTTCCATAGTCTTGAGCGCCTGGTCGAGTCCGGTTGTCTTGACCGTGAGGATGACCAGATCGGCGGGTGTCGCCTCGCTCGCGCGGACGGACTTGAGCGCGCAGGGCTTGCCGTTGACGGTGAGCGCATCACCCGCGTGGCGCTCAAAGCGCGCGTCGTCCATAACGTATTCGACGGCGTCGTTGCCGAGCGCTTGGGCGATCATGCTGCCGTAGAGCAGGCCCACGCCGCCCTTGCCGATGAAGGCGACCTTGTTGATCTGCATGTGAATCATCTCCCCATAAAAAGGCGCCCGCGTATGGGGCGCCTGATGGATTGTATGCCGCCGGGCCATGTCGCGTGCACCGGATGGCCGTATTTAGAAGAACAAACGCATGGGAACTTATGACGCGGGGCAGACCGCAAAGACACGTGCGGGATATCCGACGCCATCACGCACCTTGGGGAAGGTGCAGAAGATGACGGCGCCCGTGGCGGGAAGCTCGTCTAGATGGTCCATGACCTCGATCTGATAGCGGTCGACCGAGAGGATGTACTGCTCGCCGGGGTAGGGATAGGCGTCCTCACGCGTGGTCACGCTCGCCGGGTCGGTGTCAGCCGGCTCGTGGCCGATGGCGCCGATGTTGCGCTCTTCTACAAGCCATTTGATGGCGTCGAGGTCCCAGCCGGGGTAGTGGGGCTGGCCGTCCTCGTCCTTGTTTTCGAGGTCGGTGAGCTTGGACCAGTCGGAGCGGAAGGCGACGAAAGCGTCTTTGGGAATGCGACCGTGCTCATCCTCCCATGCTTTGAGGTCCTCGACGGTCAGGACGTAGTCGGGATTTGTGGCGCACTCCTCGTGTTTGTCGATCACACAGAGCGGATGCATAAACTCGATGGGTTCAATCTCTCCAAGGGAACGGCCGTCAACATGGAAGTGGCGCGGTGCGTCGACATGCGTGCCGTACTGCGAAGCAACCGAATACTGGAAGCAGCGCATGGGCGCGAGCATGTCTTCGGGCGTGTCGGGCAGGTAGTCGAAGAGTTTGGTGGACTCAAAGGGCTTAAAGCCGAACCAGTGCGGAGTGTCGCACGAGAGCGTGTGGGTGAGGTCTACCCAGCGATAATCGGTGCTTTTGAGCTGGGATGCGAGATTCCAAAGGTCGAGCGTGGGCATGGGTGGCTCCTTTCATCGGGCTTTTTGCTGATGTTAAAGCGGTGCCGTGACAGCTCGATTTCTGCTGCGTTACGATACGTTCTCGATTGCGATTCCATGATGTTTCGGCCGCGTGACCATTGTGTTTCGCCTTGCCGGGGCGCTGATGGCGAAAGGAGGGGCCGTGCAATACCGCGTTGACCCCAAAAGTGGTAACCGAATATCCGCTCTGGGTCTGGGCTGCATGAGATTTCCCGGTGCGCCGGGCCATCCGGATGCGAAGACAGCCGATGCCATCATTTCCCGTGCGGTGGAACAGGGGATTAATTATCTGGATACCGCGTATCTCTATCCCGGTAACGAGGTGTGCGTGGGCGCCTCACTTGAGCGCTTGGGGCTACGCGACCGGGTGTTGCTGGCGACCAAACTGCCGCATGCTTCGTGCAAGTGTGCGGAGGATTTCGACCGGTTTTTCGACGAACAACTGCGCCGCCTGCGAACCGATCATATCGACTATTACCTCATGCACAACATCACCTCGCCCGCCCAGTGGGAGCGCGTGGTGGCGTTGGGTATCGAGGACTGGATTGCGCGTCAAAAGGTGGCGGGGCGCATTCGCCAGATTGGTTTTTCGTACCACGGCAGCGCCGCGGACTTCCTCACGATGCTTGACGCGTATGACTGGGATTTTTGCCAGATCCAGTACAACTACGCTGGAGAGCGCTACCAAGCGGGAACGGCGGGACTCATGGCGGCTGCGGAGCGCGGGCTCGCGGTGTTTGTGATGGAGCCGCTGCTGGGCGGGCGTTTAGCGGGCAAGCTGTCGCCGCGGGTCCGGGCTGTGCTCGATGACGTACGCGATCCGTACCTGAAGTCGCCGGCTGCTTGGGGCCTTTCGTGGGTGTGGAACCATCCTCAAGTCACGATGCTGCTTTCGGGCATGACCGATACCGCGCAGGTGGACGAGAACGCGGTGCTGGCCGATCGGGCCCTGCCGGATTCGATGACAGCCGCTCGGCTCGATACCATCGCACGCGTGCTGGCGGAGTTTGAAAAATCGAATCGCGTGCCCTGCACGGGATGCGGCTACTGCATGCCATGTCCCAAGGGTATTAACATTCCCGGCTGCTTTGCCGCTTACAACGCGAGCTATGCGCACAGCTGGTTTACGGGGCTGTCGCAATACTTTACGGCGAGCGCGGTGCGCACGAGCGAGCCCAAGCTCGTGAGCAATTGCGTCAAGTGCGGCAAATGTGCGCGTCACTGCCCGCAACACATCGATGTCCCCGAGCGTCTCGACGACGCGCGCCGACGTTTCCAGCCTGGCCCCGTAACGGCCGCGCTTAAAGTCTTCAGCAAAACTCGCTCCTCATGACCCTTTTATATCTTGTGATGGAATAGTTCCTGTTTGCGGCAGAATAGGGCGATAGCAGGAACTATTTCGTCGCAACTGAAGGGGGCTGTCGTGGGCCATCGGGATTCATGTGATGATTTGCGTGAGGTTCGTTGGGGCATTTTGGGCGCTGGGCACATTTCTCATCGATTTGCATCGTCGCTCAAGAAGGTCGACGAGGCACGGCTGGTGGCTGCGGCCGGCCGCACTCCTGCACATGTCGAGGAATTTTGTCGAGCGTTTTCGATTGATGCCGCGCACAGTTATGCCACGGCTGACGATAGCGGCGATGCGGCTTATGATGCGTTGATTGCCGATCCCGATGTCGATGCAATCTACTTGGCTATTCCGCATGGCATGCATGCGCATTGGGCTTGTCGGGCACTGCGCGCGGGAAAGGCCGTGCTGTGCGAAAAGCCGGCCGTTTTGAATGAAGAAGAGGCCCATGCGATCGCCTCTGTTTCCCGTGAGTGCGGTGTGCCGTTTATGGAGGCGATGAAAAATCGGTTTTGTCCGATGCATACTCGCGTGAAGGGTTTGCTTGCGTCGGGCGAGCTCGGCTGTATCGTCTCGATCGAAAGCGTGCAAAAACTCGATTATGGTGAGTCCCCTTCGAGTTATCTGCTCGATCCGTTGCAGGGTGGCTGTCTATATGACATGGGCTGCTATGCGGTCGGGTGGTTTGAGGATCTGCTTGCGGGTGCGTGCGATGTTTCGTCTCGTGAAGTTCGCTGGCGTGACGTATTGGGCGGCCGCGTGGATTGGGCCGATGAGATCCATATGAGTGTCGGCGGTATACCCATTCATATGGTGTGCGACGGCAAAGCAGCATATGAAAGCCGCTTAACGATTGCCTGCGAACGGGGTTCGGTGGAAATCGAGCGCCTCCATCGCCCCGAGCTCGCCCATGTGAAGTACTCCGACGGACGAATGCTCGAAATAAATGCCCCGTTTGAGGTCGATGATTTCTACGGCGAAATTCAGCATGCGACGCAGCTCGTCCAGACGGGAGAGCTTGAAAGCCCCGTTATGCCTCTTGCCGCCACGCAGCGCTGTGCGCAGATTATCGATGCGATTCGCTTGACGCTCTAGGCTGCGGTGCTGGTGCTCAAGGGGGCTCGGCGGACCTTGCCCCTGATGCCCCTTTTATATCTTGCGGTGGAATACGGTCTGTTTGCGCCAAAATAAGGCACCAATAGACCGTATTTCACCGCAACTGATGAGGGGGAGTTGGAGATGCTGACGATCGGGTGTCATCTTTCGACGACGAAGGGCTATCGGGCAATGGGGGAGACGGCGTTGTCCATTGGTGCCAATACCTTTGCGTTCTTTACGCGCAACCCGCGCGGTGGCAAGGCAAAAGACCTTGACATGGATGACGTGGCGGCTCTGCGCGAGCTTATGGCGCAAAACGACTTTGGACCGCTGGTGGCGCATGCCCCGTATACCTATAACCCCTGCTCCGCTAAGGAGCGGGCGCGGGAGTTTGCCTTGGAGGCTATGGCGGAAGATTTGCAGCGTCTGGAAGCACTGCCCGGCAACTACTACAACTTCCATCCCGGTGCGCATGTGGGACAGGGGGCAGACGCCGGCATTCAGATGATTGTCGACACGCTGTGCCAGGTGATGTTTGAGGGACAGCAGACGACGGTATTGCTTGAGACCATGGCGGGCAAGGGCACCGAGGTGGGCCGTAGCTTTGAAGAACTGGCGCGCATTATCGAGGGCGTTGCCGCCAAGTGCCCAGAGCTGTCCGATAAGCTGGGCGTTTGTTTGGACACCTGCCATGTGAGCGATGCCGGCTACGACATCATCCATGATCTTGACGGCGTACTCGACGAGTTCGACCGCGTGGTGGGTATCGATCGCTTGCATGCCGTACACATCAACGATTCGAAGAACCCTTGTGGCGCCCATAAAGATCGCCACGAGTGCATCGGCAAGGGATACCTTGGCAGCGAAGAATTTGGTGGCGGTATGCAGGTTATGCAGAATATTGTATCGAATGGCCGTTTGCGTTCGCTGCCGTTTATTTTGGAGACTCCGAACGAACTTGCAGGTTATGCAGCTGAAATTAGACTATTAAGGTCGTTGCAGCAGTAATGACTGTCACAAAGTAGAGTATTCCATTCACGTTATGGGTTTGTTTCAATCAGTTTTCTCATTGCAGATTCGTAATTCCGGGTGCATAATAGCCAACAGTTTTTGCAGACCTCTGAATCAAACGAGGTCACCGGAAGGAGACTGATTATGAAGCTCAAGAAGCTTGGCGCATTTGCCGCCACGGGTGCTATGGCGCTCGCCCTTGCTCTGACGGGCTGCGGCTCGTCCAACGACACCTCTGGTTCTGATGCCGGTTCCAGCAGCTCTGACGACGCTAAGGTCGAGAAGGTCGACGGCTCCAAGGAGTACGCACTCGTCAAGGACGGCACGCTGACCGTCGGCACCTCTGCCGAGTACGCCCCGTTTGAGTACAAGGACGACAACGGCGATTATCAGGGCTTTGACCTTGAGCTTATCAAGGCTATCGGCGACAAGCTGGGCCTGGATGTCGAGTACGTCAACAATGACTTTGACACGCTGGTTCCGGGCGTCGCTTCGGGTGCCAAGTATGACGTCTCCATCGCGGCTATCACTGACACGCCCGAGCGTGAGAAGGAAGTCACTTTCTCCGATTCCTACTACATGGACGATCAGGCCATCGTGACCAAGGTCGATAACGCCGACATCACGGCTGACAACTACAGCGAGAAGCTCAACAACGCCGACGCTACCATCATCGTCCAGTCTGGCTCGACCGCCGAGGCCTTTGCCCAGGAGAACTTCCCCAAGGCCAAGATCGTCCCCTACAAGGATGCTACCGAGTGCTTCAGCGCCTTGCAGTCCGATAAGGGTGACGCCGTAGTCACCAACCGATCCGTTGCCAGCCAGCTGACCGCCGAGCAGTTCAACACCTGCCAGACCATCAAGCAGATTAGCACCGGCGAGGAGTACGCCATCGCCATCAACCAGGGCAATACCAAGCTCAAGGACGACATCAACCAGGCTATCAAGGACCTGACCGACGACGGTACCGTTGACGCCCTCATGGCTAAGTACAACATCAAGTAGAATAGTCACTTGATTGCAAGCGGGCCCTTTCCGTTTTGGCGGAGAGGGCCTTTGCGTTTCTTGAATGGGCGTCATCCCGCCCCGTTATGTCGGCAACTTAAACGTTAGGAGCCACCTTGTCTCGATTGAACCAAGGAGCCATGGGCAAGAGCCATCCACTGCCCTTGATGCTCCAAAAGCTGGCCTGTGCCCTGGCTGTGGCGCTCGCCCTGGTATGCGCGGGGGCCTGCGTGCCCTCGACCGCTCAGGCGCTTGAGACCGCAAAGATTACCGCCCGACCCAACACCGGTTCGGGCAGCGCTGTGGTCGGCGGCACCGAGACGCGCATTACCTGGGAGGTTCAGGCCGATACCGACGAGGAGCTGAGCGGTCTTTCGCTGACGTTTGTCGACGGCACGACGTTTGGTACCGATGACACGCGATTGACGATGCTCTCGGGCGAGGATCTCATGGATCGTACGCCCATGAAGCCCACGTGCAAGGCTAACGGCCAGACACTCAAGATCGACTTTGGCGAGACGGCGCCCGCCGGCGGCTATTTCCGCGTTGAGGTCTACGGCGTGACGTTTCCCGTCGAGGGCGGCGAAGAGGCCTTTAGCGGCACCTATACGCTCGCCGACGGTTCGACCAAGAAGATTTCCAAGATTCCTTCCGTCGAGATCAAGGGCGTGACGGCCTTCGATAACTTCCTGGCCGATCTTAAGGAGCAGCCGTGGGTCGAGGCCTGGAACTCCAATATGTTCCTGCGCCTGTTCTTGAACCCGGTCATTTTGGTCCAGAGTCTGCCGATCGTCTTTAAGGGCTTCCTCATGTCGCTCTCGATCGTGCTCGTGGCGTTTCCGCTGGCAATCCCCTTTGGCTTTGCCTTGTCGCTCATGCGCATCTCCAAGTCGCGCATCCTGCGTTGCCTTGCCGGCATCTATGTGAATATCATCCGCGGTACGCCGGCGTTCCTGCAGATTTACATTGCATTCTTTGGCCTGCCGCTGGCCGGCGTCAAGGTGGACGACTATGTCCTGGGCGTTATCGTCATGGCCATGAACTCGTCCGCCTACCTGTGCGAGATCTTCCGCGCCGGTATTCAGTCGATCCCCAAGGGCCAAAACGAGGCCGCGCGCTCGCTGGGCATGAACGCCTTCCAGACGCTACTCTACGTTATGATTCCGCAGACGTTCCGCAATGTTCTGCCTACGTTGACCAGTGAGTTCATCCTGCTTTACAAGGATACGTCGCTGCTCGCGGCCGTGGGCGTGGTCGAGATCGTCATGAACGCCCGTACCATCGTGGCTACGACGGGCTCCATTACGCCGTATGTGGTTGCCGCCCTGTTCTATCTGGTCATCACCCTGCCGCTCGCTCGCTTGGTGAGCGGCCTTGAGGCGAGGCTTTTGGGCACGGCCGAAACTAAGAAGAAGCGTCCCGCCAAGAGCGCCGGACAGGTCGTCGCGACGCCCGCCGATCACATCGCCGGTCTGTAAGGAGGTCCTATCATGAGCGAAACCAATAACTCGAACGAGGTCGTCGTCAGCATCAAGAACCTCCAGAAGGCCTTTGGCGATAACGTGGTCCTGCGCGATATCGATCTGGATGTGCACAAGGGCGAGGTCGTCGTAGTTCTGGGTCCCTCGGGCTCGGGTAAGTCGACGATGCTTCGCTGCATCAACCGTCTTGAGCATCCCACGAGTGGCTCGATTGTCGTTGAGGGTGTGGACGTGTGCGCCAAGGGCGTCGATCTTAACAAGGTGCGCACGCATCTGGGTATGGTGTTCCAGCAGTTCAATTTGTTCCCGCACCTCTCAGTCAAAAAGAACGTCATGCTCGCGCAGCAGAAGGTGCTCAAGCGCAGCAAGGAAGAGGCCGAGAAGATTGCCGTCGAGGAGCTGACCAAGGTCGGTCTTGCCGAGCGTATCGACTTTATGCCGAGCCAGCTCTCGGGCGGTCAGCAGCAGCGCGTTGCCATCGCCCGCGCCCTGTCGATGAACCCGCACGTCATGCTCTTTGACGAGGCCACCTCGGCGCTCGACCCCGAGCTCGTGCGCGACGTCCTGGGTGTCATGCGCGACCTGGCACGCGACGGCATGACCATGATCGTCGTGACGCACGAGATGGGCTTTGCCCGCGATGTCGCCGACCGCGTCGTCTTTATGGACGGCGGCGTCATTGTGGAAGAGGGTACGCCGAGCGAGGTCTTCGACCACCCCAAGAGCGAGCGCACCAAGGCGTTCTTGGGAAATATCTCGTAGCCGGTTGATGTAACTGCCGTTACAAAAGAGCGGGGGCTGGACTTGAATTGAACTGCCTCCCATTTCTTGGACATGAGAAATGGGAGGCTTTTTATGCGTGTCGACTTGAGGGTGAAACACGACATCGAGGCCAGGAAGGCGGCGATCGGGCTCTTCGAGCGAGGGCACGGCTTCGAGTCGGCGGCGAAGGCGCTGTCGGTCCCGCGCAACACCGTGAGACAATGGCTCTACGTATACCGGTCGTTCGGAAGCGAGGTGCTGCTATCCATGGACGGCAAGCAGACCAGGTACACATACGAGCAGAAGGTCGCCGCCGCCTCGGCCGTGGTCGACGGCGGCATGGGCAAGCAGGACGCCATGAAGGCGTTCGGGGTCATGTCCCTGGCGCCGCTCAAGAGATGGTGCGCGCTCTACCGCGAGGGCGGCGCCGAGGCGCTCAGGCCCAAGCCCAGGGGCAGGCCGAGGGGGTCCGGCCCCAGGCCGCGCGAGCGCACCCGCGAGCAGGAGCTCGAGGAGCGCTGCCGAAGGCTCGAGACCGAGGTGGCCTACCTAAAAAAATTGCGTGCCCTGGTCGAGAGGGACGGGCTCTGACCAGGGCGAAGGTCGAGGCCGTGAGCGCCCTGCGCGCGGAGGGGTGCAAGCTGGGGAGCCTGCTGGAATGCGCCGGCCTGGCCCGG
>URGF01000018.1 GCA_900547285.1 uncultured Collinsella sp.
GGTAGCGAACGCCAGCAGGCCCTTCATGATACCGGCAGCGGCCAAGGTGCCGAGCATGGGGGCTAAGATGCCCGAGATGAGGTCGATGATCACATCGGTAACGCCCTTGGGAGCGGCATCGTCGTCATCGGCGTCGACGGCGCCGCCGTCGCTAAAACCGCCGGCCTTGAGAACGGCGTCGTAGACGTCCTCGACGATGTTGCCCACAACAACCTGGTACTGGCCGTTGGCGTGCATGACCTTGATGACGTTGGGCAGCTCGGAGATTGCCTCGTCATTGGCCTTCGACTCGTCCTTGAGCTTAAAACGAACACGGGTAATGCAGTGTGCGACGCATTTGACGTTGGACTTGCCGCCAACCAGCTCTACGATCTGGGCAGCAAGATCGTCGTATTTACCTGCCATGATCTGTCCTCTCTTTTCCAAATTTCGACAAAAATATCCCCTACCGCGAGCCGGTACCTTGCCCGCAGTTAGAAACCAAAAAGAATTGTTGCGATTGCCGCCGGGCTGGCGGCTTTACTCACTCGGTCTGCGAAGCCGATCGCAGACGGTTGATATGCATCATCAGATACAAGAGCTCCTCGTCCGAGCAGCTCTGCTTGAACTCTTTCTCGAACACGCGGTTGATGGCGTACGCACACTGGTAGGCCTCGGGAAAATCGCGGGCGGCCTGCATAAACAGTGAGGAGTTCTCGGTCTGCGTGCAGCTGCCCTTAACAAGGCGGCGAACCAAAAAGCGCAGGTGCGCAAGAAAGCGAATGTAGCAGTACGACGCCGTGTCGAGCGAGCAGCCGAGCTGCTTTTCCACGGAATGGGTTACCTCGTCAAGCACGCGGGTGCTCTTCATGATGAAGTCCATGTCCTTGGCGCGGCCCATGCCGTCGACCTCGGCGTTAACGATGTGGAGCGCGATGCTCGTGGCCTCGTTCTGACCCAGCTTGGCGCCGGTGTGCTTTTGCACGATGGCGAGCGCGGCCTGACCGATTTCGAGCTCACGCGGGTAGATGAAAGCCACCTCATGCTCGAGCGGGTTGGGAGCGCTGATCTGGTCGTCGTCGCGCTGAACGGCAAACTGCAGGTGATCTGCCAGGATAAAGGGCAGGCCACCGGACAGCTTGCAACCAAGCTGCTGGGATGCGAAGCAGGCAATGTCGCTTGCCGCGAGCAGAACGTCGTCGGGAAGTGTGCCGACCATATCCTGCAGGCTCTCGGGAACGTTATAGAATTTGCGCTGGATGAGCGACTCATCGGCAAGCTCGTAGGGCATCTCGTGAAAACCGATGCCCTTGCCAAAGACAACAACCTCTCGGCCGTCATCGCTGGCGGCGAGAGCAACGTTATTGTTGATCTTCTTTAAAATGAGCATGAAAAAACTCCTCGGACATCGGCGCTAGACGACGGGGCGATATTCCTCGTCTTCTATTATGCGCAAGTGATGCCTCCAGAGGAGTAACAAACTTGTGAGCACGTGGGCGATTGTAGGATGAAACTTGCATGCAGCGTAAGCCCCATTGGTGCGAAAGTCCGCTGAACGGTAGGAAATCGCCTGTAAACGGCAAAACCACCACAAAGGTGCCTGGCCCCTTTGTGGTGGTTTTGGCTGATGCCCCGATGTTACTCGCGCGGGGTGCCGTAGGGGTTGTACAAATCTGCAAGAGCAAATGTGCCGGTAGTAGCATCAAAGTCGAGTTCGAGCACACAGCAGTTGCCAATGCGGTGCTTCATCTTGAGCGGCTCCACGCCCACGCCGCGCATGACCTGAGCCGCTGCGGCGCCATGGCTCACGCACAACACGCTCTCATGTCCAGGGCGCTGCATGAACTCGGTGATGGTCGCCATCATACGCTCGCGAAACTCGACTTCGCCCTCGCCGTCATACTGCTTGTAAAAATCGCCGTACGGCAGGCGCGGATTCAAATCCTCGCTCGCGCCCTCAAATTTGCCAAAGTTCCACTCCTTAAGGCCCTTGACGCGCTCGTAAGGCTGACCGGGGAACGCAAGCTCAAGCGTGTCGCACGCACGCTCGGACGTCGAACTGTACGCATGGTCAAACGTAAGGCCACGCCCTCGCAGGGTCGCACCGACAGTTTTAGCCTGCTCGATTCCCAGCTCGGTGAGCGGCGAGTCACACCAGCCCTGCTTGCGACGAAGCAAGTTAAAGAGCGTTTGACCGTGACGCATAAAGTACAGTTTTGACATGAGGCCTCCGTGATCGCAATCGTTTGTCAGCGATTATGACACCTTGAGCTAACTTTAAGTCAAAGCTTTTTTGCAAAAACCACCACAAAGATGCCTGTCCCTTTTTGGCATGTTATGGCAGCGCAGCGAGCCGGTTCCAAGTGCCCCAGGTCGCCCCGAAAGAGGAGCGACGCGTACTTTGGTACGCGAGCGACGGCTTGAGGGGCGAGATGGGGTGCTTGGGGCCGGCGCAGCGTCAAGCCTTAAAGGTGGTCTTGGATGAGATCGCAGATGGCTCGGGCGTCGTTGATGTTGATGGCTCGGGTCGCAAAGCCGGCGTCGAAGGCCTGACGCGCCAGGGCTTCGTTGCAGGCAAGGGCCAGCGTGTGACCGTCGACCAGGTCGAGCGAGCTCTTGCCGCGCAGACGGTCGACACCGGAGCGCGCGACGACGATGTTGTCGAAGCCCTCGGTCTTGTAGCCCTCGATGATCACCACGTCGACATCGTTGTAGCGCGACAGCAGCTCGCGCGCGGGCATCTCGTCCTCCTCGCGCGTGTCGGCGTACTCCGCCCAGCGCGTGGCGCAAATGAGCCCCACGTGCTTGGAGCCAGCCTGGTGATGGCGCCACGTATCCTTAGCGGGAACATCGATATCAAAGCCATGGTGTCCATGATGCTTGAGCGAACCCACACGCAGGCCGCGGCGCGTGAGCTCGGCGATGACCTTCTCGACGAGCGTGGTCTTGCCCGAGTTTTGGTAGCCGATAAACGCGATCGCGGGGACAGCCGGAGCGGGAGCTGCGGGCGCGATGGCGGCAGGTGCGTTTGCGGGTGCGTCGCCCGCGGCTCCCACGGCCTCAACAGCAGCGGCCTGACGCTCTGCGCGATCCCACACGCCCGAGCGGCCGCCCTCCTTGTGCAGCAGGCGCACGTCGACGATCTCCATGCCGCGATCGACGGCCTTGCACATGTCATAGATCGTAAGGCACGCGGCACTCGCGCCGGTCAGGGCCTCCATCTCGATGCCGGTCTTGCCCGTCACGCCGGCCGTAACCAGTACGTGAAAGCCAACCTGCCCATCCGTGCGCGCCGGCGCCCAGCCCTCGGGCACGTCCTCGGCCGGCGTCCCCGCCGGAGCGATGGGCGCAATGTCGCACTTGCTCTTGGTAATGAGCAACGGATGGCACATGGGGATGATGTCGCTCGTGCGCTTGATGGCCATAATGCCCGCCACGCGCGCGCAGGCAAGCACGTCGCCCTTTTTGGCGCGGTCCTGCAGCACCATGGCCTGCGTCTCGGGATGCATGAGGATGGTGCCCTCGGCGATGGCAATGCGATGGGTCTCGGCCTTGTCGGACACGTCGACCATGCGAACCTCGCCCTTGGCGTCCACATGCGTCAGCTCGTCGCGACGGGCGTCGCGGGCGGGCTCGGTGACAGCGCTGGCAGTCGGCTGCGCGGGCACGGCGGCGTTGCCAGCATTCGCTGCAGCCGTGACTTTGTGGGCAGACATCGCGGCCCTGCGAGCGGCCTTGGTGGCATCGGCGTACCTGCTCTTGGCCATATGATCATCCTCCGATTTGGGACATAAATCGTTGCGTGCCCTCAATTATCGCGTGTTCCTGCGGTTTGTGGGCCACGGCATCGCGCCAAATCGAAAGTACCTGCATATCATCACCACGGCGCAGCGCTTCACGCACCGAATACTCAGCATCGCTGAACAGGCACGGACGCACGTTGCCATCGGCCGTCAGGCGCAGACGGTTGCAATTCGCGCAAAAATGGTTGGACATGGCGCTAATGAAGCCGACCGTTCCCGCCGCACCCGGAAAGTGCCAGTAGCGCGCAGGGCCCACGCCGGCAGGAGCGTCGTTGATGTCGAGCGGCTCGAGCTCGGCCAGCCCCGTCGCGGCGACCCCGGTATTGATGCGCGCCCGCAGTTCGTCGCTCGGCACGGTATCGCTCGCGTCCCACAGCTCGGGATTGAGCGCGGGCGCATGCGGGTCCACAGCGCAATGCGAGCTCGTACGCTCGTCGCCGATGGGCATGTACTCGATAAAGCGCAGGTGGATGGGGCGGTCGACGGTCAGCCGCGCAAGAGCCGCCACATCCTGGTTGAGCCGACGCACCACAACGCAGTTGACCTTAACGGGCTCAAAGCCCCAAGCCAGCGCCGCGTCGATGCCGGCCATGGTCTGTTCGAGCCGGCCCAGGCGCGTGATCTTTCCAAAGAGCGTAGGGTCGAGCGTGTCGAGCGAGATGTTGACGCGATTAAGCCCCGCGTCTTTGAGCTGCGGCGCCAGCTTGGGCAGCAGGGCGCCGTTGGTGGTAAGCGAGATGTCCTCGATCTGCGGAATCGCGCGGATGTCACGAATAAGTGGGATGATACGGCGGCTGACCAGCGGCTCGCCGCCCGTCAGGCGTACGCGACGAATGCCCTCCCCCGCCACCAAGCGCACAAAGCGGGCGATTTCCTCGGCGCTGAGCAGCTCGTCGTGCGCGCGGGGCGCCACGCCATCGGCTGGCATGCAGTAAATGCAGCGGAAATTGCACTTGTCGGTAACGGCAATGCGCAGGTAGTTGATATCGCGGCCAAAGCCGTCATGTTGCACGCGCCCGTCCACGCAGCCCTCCCCTCACGCGGCGTTTTATTCTTCGGAAAACATAATACCCCACGGGAGAATCATGCCGACACCCGTACGACAGGACAGGTCGCTTCGAGCAAAACGGACTTTCCAAGCCCATCCTCAACACAGACCATCACAACATTCGATGCTTTTCCCGATTTTGGCAAAAAACGTCGAATGTTGTGATGGTTTGCCTGCCCACGGCACCCCGCAGAAGGGCCAAAGCGCCCCTAAAGGCCGCCGTCCCAGTGCCGAATCACGAATTCTCGCAGGTCGTTCTGCCGCTTTTGGAACGCTTCGCTTCGGTCGCACTTAAGGCCTATCGCAAGCGCGATGGCGTTCATCGCCCGGTGCAATTGCAGCTGA
This sequence comes from uncultured Collinsella sp., assembly GCA_900547285.1. GTDB lineage: Bacteria > Actinomycetota > Coriobacteriia > Coriobacteriales > Coriobacteriaceae > Collinsella. The sequence goes on from URGF01000018.1 coordinate 5,176, forward strand.
TGGACAAACTGAGTCCCGGTGAGGACGATCATCCTAAAGCCCAGCGCGCTCAGTACGGTCATACGCTCCGCATCCGACGCGCTGCGCTGTTTATCAAGATGGTCCGAGCCGTTGTATTCAATCCCCGTACCACTCGCAGGCGCATATACGTCGATCTCGAAATACCCGGCCTTTGCAAGATATTTGAACTCGTTGGGAACATCGACCCGATGGTTGAGCTCAACCTTGACGTATCCCAGCCCGCCCTGGGAACGTTTTGCTACGACCATGATTGCGGTGGCCGTCTCCATGGGCGATCGCGCGCCATCGTGCACGCGCTTGAGCACGGCGGCCGCGCGTACAGCCCCCTGACGAGATCGGTTCTCATTGCAATAAGCAATCAAGTCGGCAACGGTATACCTCTGCCCCATCTCGATATAATCGCCTACCGACAGATGATTCATATGGTATCGGGCGCAGATTTCATACCCATATTCCAGCTGCTCGGGCTCGCTCATCCACGAACCCGCTTGGACAAAGCACATGGCCTCATCAACCACCAGAAGGCCCTCCGCCACCTCGATAAGATGGCCTGGAGGCACCGGCGCCCCAAACACGTGGCACCTAAATCCAGCCGGCGTCGAACGCTCAAAATCGAAGTTAACGAGCGTGTCGATATGATCGAGCTCTTCTCGTGGAATACCAAGCGCAACCAGATAGTCGGTAACGATCCCAACTGCCGTTGAAGCCCTCAGCCCCTTGGCATCGAGTCCCAATTTGGGCAGGCTCGCAGCCGGCTCCGCCTCGCTAGCAGGCGAGTCCTCGTCGTATAGGCTGCTTGCTCGCGAGAGCGGCTCGGACGGGCGCGCCACGTTGTGGTACAGCCAAGCAGTCTTATGGGACAGGACGATCGGCAGGTCCATGAGCCCTCCAATGGAGTCGGATAACCAACCTTATTCCCCTGCCCACGGGTCCGCACACCTTCGTGCGCAAGAAAGCGATTCCACCCGATCGAGTGGTAGAAAAACCATCACAACATTCGATGCTTTTCCCGATTTTGGCAAAAAACGGCGAATGTTGTGATGGTTTGAGGCTAGGTGAGGGGCATGGAGGGGTCAAAGCATCGTGCTTGGAGCGTGACTATTTTCGCCCCGTCGTCATCACAAACCTTGACTCTACAATCGTTGTAGGGTTTTCACTACACTGGTAGCTAAACGAACCCAGCCAGAAAGCCCCGCCCATGGAACACGACCTCACACGCGGCAATGTCCTTAAGACCATCGCGGTCTTTGCCCTGCCTTATATGCTCTCGTACTTTTTGCAGATGCTCTACGGCATGGCCGACCTGTACATGATGGGGCAGTTTAGCGGCGCTGCCGGCATCACCGCCGTGGGCAATGGCGCGCAGACGCTCTATATCATTACCGTGACGCTCGTGGGCCTGGCCATGGGAACGACGGTCATCGTCGGCCACGCCGTGGGCTCGCGCCGCTTCGATCGCGCCGAGACCGCCATCGGCAACACCATCACGCTGTTTATGGGCGTCTCGGTGGTGCTGGCTGCTGTCCTGTTTGCATTGTGTCCGCAGGTTGTGGCGCTCATTGGCACGCCGCCCGAGGCGGTCGAAGGAACCGCCGCCTACCTGCGTATCTGCTTTGTCGGCATTCCGTTTATCGCCGCGTACAACATTCTTTCGGCCATCTTTCGCGGCCTGGGCGATTCGCGCTCGCCCATGTACGTGATTGGCGTGGCGTGCATCATCAACATCGCGCTCGATTTTCTGTTTATCGGCCACATGGGGCTCGGCCCCGTGGGTGCGGCGCTCGGCACGGTAACCGCCCAGACAGCAAGCGTTGCCCTCGCGCTCGTGTGGCTTAAGAGCCGTCGCACGAACATCCACGTTAAGCGCAGCGACCTGCGCCCTCAGCCCGAAGTGCTCGGCAGCATTCTTAAGATCGGCGTGCCCGTTGCCGTGCAGGACGGCTGCATCCAGGTGGCGTTTATGTTCATCACCGTCATCGCTAACCACCGAGGGCTCGTCGACGCCGCCGCCGTGGGCTTGGTCGAAAAGATGATCAGTTTTTTGTTTATCGTGCCGAGTTCCATGGGCGCCACCGTCAGCGCGCTCACGGCGCAAAACGCCGGCGCGGGCAAGGGCGACCGCGCGCGTCAGGTGCTCAAAGATGCCATGACCATCTCGGTGATATATGGCTGCCTGATCACGGTGCTGATGTGGCTGGTGGCACCGGCGTTTCTCGGCTTTTTTGCCAAGGACGCCGCGGTCGTTGCGGCCGGCACCGGCTATATGCGCAGTTATATTTTTGACGCGATCTTTGCCGGCATCCACATTTGCTTTAGCGGTTTTTTCGCTGCGTATGGCAAGAGCTACATCGGCTTTGCGCACAACGTGCTGGCAGTGGTGCTCATTCGCGTGCCCGGCGCGTGGCTGCTGTCGAACGCCTACTCCGACACGCTGTTCCCCATGGGCATCGCCTCGCCGTGCGGGTCGATTCTGTCGGTGATTATTTGCGTGGTGGCATTTACCGTACTCAACCGTCGCGGAGCTTTTGACAAGCTGATGGCGTAGCGGCTCGTTCGTGTCATACGACGGCCGCGCTGCATGGCCCCAGCGTTCCCCCGCCCACCGAAAGGAGCGGTCCCATGACCGACACGCCAACTGAACATACCGAGGGCCTGCTCCGCATTGGCGAAGTGGCGCGCATGTTTAACCTGAGCGTGGGCACGCTGCGCCATTACGAGCAGATGGGCTTGCTGGACCCGGCGCACATCGATCCGGCGAGCGGGTACCGCTACTACGGATCACGGCAGCTCTCCACCCTTAACACCATCAGCCACCTGCGCGTTCTCGACTTGCCGCTCGCACAAATCCGTGAGTTTGTGACCACGCGCGATGTGAACCTTATGCAGCGGCAGCTGGCTCAGCAGCAGGAGCTCATCGAACGCAAGCGCCGCGAACTAGAGCGCGTGTCGCGCAAGATTGACAACCGGCTTACCCTGCTTCACGATGCCTTGAACACCGAGCTCGATACCATTTGCGCAATCGATGCACCCGAGCTTCGCTGCGCCGTGCTGCGCGAACGCGTCAACCCCACCGACGCCTATGCGCTGGAGTGGCAGATTCGTCAACTGCAGAAGGGGCAGCACGAGACCTTTGTCTTTCTGGGCAACTTGGGCGTCGGGATTGGCGCCGAGCGCCTCGCCGCCGGTGATTTTGATGGCTACGACGAGGTCTTTCTGCTGCTCGATGACACCGATGATTACTTGGGCAACGTCGAGACGCGACCTGCCGCGCACTGCCTGACCATCAGCTTCCGCGGCACGCACGGGCAAGCGGGCCCGCGCTACGAGCGGTTGCTCGGCTATATGCACGAGCACGGCATAGTACCCGCCGGCTCCTCGCGCGAGATCGCGCTCATCGACGACATTATCAGCGACGACCCAGCAACCTACGTGACGCAGATCACGGTGCCCGTTACTGCGGCCGAATAAAAACCTCCCGGATAGCATCGGACCATCCGGGAGGCTCTTCAATTTGATTAATTTGGCTATCGGCGCCTTAAGCCTGGGGCACCTCACCAGTCGCAAGAATCTGCTCGAGTGCGTCCTCATCCAATACAGGCACGCCCAGCTGCTCGGCTTTGGTGAGCTTGGAGCCCGCTTTGGGGCCGGCGACCAGATAGCTCGTCTTCTTTGACACGCTGCCCGAAACCTTGGCGCCGAGTACCTTGAGCGCCGCACCTGCCTCGTCGCGCGTGCGGTTGACGAGCGTGCCGGTGAGCACAAAGGTCAGACCCGCGAGCGGCTGTGCGTCGGCGAGCTCGCCCGCTACGCCGGCATCGGCCGCGGCCTGCGCATGGGCGGCACCCAAGTCGACCTCGAGCGAAAGGCCCGCCTGGCGCAGACGTTCCAGCACGGCAAGGTTCTCGGGCACGGCCAGGAACTGCTTGACGCTCGCCGCGATCTTGGGGCCGATGCCCTCGCACTCGGCAATATCCTCTTCGCTCGCCAAGATAAGCTTGTCAATCGACAGGAATCGCTCGGCGATGACCTCGCCCACGCTCTTGCCCACGTGGCGGATGCCCAGGGCAAACAGCACGCGACCGAGCGGCTGGCTCTTGGACTTGTTGAGCTCGGCGATGATTTTCTCAGCCGTCTTGAGGCCCACCGGAATGGGGTCGCCCTTCTTGACGCCCTTTTTGCTGTTGGAGCTGGCATAGGTGCGCCCCGTGTCCAGACCGGCGATATCGTCGACCGTGAGCTGGTAGAAGTCTGCGACGTCGTGAATCAGCCCGGCGGCGATCATCTTGTCGACAATCTCGTCGCCTAGGCCGTCGACGTCCATGCAGCCGCGGCTCACCCAGTGGAGCAGGCGCTCCTTGAGCTGTGCGGGGCAATCGATGGAGACGCAACGGTAAGCGACCTCGCCATCCTCGTGGACCACGGGGCTACCGCACACGGGGCAGACCTCGGGCATGTGCCAGTCAACCGAATCGGCCGGGCGTTTATCGAGCACCGGGCCCACGACCTCGGGGATCACGTCGCCCGCCTTGTGCACGATGATAGTGTCGCCCTCGCGCACGTTTTTGCGACGGATCTCGTCAATGTTGTGCAGCGTGGCGCGCGCGATGGTGGAGCCGGCGACCGTCACCGGGTCGAACTCGGCGACCGGCGTGAGCACACCGGTGCGGCCCACCTGGATGCGGATTTCGCGCAGGATGGTCTGCTTTTCCTCGGGCGGAAACTTAAAGGCAATGGCCCAGCGCGGCGCGCGGGCAGTAAAGCCCAGGTCGAGCTGCTGCTGGAAGCCGTCGACCTTTACGACCACGCCGTCGATGTCGTAGTCCAGGTCACCGCGGTGCTCAAGCGCCTGGGCACAGAACTCGTGGACCTCGGCGGGCGTGGCGCAACGGGCAACGTTAGGGTTGACGCTAAAGCCAGCGTTGCGCAGCCAGTCGAGGAACTCGCGCTGGCTGTGGACGTGCAGCGGATCGGTATCGGCGATGGCATAGATAAAGGTGGCCAGGTCGCGGCGCGCCGTGACCTTGGGATCCTTTTGGCGCAGGCTGCCGGCGGCGGCGTTGCGCGGGTTGGCGAAGGGGTCGCGGCCCTCGGCATCGGCCTCTTCATTCAGACGAACAAAGCTGCCCTTGGGCATGTAGACCTCGCCGCGTACCTCAATGGTGCGCTCGCGGTCGGCGCCCATGTGGGCGAGCGCCGGCTCGGACAGGTGCATGGGCACATCCTTGATGGTGCGCACGTTGAGCGACACGTCCTCGCCCGTGGTGCCATCGCCACGTGTGGCCGCACGTACGAAGGTGCCGTTTTGGTAGGTAAGCGCCACACCCAGGCCGTCGATCTTAAGCTCGCAGGTATAGGTGACGCTGCCGGCACCGAGCGCATCCTCGGCGCGCTGGAGCCACGCGTCGAGCTCGTCCAGATCCATGGCATCGTCCATGGAATACATGCGTGCCATGTGCGTGACCGGCGTAAACTGCTCGCTCACGTAGCCGCCCACGCGCTGGGTATAGCTATCGGGCGTCACCAGGTCGGGGTAGGTGGCCTCGATTTCCTGCAGCTCAACGAGCATTTTGTCAAAGGCGGCGTCCGTGATCTCGGGCGCGTCGAGCATGTAGTAGCGATAGGCGTGGTAATCGAGCTCGTGGCGCAGCTCGGCCGCGCGCGCTGCCGCCCGGGCATGGGCGTCGGTCGGTGCGGCGGCATCCGCGCTCGCGGGCGTTTCGGTATCGATGCCCACGCCGTCACCAAACAGGCTCGATTGCTCCATAGCGGCACTCCTTCGCTCGATTTCAAACGGATACTAGAATACCACCAGTCACCATGGGGCCGAATAACCCTTTCGAACCGCACCGAATCGGCAGCCGACGGACCGGGGTGGATCGCACGATCAAACCATGTCCTTTTCAGCTTTAAATGATCCGTTTTCCTCCGTCCCCAACGGATCAATGAGAAAAGAGGGCTGTCCCACGTTGATGGGACAGCCCCTCTGGCTTCGATATGTGCGATACGGCTCTCTAGTAACCCTGACCGTAGCCCTGGCTCTGCTGGCCCAGCAGCTCCTCCAGATACTGGCGCAGCTGCTCGTCGGTAATACCGCCGTTGCCGGTGTCGGTCGAACTGTCGTCCTGCTGCTGGTTCTGCAGTTCCTCATCGGAGCCCAGCTCGACGGTGACCTTCTTCTCTTCCTTGCCGCGCATAAGCGTGATCTCGACCTTCTCGCCCACCTCGTGGCTGCGCAGCGCGATGATCAGGCCATCGGCGCTCGTAATCTCGTCGTCGCCCAGCTTGGTAATGACATCGCCCTCCTGAATGCCGGCCTTGGCGGCAGGACCATCCTCAACGACGCTCGCCACATACGCGCCGCTATCGGTGCTCAGCTTGTTGGTGCGGGCGTTGAGCGCATTGACGCTCGAAAGCGTAGCGCCCATGTACGGATGCACCGGCGTCTTGCCGTCGATGATCTGGTCGGCAATGTTCTTGGCGTAATTGACCGGAATGGCAAAGCCAACACCCGAGCTGGAGCCCGAGTAGCTCTCGATGAGCGAGTTGATGCCCACCAGCTCACCGTTGTCGTTGACGAGCGCGCCGCCGGAGTTGCCCGGGTTGATGGCGGCATCGGTCTGAATCATGTTGGCATAGATGGTGTTGCCGCTGGTAGAGCTCATGGCCGTGGAGCGATACAGCGCCGACACGATGCCCGTGGAGACAGACTGCTCGTTGCCGAACGGCGAGCCGATCGCCATGACCCACTCGCCCACGTTGAGCTTGGAGGAGTCACCGATCTCGATCGGCGTGAGCTTGGAGGCGTCGGCGTCCTTGAGTTTGATGACGGCTAGGTCGCTCGAAGCATCGTTGCCCACGAACTCGGCCTCGTAGGTGGTGCCGTCGTCCATGGTCACCACGTACTGGTCGTAACCATCGACCACGTGGTTGTTGGTGAGGATGTGGCCCTCGGTATCGAGCACCACGCCCGAACCGACGCTGCCCGAGCTATCCGACTCGTCGGCAGACTGCGAAAGCGAGCCATTCTGGCTGCCGCTCGAAGTGGCAGTAATGGAAACCACGGAGGGCAATGCCTTGGCAGAAACGGCCTCGGCCAGCGTGGTGTCCTCGGAGTCGATCGTAATCTTTTGCGTCGACGAACCCGAAGCACCCGCCGTCACGGCATTCTTTCCGCCGCCAATATTGAGCGTGCCGCTCATAATGAGCGCAATGACCAGCAGGGCGCCGCAGGCACAGCCGGCGAGTGCCGTAATAAAAATCGGCAGCTTTTTGGTCTTGGTCTTGACCACCGTGTGCTTGTTCACGACCTGCGCACCGCCCAGCGGCTTTCCAGTCTGCGTGTCGTAGGCCTGCACGTAGGGAATGTTGCCGTCGGCAGGCGTCGACTCAACCTGTACGCGCGGTTGCTGCTGAGTCTCGCCGACGTGGCCCACATCCTGGGGACGCTGGGAATCGTTCTCGCTCATGGCTGCGATCCTTTCGTCAAATAACCAAAGGCCCGCCAAACATGTGGCGGGCCATCATTGTTCACGTTGAGTTGTACCCCAATATGCGGGCGAACGTGTATGAGAACGCAATCTTTTAGGAAGGCTTAAGTTCTGCCGCAGACCCGAAAGGAATCCGTACCTGCGTCAAAACCACCACAAAAGTGCCTGTCCCCTTTGTGGTGGAAATCTAGTCCTTAAACAGATAGCCCACGCCGCGGACGGTGGTGATGTGTGCCGCGATCTGCGGACCCACCTTGGAGCGGATGCGTCGAATGTGCACGTCGACGGTGCGCGTGCCGCCGCAGTACTCAAAGCCCCACACGCGGTGCAGCAGCACTTCGCGGCTGTAGGCGCGGTTGGGATGCGTCGCCAAAAAGCTCAGCAGCGAGTACTCCATCAGCGTCAGGTCGATGGGCTCATCATCGAGCGTCACCTGGTAGGTAGCCAGGTTAATCTCAAGGTTGTCGATGTTGAGCACATCGTCGGCGGTGACGGTCTCCTCCTCGCCCATCAGGCGCTGCGCACGAGCCTTAAGCTCGTTGGGCGTCGCCGTGGGGCATACAAAGTCGGCATGCGCGTGATTGGGCAGGCGCAAGGTACCGAGCGCCTCGTCGTCGACGATCACCAGCATGGGGACGCCGCCGCGGTCGTCAAGCCACTTGGCAATCTGATCGATGCGGTCGCTGCGGATTCCATCGGAATCGAGGATCAGCAGGTCAAAGTCGTGCGCCGCAGTCGGCGAATCGGGGGTTGCCAAGCTCACCTCGACACCCAGAGTGGTCGTCAAGCTGCGGGCAAACTCGTGGAAGCGCGTCGTGCGCGCCATGAACAGGGCACTCTTTTCGGACATATCGGCCTCCAAAGAAATGAGCTCAATCGTACTGGAACAAGCCAGCGCGATTAGGAGTTCGCCAGGTAGTGCTTGATCTCCCACTCGGTGATCGTGGACTCAAACTTATGCCACTCGTCGCGCTTCTTTTTGAGGAAGAAGCTGTGGATGTGCTCGCCGAGGGCATCCTTCATAAACTGCGAGTCCTCAAAGACGTCGAGCGCCTCTTTGAGCGAGCGCGGCAGCGGCGTGTAGCCGGCCTCGACCATCTGACGGTCGGTAAGCTTGAGCGTCTCGGCCGTGGCCTCGGGCGGGAGCTCCAACTTGCGCTCGATGCCGTCCAGACCAGCCGCCAGCGTGACGGCGTTGACCAGGTACGGGTTGGCCATGGGGTCGGGACTGCGCAGCTCGATGCGCGTGGACAGCTGCTTGCCGGGCTTGTAGACCGGGATGCGGACCATGCTCGCGCGGTTGCGCAGGCCCCACGTGGCGTACTGCGGCACGGAGTCGCCGCCCGTGGTGATGCGCTTGTACGAGTTGACCGTGGGGTTGGTGATGGCGCTAATCTCGCGGGCATGCGCCAGGATGCCGGCCATGTAGTGCTTGGCGATATCGGAGAGGTGATACTTCTCGTCGTCCTCGCCCCAAAAGACGTTGTTGCCGTCGTGGTCGAATAGCGACTGGCACAGGAACATAGCGCTGCCGTCCTCGCCCGCTAGCGGCTTGGGCATAAAGGAGGCGTGGCACCCGCTCTCGTAAGCCTGCTGCTTAATGATGAGTTTGGCCGTGGTGATGGCGTCGGACATGCTCAGGGCCTCGGCGTGGCGCAGGCTCATGCCGTGCTGCGAGCGGCCGGCAGCGTGGAAGGTGTACTCCACGGGCACGGACATCTTCTCGAGCGTGAGGACCGTGTTGCGACGCAGGTCGCGGGCGGCATCGCTTACCGAAAGATCGAAGTAGCCCACGTTGTCGAGCGGCTCAGGGGTGTGCTCGTCGGGGAAGTAGTAATACTCCAGCTCGGCGCCCACGTTGAGCAGATAGCCAGCCTTCTCGGCCTTGCGGAACATGCGGCGCAGGGCATCGCGTGGATCGCCGGTAAAGGGCTTGCAATCGGGAGTGCACACGTCGCAGAACACGCGGGCGACGCCGTTGTGGCTCGGGCGCCACGGCAGGATCTGGAAGGTCGAAGCATTGGGAAACGCCAGCATGTCGGCTTCCTCGGGCGTGGCAAAGCCCTCGATGGCGGAGCCGTCAAAGCCAATACCCTCCTCAAAAGCGACCTCGAGGTCCTCGGGGCTAATGGCAAAGTTCTTGAGGCGGCCGAGAATGTCGACAAACCACAGACGCACAAAGCGGATGTCACGCTGCTCTACGGAGCGGAGTACGTAATCGATGTTCTGCTGGTTCATGTCGCTCCCCTTTCTTTCGGGCGGGTTTCGACTGGTCTATATCGCAGATACTATCGCAGAAAAATGTTTCCGCAGGGTTAAAGCGTATCAAGCGCTCAAAAAACGTGTGCGAACAGGCAGTTGCGAACGAGCGGCTAGCGCGAGGTCGAAGCGCGGTGTTCGATGTGGCCGGGGATCTCGATGCGTTTGGGCGCCAGCTTTGCGGCCTCGCCCACAGTAGTGGTAACAACGTCGATGCGCTCGGAAAGGCGCTCGACTACGCGCTCGGCAATGGTGAGGGTGTCCTGCGCGGCCGTGGTCACGCCACCAAAGAGCACATGGTTCCAGGGGTAGTCGTCAAACGTCGCGATCTTGAGCCCCGCCGGCAGCGAGGGTCCCAGCTGCGCTAGCGCCTCGGTCAGACGCAGGAAAACCAGACCGTTGACGGCAATGAGGCCGAGCTTTTTACCTGCATAGCCGCGGATGGTCTCGTCCAGGCGGCCGACGCCCGTGGCGCCCCCGTCGGCCAGGGTGACGACCTCGCCGGCAAGGCCGCGGTGCAAAAGCTCGTCGGTAAAGGCCTCGGCGCGCTTGCGACGCACGGGGCTGTCGTCGCTTGCCTCGGTGAGCAGGCACAGGCGCTCGCTGCCAGCGGCGGTCAAGGCGTCTACCAGGCCGGCGACCAGCTCACGGTTGTTAGATGTCACCAGGTCAACACCGCCGTCGGCAACGTCGCGGTCGAGCAGCACAACGGGCAGACGTCCCGCTGCCGCGGCGATCGCCTCGTCATTGCCTCCGCAGGTGTTGACGACCAGGCCGTCCACGTCAGCATCGATAAGTCTGGCGAGCGACTCGGCCTCCTTAGCGGGGTCGTTGCCGCTAATGGCCGTCATGAGCGAGCAGCCGCGCGCGGCGGCGCTGGCGGAAAGTCCTTCAAGCATGGCGCTCGAGAACGGGTTGGCGATGTCGGCCAGAATCACGCCGATGAGGTTGGTGCGTGAGCTGCGCAGATTGCGCGCGGCAGCACGTGGGCGATAGCCGGTGCGCTCGATAACCGCCGCGATGCGAGCGCGGGTTTCCTCGGTCATCTGCCCGGGGCGGTTGTTGAGATAGCGCGAGACCGTGGCCGGGCTCACGCCCGCCTCGGCGGCAATGTCCTTGATTCTCATCTGCGCCATGGCGCACCCCGTTTCCCAATTGTCAGCAGTCTGAGCCATTTTAGGCATTTTTTTAAAAATCTCGCTTGCAAAACGCTGTAGGTGAGTATACTACAACTCGAAACGAAACCGATTTCGTAAACCGATTTCGGCAAGCGTTGGCGCGGAGGTGCAAAGATGTACCCTACCGTCTTGGCACCTGCGTGCCAACGCCATATCAAAGGTGTACGCACGAGTAAAAGGAGCTGCGCGACCATGGGTAAAACGGTTCTTACCTTCGGCGAAATCATGATGAGGCTCTCGCCCAAAGATCATCTGCGCATTGAGCAGGCAACCGAGTTTGACGTCCGCTACGGTGGCGCCGAGGCCAACACCGCTCTTTCCCTGGCCTACCAAGGCGACAAGGCCGCTTACGTATCCGTTGTCCCGGCCAACCGCCTAGGCGAGTGCGCGCTGCGCTCGCTGAAGGCCTACGGCGTCGACACAACGCGCGTCGTGCGTCAGGGCGACCGTCTTGGCTCCTATGTGTTTGAGGTCGGCGCCTCGCAGCGCGGCAATGGTTGCGTCTACGACCGCAAGTACTCTGCCATCAACATGGCCAAGCGCGACGTCTTTGACTGGGACGAGATCCTCAAGGGCATCGATGTCTTCTATTTCTCCGGCGTGACCCCCGCCGTCTCCGATGAGATGGCCGCCGCCTGCAAGGAGGCACTCGCCGCCTGTCGCGCCAAGGGCATCACCACCGTGTGCGACGTGAACTATCGCGGCAAGATGTGGTCGCCCGAGAAGTCGCAGGCCACCATGAAGGAACTCCTGCCGCTCGTCGATATCTGCATCGCCAACGACGAGGATGCGCCCGCCGGCCTCGGCATGACCTGCGTCTCTGGTTCCCTTGCCCATGGCATCGAGGAGCGCGACACCTACGTCGAGATGGCCCGTCAGATCTGCGCCGAGTACGGCTGCAAAAAGGTCGCCTCGGTCGTCCGCAACATCTCCTGCGTCGAGCGCTCCATCTGGATGGGCATGCTCTTTGACGCCGAGAGCGGCGAGCACTGGTTCTCCCCTGCTCACGACGTGCACGTGCTCGAGGGCGTTGCCGCCGGCGACGCTTTCAACGCCGGCCTCGTCCATGCCCTCACCAACGACTTTGACCCGCAGGACGCCGTCAACTATGCGATTGCAGCGTCGATCCTCAAGCTCACCATCAAGGGCGATTCCAACTTGGTGACCGCAGACGAGATCGCAGCCGTGGCATCCGCCGCCGACGGTGGCACCCGCGTCGCGCGCTAATCCGTCTCCATTCCGCGGGCCGCAGCTTTCCAATCCCATACCCCTGCGGCCCGCTCCCCGATTCCTCCGGTCGGGCAAAACCACCAGTCCCATTCCGGTTTTGCCTGGCATTCCCTACATGACTGGTCGAGCAGCTGGTTTTGGAATTGCTTGAACCCCAAGCAGTGCCTCCGATAACCAATCAAAAATCGGCTCCTGACCAGCATATTTGGCAATCACGCGCCCATGCGCGCCATACATCGAAAGGAACATTATGTTCGATCAGTTCTACACCACGCTTGAGTCCCTGGGCATCGTGCCGGTCGTCGTGCTCGACAAGGTCGAGGACGCCGCTCCGCTCGCCCACGCCCTTATGGCAGCTGGCATGAAGTCCGCCGAGGTCACCTTCCGCACCGCCTGCGCCGCCGAGTGCATCGCCGCTATGGCCGAGGCCGAGCCCGAGATGTGCGTTGGTGCCGGCACCGTCCTGACCGTCGAGCAGGTTGAGCAGGCCCGCGCAGCCGGTGCCAAGTTCATCGTCTCCCCGGGTTACAACGAGGACGTTGTGAAGCACTGCATCGACATCGACCTGCCTGTCCTTCCCGGCACCGTAACCCCCTCCGAGGTCACCGCAGCCGAGAACCTGGGCCTCAAGGTCACCAAGTTCTTCCCCGCGTCCCAGTATGGCGGCCTGAACACCATCAAGGCCCTCGCCGCTCCGTTTGTCGGTCACCGCTTTATGCCCACCGGCGGCGTGAGCACCGCCAACGTCGAGGAGTACCTGAGCTCCTCTGCCATCATCGCCTGCGGTGGCACCTGGATGGTCAAGCCGGCCCTGTTTGCCGACGGCGACTTCTCCAAGGTCGAGCAGATTGCCCGCGAGGCCATGGACGTCGTCAAGAAGGTCCGCGGCTAGGTTTAGCTCTCTATCGTGAAAGGGGGCGTGCCCTAGACCTCGCCCCCTTTCTTTTAAAGCGGCTCGGAAGCGCGCCGTTTCCGTCACGAACAAGAACCGAAACCGTCTTGTATGCTGATAGAACGTGACGGAAGCGACACGCCCCCGAGCCGCTTTTCCTGCTCGGTTGGCGACCGCGCCCAGTTGAGCCACATCGACAAAAGCCGAGCCACCAAAACAGCTGCGGCGCCGTCTGAAGGAATGGACCCTTGCTTCCGGTCTTTTCCTCCAAGCGGCGCCGCAGCTTTTTCATACCCCGATAATGCCCCGGCAGTTGCGGTGAGATATGGACTGCTTACACCATCAGAGCCGCAAAACAATCCCTATTTCACCGCAACTAATGTAGGGGGCGAGTTAGATGGCCGAGTCTTTGGACAGCTCAAAGTAGTCGGGATGCAAGGCAATAACCGGACCCTGCTCCTCGGGCATTAGATGCAAATGCGTCTCTGCCAGATAGCTCGCCGTGTCGGTATCGCCCTTCTTAATGGCCTCGAGAATCCGGCGATGCTGCCCACGGATCGGCTCCCAGTCCAGATCCTGCGACACCATACGCAACCAGTTGTATCGCTCAAAATGCGTATTGACGCTCTTCATCCAATCCCACAACATGTGGCGGCCGGCAATCTCAAAACATGTCTCATGGAACAGGTTGTCCAGATCGAAAAAGCGACGCGTTTCACGATGATCGAGCGACTCGGACTCGGCAAGAATCTGCTCGAGCCGATGTTTTTGCTCGGGCGTGGCGGCCGAGCAACATTTAATGAGCACGCTTCTCTCGAGTTTCTCGCGCAAAAAGCAAGCGTTCTCGGCATGCTCCATGCTGATTTTTGAGACGTAGGTGCCGCTTTTGGGACGCGTTTCCACCAGCTCCTGCTCACGCAGGCGCACAAAGGACTCGCGAATGGGCGTGCGCCCGATTCCCGTCTCCTTTTCCAGACCAATCGCCGAAAGGCGCGTGCCGGGCTTGAGCTCGGCATAGATGATCTTGGAGCGCAATGCGTTGTACGCCTGGTCTTGCAGGCTCTGATAATGCTGGTGCTGTTCCATAAAGCCCTCGAATGAAGCCCACGGTTTGTCGAATAACTCCACGTAATACTATCGCATCCCCCATCCCACGGCGATGTTTGAGGGGTAGGGCCGGGATTCGGCTTTTGATCGATAAGTTGTTGCAATTAGGTGAACGTTCACCTAATTTCTTCTATTTCGCTTTGCAAATGGATTCCCATACGTATACTAAATCTCAACGAAACCGATTTCGTCAAGCCTGGGCAATAGGATGCTAAGACGCACCCTACCATCTTGGCATCCTATTGCCCATGCCATGCCATTTGCTTTCTTCCCGTCTCGTTGAGCCCTTCAGTCCCATTCTGGCACAACGAGACATTCCTAGACGACTGACCATGGGGCCGGCTTTTCTGCCGTTGAGGCAGTGCCTCCGATAACCCTCTTTTTGCCGGCCCAGGTCAGACATTTCTCTTTAAATATCCTTCAATCGAAAGGATGCAGCAGCGTGCGACCGCTCATCATCATGCATGGCGCAGACATCGATTGGCGTCATACCGTCATAAGAATGCTGATGTATCTGGCGGGCGTTGCCGTGCTGGCACTCGGTATGAGCCTCCAGACGGCATCTGGCCTGGGCGTCGCCGCGCTCACGTGCTTTGCCACGACCCTATCCATGCTCACGGGCAAGACGCTCGGCTTTTGGATTACAACTACCTATGTCGCTTACATCGCGGCGCAGCTCGCCATCTTGCGACGCGAATTTCAACCGCGCATTTTGCTCGAGCTTTGCTTTTCAACGCTAATGGGCGGCTTCACCGATCTGTTCATGGCGTTCAACCCGCTGCATCCCACGGCGCTCCCCGCGCAGGGTGCGACCATGCTGCTCTCCCTCGCTATCACCGCATTTGGCGTCAGTCTCGTCGTCAACATGGGCGTTGTCCCCAACGCACCCGACGGCTTGGTGCAGGTCATTGCGGAAAAGCTCAAGCGCCGTTTTGGAGACGTAAAGGTCGTGTTCGATTGCTCGCATGTCGCCGCCTCGCTCACGCTGTCGCTGGTATGCATGCACAACTTAGGCGGCTTTGGCGTAACCACCGGCATCTCGGCACTGTTCTTGGGCCACATCATCAACTTCGCCAACAAGCTGTTTGCCCAGCGATTCGTCCGTATGGCGTTTGGCGCCAAATAGCGAACAGCCGCTGAGCAAACGAGGCTCGAGTGCCCGGCATGTCTATGTCGCAAATAACGACGCACGCGCTATACGGACGATGAGGAATAGCCCGTCGCAAACCCCGCAAGCGGAGCTATATGTTGCTATAACTTGACATAAATTGGCCCATTGCCAGCCGGCATGCAAAAGGCCCCAAGCCATTCGCGGCTTGGGGCCTGCCTGGTAACACAGGTCTTTCGGACTACGCTCGCTCGTATTTCGTGGCGCGGCCTGTCCCCTGTTTCATGATCGCGTTTCGGCTGAGCAGAGATTCGAGCGCGGACAGTGTTCGCGCACGGCTCAGCCCCGTCTGTTTCTCAATCTCACTTCGCGACATAATTCGTCTGCCCGACAAGGCCTTAAGAACCTGAGCCTCTTCTCCAGACCCTTCAAAGGCATCGGTAACGGGCAACGCGACAGCTACCACGCCGCCACGAATATCAAAGACCGGCTGATTAATCGAATCGCGATAGGCACGCCTAATGCGCGCAATTCCCGTTCCAAACTTCTCGATATAGTCCAACTTTAAGAAGACCTCGGCAACGATGGGATTTCTGAGCACGGATATCTGTCCATACAGGTATTGCTCCGTCGTCAAGCCAGCGGGCAACGACCCGGGTGAAGTCACAACGACGCGATCATCATACAGAGCAACCTGAACATTCGCTTGCACGTCCCACGTCCGATGCACTAGAGCGTTTGCAACTGCCTCGCGGAATGCCTCGAGGGGAATCCGGTCGGTCTGAACACGCTCGACACCTTCGATGCGCTCATAACGATAGTAGCGCGCGAACATGGCAACTGCTCTATCAACCTGCTCAATTGCAGACAGGCCCGTCGTCGTCTCACGATCTAAAAGCACGTCCTCGGTGTCGCCAAAACGAACGCAGTCGATGCCCGGAAATTCGTTGTTATCCGCCAATATCGCCGCGGCATTGGTATAGCCATCCTTGCCGAGCAGGCGAAGCGTTCGCATAATATCCGACGTGAGCTCAGAAATGCCTAGATGCTCGATGCACTTGTGTTCGAGCGTATGAAAACTCAGGTCCTGGCGAGCCGAGGTGAGCGCATCGAACGTCAGATTGCTGCCTTCGAGCGTCAGCCTGCCGTATTCAAAACGGTCGACCTCTACCGTCGCCGAATCATTTCGCCTGTAGGCCTTCCCCTTGCTTCGATAGGGCTTGTCCTGCCCCTCGTAAACCGTAAGCGTTACAGTTCCGCGGTTCTCGTCGAGCTCGAGCGTGTAACGAGGCGCAGGATCCAGACTGTCATTAATCATGTTCTCGATGCGCAGACACTCCGCAACCGGGTCAGAAAGACCGACTGCAACACCACCGTCGTCAACGCCAAACTCTATCTTGCCCGTCCCGTAGTTTGCATAGGCGCTCACCGTTTTAAGAAACGTCGGCGTTACGCTTTCCTTGTATTCGACGGTAGGACTCTCTCTGACAACCATACGTACGGTCCTTCTCCTTTTCATGCTCATCTGAACCGTATTATAAGACGAAAAACATTTGCGTACGGCTTAGAATCAGACGCAAACTGTTTTCGTCTTATTTGCGTACGGAAACTAGATACAAATTTCACGTTCATACGACTATTTACCAAACGCATAGTGTTTTCGTCCGGCAATGCGTCCGTAATCCAAACAAAAAGGCCCCGAGCTCGTGTTGAACTCGGGACCTCTTGCGCCGCGCATCTATGAGAGGAGAAATGCGATGCGCACGGGCGCTACTCCATGTAGCAGATATCGCGACGAGCGGCTGCAACCGTTCACCTTTTAAAAGTGAACGTTCACCTGATTCTAGGAAAACCTGACTTTTAATTCCTCCGCTTCTCCTATACTGAACTTGTAATAGAAGCAAGACTTATATAGATGAACGTTTCTTTTGGAAGGATTGTAATGTCTAACCTTATGGACAGCTTCCGCCTGGACGGCAAGGTCGCGCTCGTAACCGGCGCCACCTATGGCATTGGCATGGCCATCGCCG
>URGF01000019.1 GCA_900547285.1 uncultured Collinsella sp.
GCAGCGCATCGCAACTGGTGCACGTGTTGCCGAGCGACGGGGCTTTGGAGGCTCGCGCGCCCACGGGCTTGTAGCCGCAGCGCTTATGAAGGGAGTCGCGGATCTCGCCCGGCGCGCAGCCAAGAGCGGGCACGATGGCGAGTGCGTTGGCGTTGGCCGTGTCGATGGCAATGTGCCCGGCTTCGTTGGGTGCGTGCGCGATGGCGATGCTCTCGTCGTTATCGGTTCGATAGGGAATGCCGAAGGCCGCGACCGAGGTCTCTTTGTGACACTTCCAGCACTCGCGCTTGCCCAGTACTAGATATATATACGGCGCCGAGAGGTCGGATCGGTCAACACCGGGCAGCCACTCGGCAAAGGGTTCGGGGTTGACGCCGCTAGGTACATACCAGATCTTCTTGGTTCGGTCCCATTTGGCGCCCAGCGCCTTGGCTTCTTCTTTGTGCGAAAAGGGAACATCGAGCTCGGTGCGCATGGCGGCTCCTTGGTGCTGCAGGTGCAAGTGGCTCAAGGATACCGCAGAGCGCAGACATCGCGGCGTTTTGCTGAGAAGTTGCGGTTCGGATGGGTTCGAGACGCGTTGGTCTCGGCCTCGGTGGCTATTGGGGCGGTTTTGATTGACTGCGGAGTCAGCCGGGATAGGCACTTGGGTTGCTGACGCGGTTTTGTGCATGGGCAGGGTGGTTGTTTGAGCGGTTGGAGCAGTTTGCGGCGCAGTTTTGTGCCTGGCTATTGTTGATGTTGGGGTATTGAATTTATTTGGCAGCCATTCGTCAGGTGAATTGATGCTACGTTGCGATGATGGTTGGAGCTGCCAGCGGATTTGGCGACATAAAACAAAACAGCCCAGAGACATAGCCTCTGAGCTGTGAACAATTGGTGGGCGTTAGAAGATTTGAACTTCTGACCTCTTCCGTGTCAGGGAAGCGCTCTCCCCCTGAGCTAAACGCCCGATCAAGGGTGCGCAAGTGCGCAAGGGATAATATAACGGAGCCTGAACTCGGTGGCAAGAACATTTTTAAAAATCGCTTACATTGTGGAATTCGAGGGCTTTGTCATATCCATTTCAAAAGAGTCTGCTGCCGCGATTTGGCTGTCGCATAATGCAGGGCCATTGCGGTATCGAGCTATAGAAAGACGCCTGCGGAATTGTCCTACCGATAAGCGGACAAGCCTCCGGCTGGTGCCTTCGCCGTGGTAAGGTAAGCCGAATTGCTTCCAGACTGTTTCGGGGGAGTGGAATGAGCAAAGAGCGTGTCGAGCAGGTCGAAGGCGCAGGGGCTTCGGTGCCGATGACCGATATATCGAACATTGATGTGCCCGAGGGCACCGACGAGCTCAGCCGCAGCACCCGCCGCGCCTGGCGCGAGCGCCTGAACAGCGCTTCGACGCGCAAGTTGATCACAGGCGTCTTGGCTACGCTGGTGGGTGGTTCGTTTTGGGGCTTCTCGGGCACCAGCGCGAGTTTTCTGTTCGATACCTATCACGTCGACACCTTGTGGCTTATGAGCGTGCGCCAGATTCTCGCCGGTCTACTCTTTATGACCGTGGTTGTTACGCGCGACCGCGAGCGCCTGATTAAGCTCTGGACCACACCCGCCGATTGCAAGCAGCTGCTGCTCTTTACCGCCTTTGGCCTGCTGTTCAACCAGTTTTGCTATCTTTCGGCCGTGCGCCTGACGAACGCCGGAACCGCGACGGTGCTCCAGTGCCTGCAGCTCGTTATCATCATGGGCTACACCTGCGTGACCGATCGCCGCATGCCGCGTACTCGTGAAGTCATCGGCATTGGCCTGGCTCTGGGTGGAACTTTTTTAATCGCCACCGGCGGCGACCCCACCAGTCTGAATATCTCGCCGCTTGGCCTGGCATCAGGTCTTATGTGTGCGGTCAGCGCCACGTGTATGGCGGTGATTCCCGCCAAGATTCTGCCCGAATACGGCAGCCCCATCGTCACGGGCTCGGCAATGCTCACGGCGGGCGTGGTCTCGTGTGTCTTCGTGCGGCCCTGGGCACATATGCCGGCGCTGGACGCTGCCGGCGTCGAGGCGCTCGCGGTGTTCGTGGTTATCGGATCGTTTTTTGCTTACATGCTCTATATGCAGGGCGTTAAGGATATCGGCTCGGTGCGTGCGAGCCTCATCGGAACTGTGGAGCCGGTTTCGGCGACCATCACCAGCGCCGTTATGCTGGGTACGGTGTTTTTGCCGACCGACCTTATCGGCTTTGCCATGATCATCGTGATGATGTTCCTCACGGTGTAGCTGGCGCCGCTGCCAAGACGGAAAAGGTGTTGTGCCGCATTTTCGCCAATTGATGTCCGTGTCTGGAGTTTAGCTGTCGATGCTCAAAATGCCATAAACTAGTAATGTTATGGACTTTTTCATTGCGACTCAATTGCGAGGATTTCTTTATGGCTGGTAATCACTTTAAGGGCAGCGATAGCGGCCGTCCTGCAGTTCCGCCGCGTCCGAACGGGGCTGGTAAGGCCGGCACGCCGGGCGGCGCTGGACAGGGCGGTTCCGGTAAGCGCGTGTCCCCGGGCGAGACGGCGATGTTTACCGCTCTGTACGAGCAGTCTCAAAAGGCAAAAAAGACCGGCCGTGCAAGAGGGAATGTCTTTGCGGGCGGTGCAACCTCCACGTCGCAGCCGAGCGGGGCTCCTTCGGTACCCGCGAACAACGCAGGTGCTGCCAACGCCGCGAATGCCGCCGGCAACGTTAATGCCGACAAGGCCGCCAACAATACTCCCTCTGCCGGTGGCGCGGGGCTTACGGGTAACCTTGGCACGATTTACACCGGCGCCTCCGAGACTGGCACGTTCGCCCGCCTGGATGATAGCGGTGCCGAGTTTGCGGGCTCGGGTTCCAAGGAAGATTATTACGATTTTGGCTTGAACTACGGTGGCGACGCTTCGCCGAGTTCGACCTCTGACGGTCTGGTCCGTCATCGCCATCGCAAGGGCGAGCGCAAAAAGCGTCACACCGGCGCCATTATTGCCGTTGTAGTCGCGGTGCTTCTCGTTGCGCTTGGCGCAAGCGGCTTTATGCTGCTTAACTCGGCAAAGACCGTAAAGAGCGAAGCGAAGGAGGCTGTCGAGATCGTCGGTGGCCTTAAGGACAAGGTCACGTCGGGCGATTTTTCGACGCTGCCTGACGACGCGAAGAAGATCGATGAGCTCTGCGACAGCATGAAGGCGGAGACCTCGAGCCCGCTGTGGACGGCGGCATCGTTTATCCCGGTGTATGGCAGTGACATCAACGCAGCCCGCACCATGATCGACGCCCTGTCCGATGTCTCGAGCAACGCGCTGGTTCCCATGGCCGACAACCTTTCGCAGGCCACGCCCGGCAAGCTGTTCCAGGACGGCATGATTAACGTGTCCGCGCTGCAGGCGGTCGCCGATTCGCTTTCCAGCAGCTCGAAGGTGTTCAAGAGCGCCAACGAGAAGGTCCAGGGCATTGGCGATACTCATATTTCCCAGGTGACCGAGCTGGTCGATAAGGCCAAGGACGGCTTTGCCACCCTCAACGGTGCGGTTGACGCGGCGGAGAAGGTCGCCCCCGTCCTTCCCCAGATGCTCGGCGCCAACGGCCAGACGCGCAACTACCTTATGTACGCCATGAACAACGTCGAGATTCGTGCTTGCGGCGGCTTTGGCGGTTCGCAGGGCCTGATTTCGGTCACTGACGGCCAGATGTCGATTGGCGAGTTTGTTCCCCGCATTGGACTCAGCGAGGATGAGGCAGTCGAGAGCGTCGACGAAGAGGATGAGGCGCTGTTCGGCAACCACAGTAACCTGTACAACTCGGGCAATACCTATTCGCCTGATTGGCCCCGCAACTCGCAGCGTGTCGCCGCGCTGTGGAAGTCCCAGTATGGACAGGACGTTGATGGCGTCATCGGTATCGACCCGGTGTTCCTGCAGTATCTGCTGGGCCTGGTCGGTAACGTGTCACTGCCCGACGGAACGGTTGTCGACGGCACCAACGCCGCAAAGGTCCTCATGCACGATGTGTACTGGAACTATCCGGTCGAGGAGTCTGACGGCATCTTTGCATCCGTCGCCAGCGCTGCCTTCGACAAGATCCTTGGCGGTATCGGCGATGTCGATGTTACGAAGCTTGTCAGCGCCGTTGAGCGCGGTGCCGAAGAGGGCCGCCTGATCGCGTGGATGAGAAACGATGATGAGCAGAGTGCCATCAAAGAGACGGGCATTGACGCTTCGCTGCCCGATCCGGATGACCCGAGTGCCGATCCTGTTGCCGGCGTTTACTTTAACAACCTGAGCTTCTCCAAGCTCGACTGGTATCTGAACGCCGACACGCAGATCGGCCAGGGCATCAAGAACGGCGACGGCACGTGCTCGTATCGCATCACCGTTACTCTGACGAACATCATGACGCAGGAGGAGGCAGGCAAGCTGCCCGACTACGTTGCGGCGAGCGCACCCGATGCCGCGCGTGACGACGAACGCCTGAATGTCTCGTTGTTTGCCCCGACGGGCGGCAACATCAGTGACCTTACGGTTGAGGGCACACAGTTTGGTCTTGGCGCCGCTACGTGGCATGGAATCCCCTTCTATTCGGGCACCGTTGACCTGCATGCTGGCGAGACGACGACGATCACGTATACGCTGACCACGTCGGCCGAGGCGGGGGACAAGCCGCTTACGCTGCGTCAGACTCCTACATGCCAGGCGGCTCGCGACAGCGCGTCGGCGTAGGGTTTTTCTGGTAGCGCAGATAATCGAGTACCATTTTGGGGCGGACAGGCAATCTGTTCGCCCCTATTTTGTAAGGAGAGCGCATGAAGTACTTTGGCACCGACGGCTTTCGCGGTGAGGCCAACGTTGGGCTGACGGTAGAGCACGCTTATAAGATTGGCCGTTTTGTGGGCTGGTATTACGGCGCCAACCGCGAGCGCAAGGCACGCGTGATCGTGGGCAAGGACACGCGTCGCTCGAGTTATATGTTTGAGGCGGCGCTGGTGAGCGGCCTGGTCGCGAGCGGTGCGGACGCCTATATGCTGCATGTGATCCCGACGCCGGGCGTAGCGCATCAGACTGTGGAAGGCTGCTTCGATTGCGGCATCATGATCAGCGCGAGCCACAACCCGTTTTGCGATAACGGCATTAAGCTAGTCAACAGCGACGGCTTTAAGATGGACGAGGACGTACTGGAGCTCATCGAGGACTATATCGATGGCAAGAGCGAGGTGCCGCTGGCAACGGGCAACCACATCGGCGCCACGGTGGACTACATGCAGGGTCGCAACCGCTACATTGCTTCGCTCATCGCCAGCGCGAACTTTTCGCTGCAGGGCGTCAAGATCGGTATCGACTGCGCCAACGGCTCGGCATCCTCGGTGGCCAAGCCGGTGTTCGACGCACTGGGCGCCGATGTGCGCGTGATCAATGCCGCGCCCGACGGCTTTAACATCAATGTCGACTGCGGCTCTACGCATATTGAGCGCCTGCAGCGCCACGTGGTGGAGCAGGGCCTGGATGTGGGTTTTGCCTACGATGGCGATGCCGACCGCTGCCTGGCCGTGGACGAGCGCGGCCGCGTGGTCGACGGTGACCAGATCCTGTACGTGTGCGGTGTGTACCTGAACAAGCACGGGCGTCTCTCGGGCGGTACCGTGGTGCCGACGATCGCCAGCAACTTTGGCCTGATCAAGTCGTTGGAGCTTGCCGGCCTGAGTGCCGTGACCAGCGGCGTGGGCGACCGTCACGTGTATGCCAAGATGCGCGAGGGCGGCTACAGCCTGGGCGGCGAGCAGACGGGCCACACGATTTTTGGTGATATCGAGCGCACGGGCGACGGCATTATGACCTCGCTGCGCGTGATGGAAGTGATTCGTGCCGAGCGCGAGACGCTCTCGCAGCTCACGGCTCCGTGCAAGCTACTGCCGCAGGCTCAGGTTGCTGTACGCGTGGCGGATAAAGATGCCGCGCTGGGCAACATGGGCGTGCAAGCCGCCATCGCCGAGGCCGAGGCGTCGCTGGCGGGCGAGGGCCGCGTGCTGGTGCGCAAGAGTGGAACCGAGTCGGTGATTCGCGTTTTGGCCGAAGCTCCCGACCAGGCAGCTGCCGACGTCGCCATGAAGCGCATCGCCGCGGCGCTGGAAGCTCTGTAAGGTAGTCATTGGGGACGTTCTTAAACAACTAGGTGGAAAGGGGGCGCCGCGGATTGGTTCCGCGGCGTCCCCTTTGCGTTGGCGTGTCGGTTATGCCTTACAGCTCGTACAGCGTGGTGAACTTGTCCTGCAGGTAGCTGCAGTAGTAGCGGGCATCGAACGCCATGCCGCATGCGCCCTTGATGAGTTCCGGCGCGTCTTTGGCGCGGCCCCACTGCCAAATGTGCTCGCCCAGCCATGCGCGGACGGGTGTCAGGTCGCCGCTCGCACAGGCGCCGGTAAGGTCGACACCGTCGCGGCACATGGCCGGCACAAACATGGCGTCGTAGGCGCTGCCCAGCGCATAGGTGGGGAAGTAGCCAAACGAGCCACCGCTCCAGTGCGTATCCTGCAGGCAACCGTGCGTGTCGTCGGGAACCGGAATGCCCAGGTACTCATTCATGAAGCGGTTCCAAAGCGCGGGGATGTCCTTGGCCGTGGCCTCGCCGGCAAACAGCATGCGCTCAATCTCGTAGCGCACCATAACGTGCAGCGGATAGGTGAGCTCGTCGGCCTCGGTGCGGATCAACGACGGCTGCGCGATGTTCACGGCGCGGTAGAGCGTGTCCTCGTCTACGTTGCCGTAGACCTCGGGCGCGTGGCGGCGCAGCACCTCGAGCAGCGGTCCCATAAAGGCACGGCTGCGGCCCACGGTGTTCTCAAAGAAGCGGCTCTGGCTCTCGTGGATGCCCATGGAGGTGCCGCCCTCCAGGCAGGTGCGCGCATAGGCGGGATTGACGCCCAGCTCGTACATGGTGTGCCCCGCCTCGTGGATGATGCTGTAGACGTTGGAGATGCAATCGTCCTCGTAGATGTGTGTCGCGATGCGCGCGTCACCCACGGCAAAGCCCTCGCTAAACGGGTGCTCGGTAAAGGCAAGCGTGGTGTCGTCCAGGTTCAGGCCGACGAGCTTCATCAGGTCGAAGCTCATGGCGCGCTGGGCGGCCTCGGGCACGCGGGCGTGCAAAAAGTCGGCATCGGGCTGCTGGCCGCGCTCGCCGATGGCGTGCACGAGCGGCACGACCGTGGCCTTGACCTCCTCGCAAAATGCGTCGAAGCTCTCGGCAGAAAGGCCGCGCTCGTACTGGTCGAGCCAAACGTCGTATGGGTCGCGCTTGGGGTCCATGAGTTCGGCCTGATGCTTAAGTTGGGCGACGATTCTATCCACATAGGGCTCAAAGCTCGCCCAGTCGTTGGCCGTCTTGGCCTTGTGCCACACGGCGTCGGCCTCGCAGGTGAGCCTGGTCCAGGCTTCGGCCTCCTCGGTGGGAATAACGCTTGCCTCGCGCTGGTCGCGGCCGAGCACGCGGATCTCGTCGAGCAGCTGCGGGTCGTCTACGTGTCCGCCTGCAACCGTCTCGCGCGCTAACGAGCGTACGAGCTCAACGGACTTCTCGCTGGTCAGCAGCTTGTGATGCTCGCCGGCAAGCGTGCCCATGGCGTCGGCACGGGCGGCGGCACCGTTGGCGGGAGCAATGGTCGCGCCGTCAAACTCGGCAATCTTGAGCAGGTACTCGCGGGTCCACAGTTTGCCTTCGAGCTTGCGGAATTTTTTGACGGCCTTATCGACCTTCATGCCTTTGGGCGTCTTGCCCGCTGCGGGCTTGGCCTTCTTATCGTGCTTCTTTTCCATACCATATCCTTGATCTCGCGAGCCGAACGCCACGGCTGGGCGCACGGCCAGTTTGCACAGCTACCTGCCTTGTACCCAGCACGAACAAAACGGAACGCGGCGATACGCCCACACAATGTGGTATCCTATAGCCCAATGCGTTGACGGAGAGGGTTTTGCCCGCCGCGTCGCCGGCAAGAGAGGGAAGGTCATGGGCTGCAAGCCTTCCTGCGGTGACAAGGGCCAAGCGTTCACTCCCGAGCAGCGACCTCAACGGGCACGCGGCCAGCGGCGGCGAAGCCCCAGTAGGGAAGCCGTGAGCCTCGCGACAAGGGGCAAAGAGTGGGCGCGGCGGGCCAGACATCCGCCGGGTCAAACAAGGTGGTACCGCGGAATTCAACCGTCCTTGGGCAATGCACATGCCCGAGGGCGGTTTTTTGTTACCGAACCGGGCCGCGTTTTCGCAACGTCAGACGGCGGCAGCCGCCTCGGCAAGCGGGGAGCGCGAGAGACGAAAGGGAAGACATGAGTCTGATTGATGATCTGGTCAAACTCGAGGAAGAGGCCAAGGAGCTCGTCGCGGGCGCCGACGACGCCGCAAAGCTCGAGGCCGCGCGCGTTGAGCTGCTCGGCCGCAAGGGCCGCATCACTGGCCTGATGCGCATGATGGGCAAGCTCGCCCCCGAGGATCGTCCCATGATGGGCAAGCGCGCCAACGAGATGCGCCAGCTGATTGAGGGCATGCTCGACGAGCGCACCACCGAGATGAAGGCCGCCGCCCTCAAGCACGCGCTCGAGCACGAGGCCGTCGACATCACGCTGCCGGGCATCCGTCCGCAGATCGGTCACCAGCACCTGATCAAGCAGATCATCGAGGAGGCCGAGGACATCTTCTGCGGCATCGGCTACACCGTCGAGTCCGGCCCCATGGTCGACACCTCCTACTACAACTTCACCGCGCTCAACGCCCCCATGGATCACCCGAGCCGCTCGGCCCGCGACACCTTCTACGTGGTCGACAACAACCCCGGCAGCGTCGCGCACCCCGAGGCTCACGCCCACGGCGAGTCCGATGTGCTGCTGCGCACCCAGACCTCGGGCGTGCAGATCCACACCATGGAGTCGCAAAAGCCGCCCATCTACATGATCTGCCCGGGCACCGTCTACCGTCCCGACACGGCCGACGCCTGCCACCTGCCGCAGTTCAACCAGATCGAGGGCCTGGTCGTCGACGAGGGCATCACCTTTGGCGACCTCAAGGGCACGCTCGACTACTTTGTTAAGTGCATGTTTGGCGAGGACCGCAAGACGCGTTACCGCCCGCACTTCTTCCCCTTCACCGAGCCCAGCTGCGAGGTGGACGTGAGCTGCCACGTGTGCGGCGGCAAGGGCTGCAACTTCTGCAAGCACAGCGGCTGGATCGAGATCCTGGGCTGCGGCATGGTCGACCCCAACGTTCTTATCAACTGCGGCATCGACCCCGAGAAGTACACCGGTTTCGCCTTTGGTATTGGTGCCGAGCGCGTCGCGGCCCTGCGCTACGACCTGCCCGACCTGCGCACGTTGATGACGGGCGACATGAGGTTCTTGAACCAGTTCTAGAACGCTTTCTTCTTAGTTGCAGTTTCCGGCTCAAAGCCGCATTTATGAAAGGAGACCAGTTATATGCGCGTTTCTTACGACTGGCTCAAGACCATGATCGATATCCCGGAGGATCCCAAGACCCTTTCGGACGAATATATCCGTACCGGCACCGAGGTCGAGGCGATTGACACCGTGGGCGAGTCCTTCGACTACGTGGTGACTGCCAAGGTGCTCACCAAGACCCCGCACCCCGATAGCGACCACATGTATGTGTGCTCGGTCGATGTGGGCGACAAGAATCTCGACGCCGACGGCAACCCCGCTCCGCTGCAGATCGTCTGCGGCGCGCAGAACTTCGAGGCCGGCGACCACATCGTCACGGCCATGATTGGCGCTGTGCTTCCCGGCGACGTTAAGATCAAGAAGAGCAAGCTTCGCGGCGTCGTGTCCATGGGCATGAACTGCTCTGCGCGCGAGCTCGGCCTGGGTGGCGACCACTCCGGCATCATGATCCTGCCCGAGGACACGCCCTGCGGCATGCCATTTGCCGAGTACGTGGGCTCGAGTGATACCGTGCTCGACTGCGAGATCACGCCCAACCGTCCCGACTGCCTGTCCATGATCGGCATGGCCCGCGAGACCGGCGCCATCTTCGACCGTGATTTCCACGTTGAGCTGCCCGCCATCAAGGCCGAGACCGGCCGCGCGACCGACGACGAGCTTTCCGTCGAGATCGCCGACGAGGGCCTGTGCGACCGCTATGTCGCCCGCATCGTGCGCAACGTAAAGGTCGGCCCGTCGCCCGACTGGATGGTCAAGCGCCTCAACGCCCTGGGCGTGCGTCCGCACAACAACATCGTCGACATCACCAACTACGTGATGATGCTCACCGGTCAGCCGCTGCACGCCTTTGACCTGGACACCTTTGCCGAGCGCGATGGCCATCGCCGCGTGGTGGTTCGCGCCGCCCAACAGGACGAGAAGTTTACGACCCTCGACGGCGAGGAGCGCACGCTTGACGCCGGCATGGGCCTCATCACCGACGGCGAGCGTCCCGTGGCGCTGGCCGGCGTTATGGGCGGCATGGATTCCGAGATCGAGGACGACACCGTCGACGTGATGGTCGAGAGCGCCTGCTTCAACGCCGGTCGCACCTCGCACACCAGCCGCGACCTGTCGCTGATCTCCGACGCCTCCATTCGCTTTGAGCGCCAGGTCGACGAGACCGGCTGCGTGGATGTCGCCAATGTGACGTGCGCGCTTATCGAGGAGATCGCCGGCGGCGAGGTTGCTCCCGGCTATGTCGACGTGTTCCCCGCGCCCAAGACCATCGACAGCATTAAGCTGCGCCTGGCCCGCGTGCACGCCATTTGCGGTGCCGATATCGAGCCCGACTTTATCGAGCGTTCGCTCACCCGTCTGGGCTGCACCGTCGAGCGCGACGGCGAGGACTTTATGGTTACCCCGCCGAGCTTCCGCCCCGACCTGCCGCGCGAGATTGACCTGATCGAGGAGGTCCTGCGCCTGTGGGGCATGGGCCGCGTGACGGCGACCATTCCGGCTGCCAAGAACCACATCGGCGGCCTGACCCGCGAGCAGAAGCTCACCCGCAAGGTCGGCGAGATCCTGCGCGCCTGCGGCCTCAACGAGACCACGACTTTCGGCTTTGCCGCCCCGGGCGACCTGGAGAAGATCGGTATGTCCACCGAGGGCCGCGGTTGCCCCGTGGTGCTCATGAACCCGCTGGTGGCCGAGCAGACCGAGATGCGTCGTTCGCTGCTGCCGGGCCTGCTGCAGTCCGTGGCCTACAACGAGGCGCACGGTACGCCCAACGTGCACCTGTACGAGGTCGGCAGCCTGTTCCACGGTCGCGAGAACGCCAGCCTGCCCAAGGAGACCAAGTCCGTGGCGGGTGTGCTCTCGGGCCAGTGGAGCGAGCAGTCCTGGAACATGAAGTACCGCAAGCTGCGTTTCTTCTTTGGCAAGGGCATTGTCGAGGAGCTGCTCGCCCAGCTGCGCATCGAGAAGGTTCGCTTCCGTCCCGTCGAGGGCGAGGGCTACGCTTTCTTGCAGCCGGGTCGTGCGGCCGAGGTTCTGTCCGGCGGCACCGTACTGGGCTGGGTCGGCGAGATTCACCCCGAGGCGCGCGAGGCGATGGGCATCGATGAGGTCGTCGTTGCCTTTGAGCTCGATCTGGACAAGCTGATCAAGGGCGCCCGCAACCAGGAGAACTACCGCGAGTTCTCGCAGTATCCGGCTGTTGAGCATGACCTGGCTATCGTGGTCGACAACTCCGTGACTTGCGAGGATCTTGAGCGCCGTATTACCAGCGCCGGCGGCAAGCTGCTCGAGGGCGTGCGCCTGTTCGATGTCTACCGTGATCCGGTCCGCGTGGGTCTGGGCAAGAAATCCATGGCCTTTGCGCTTACGTATCGCTCCGACGACCACACGCTCACCAGCGAAGAGGTCGAGAAAGCGCACCAGAAGATCGTCACCAAGGTGTGCAAGGGCGTAAACGGCGAGGTCCGCGGCTAGGGCTTGCTCTGGGTATAGGCCAGCGGTGGCTGCCGCCGAGTCCTACGTGACCGCTTTGCTCGGTATAAGGCACTGCTGAGCCTGCATATATGACACGCGCATTACATAACGGCGTGCTGCTTTGTCGGCAGCGCGCCGTTTTGCTATGATAGCCCGCGGCGTGTTACGAATCTGGCAATACGTAACACTGGCAAGGTGATTTAAGCGGCGTTGCAATTCCGTGCGCCGACAACCGGGAGGCGTACATGCACATTCCAGATAATTATCTGTCCCCGCAGACCGATGCCGTCATGGCAGTGGCGATGGTGCCCGTTTGGGTTCACTGCATCAAGAAGGTGCGCGCCACGCTCGATCGCGAGCACATGGCTTTCCTGGGCATCTGCGCTGCATTTTCCTTCTTGCTCATGATGTTCAACGTGCCGTTGCCCGGCGGCACCACAGGCCACGCCGTTGGCGGCGCGCTCATCGCGCTGCTGCTGGGCCCCGAGGCCGCGGCTATCGCTGTCTCGGTCGCGCTGGCGCTGCAGGCGCTGCTGTTTGGCGACGGCGGCGTTCTGTCGTTTGGCGCCAACTGCTTTAACATGGCCTTTGTGCTGCCGTTTGTCGCTGCTATCGTATTCCGTGCGCTCAACAGCCGTCTGCACGACAAGAACTGGGGCACCTCGGTTTCTGCCATCGTAAGCGGCTGGGTTGGCCTGTGCCTGGCGGCCCTGTGCGCGGCTATCGAGTTCGGTATTCAGCCGATGCTCTTTACCAACGCTTCGGGCGCGCCGCTGTACTGCCCCTTCCCGCTGTCCGTGGCTATTCCGGCCATGTTGATCCCGCATATGCTGGTTGCCGGCGTGATCGAGGGCGTGGCGACGGCCGCCATCTACGGTTTCATTAAGAAGACGGCGCCGAGCATTATCGTCGGCCCCGAGGCTTCCGACGGCCTGCTGAGCGCCGAGGGCGCTGCTGCCAAGAAGACCTCGCTGGTCCCCACGCTCATTCTGGTCGCCGTGCTTGTCGTGGCTACGCCGCTCGGCTTGCTTGCCACAGGTGACGCATGGGGCGAGTGGGACGCCGAGGGCGCCGCGACCGCCGTTCAGGAGGCTGGTGACGACAGTCTGCAGGCTTCGGTCGGCCTCGATACCCCGACCTTTGCCGACGCTCTGCCTACGGGTGATTACCTGCAGGCCTATTCCGAGGAGCAGGGTCTTGGCTTTGCCGGTCAGGCTGCCATGTATATCCTGTCCGGCGTGATTGGCGTGGCGGTGCTCACCATCGCATTCCGTCTGATCTCGCTGACGGTTAAGGAAAGCGGTGCTCATGGCAATAGCCGAGCTGCCTAGCTGGCTTGCGGTCGAGCAGCGTTACGAGCCCGTGGGGGCTCGGCATCGTGTGATGCAAAAGAATGTCCTGCACCTGGCGAGCCTGCTTGAGCGGGTTCATCTGGGTGGAGGCGCGCACGAGGGCGGGTCGATGGTCGACCGCGCCCTTTCTTGCGTTTCGGCTCCGGTGCGCCTGGTGGGGATGTTCGTTTGCGTCCTGTGCGTGTGTCTGACGCAGAGCCCGCTGTACCTGATGCTGATGGCGGCTATCGCGCTGGTGCTGGTCGCGGTGCGCCCCGCGCGCGGGTTGCGCGCGACCTTTGTGCCGGCGCTTGGCGCCGCGGGGCTCGCCGTGGTTTTGGCGCTGCCTGCCCTGCTGCTGGGCGCTTCCGCTACGGGCGCCATGCTCAAAATTGCGCTTAAGACGTTCATTAACGTGTCGCTCGTGCTGGGCGTTTCGTGGACGCTCACCTGGAGCCGCATGTCGGCGGCGCTCAAGATGCTGCATCTACCCGACGAGGTCATCTTTACGTTTGATATGGCGCTCAAGCACATTGAGGTGCTGGGTCGCACGGCGCACAATCTGTGCGAATCGGTCATGCTGCGCAGCGTTGGCCGTGCGCCTGAGGGATTTTCGCGTACCGATTCGATCGCGGGTATCATGGGCATGACCTTTATCAAGGCGATGGAATGCAGCCGCGCGATGGACGAGGCCATGCTGTGCCGCGGTTTTGCGGGTGCGTATCCGGCGCCCGCGCGCGCCGGGTTTGGCTGGCGCGATGCGGTCTATGCGGCCGGCGTGGCGCTGCTGGCGGTGTTGTGCGCCGTGCTGTAGGCGCTGCTGGTTCCGGCTGGGGATGCAAATAGGGAAGGGCGACGTTTTGACGACCGATATGAATAGTGCGGCGGGCACGAACGGTGCGGGCGGCGCCGAGGGCGCGCCGCTTATTGAGTTGCGCGACGTGGTGTTCTCCTATGCGGGACATATGGTTGTCGATGGCGTGTCGCTGCAGGTCGATCGTGGTGAACTCGTTGCCCTGCTCGGTCCCAACGGCTGCGGTAAGACGACGATTATGCGTCTTATTAACGGCCTTGAACTCGCGGACGCAGGGGCATACCTGTTTGACGGGTGTATGGTCGATGCGGCATATCTCAAGGATTCCGCGACGGCCCAGCGGTTCCATCAGCGCGTGGGCTTTGTGTTCCAGAATGCCGACGCCCAGTTGTTCTGCGCTACGGTGGGTGAGGAAGTTGCTTTTGGTCCCGCGCAGATGGGGCTGCCGGCAGGCGAGCTCGACCGTCGCGTGCACGATGCCATGGAACTGTTTCAAGTTGCCGACCTGGTCGATGCCTCGCCCTATCAGCTCTCGGGCGGGCAAAAGAAGCGTGTGGCGCTGGCTGCGGTGGTGTCGATGAACCCGGATATTTTGGTCCTCGACGAGCCTACCAATGGGCTCGACGAGGATTCATGCGACATTGTGGTCAACTTCTTGCTGGCTTACGTCGCGGCGGGTAAGACGGTCTTGATGAGCACACATCACCAGGATTTGGTGCGACGCCTGGGTGCCCGTGCAATCTATATCGATCGATATCACCATGTGATCGAGGCGCCTTCGCCGTCGTATGGAACCGAAAGCGGTGCTACGGACTAGTTGCTGCGTAGAGCGTGCGTAGCCGCCCGCGCGGCTTTGCCGTGATGGTATAGTTATCCAGGTTTTTTATGGGGGTGGCTATGCCAAGCTGGAACATTCATATCGCTCAGACGGAGCGTTTGCTGGAGCGCACCGGTGCGCTTGCCAATAGCGTGCGCGACCGCAATGCCTTTTTGTTTGGCTGCGTGGTTCCGGATATCTTCGTGGGCTATATGGTCCCTGGCATCGCCGATCCCATCCCGTACCGCATTACGCACTTTGCAAAGCCCGAGCCTATCCCTAAGCCTCGTGAGCATGAGTTCTGGGATACCTATGTGGCACCGTTGCTTAAAAGTTCGCCCACCGGTGCGCCAGCCGCGGCGACCTCGATTATCGAGGAGCGCGAGCGACTGAACCGCGTGCACTATCCCCAGCGCTACAAGGATGCCGAGCCGGTTGCCGGTCCCGGCGCCTGTGAGTTCTCGCTTGCGTCCGAAAATGTGGCGCAGTCGCTGCTCGATTTGACACTGGGTGTCTGGTCGCATCTGGTGGCCGATGCCGTATGGAATACACGCGTGAATCAGTATCTGGAGGCGCACGGCGGCAAGCCGTGTGAGGAGTTCCGCATTAAAAAGCAAGGCGACTTTGACTGGTTCGGCAAGACGCTCGGCATTGTTTCGATTCCGCGCGCGACCGATCGCCTGTATACTGCGGCGACGCGTTTTGGGCAGTATCCCATCCATAAGGAGTATGTGCTCAAGACCATCGGCGTTATGCACGAGATTGTGCGTGAAAACCCCGGTGAGCCCGATCATCCGCCATACCGCCTGCTAACTGAGGAGTTTTTCGATGCAACGTTTACCGAGGTCATCGAGCTGACCGAGGTGGGCTTTGCGGCTCGCGTTGCCGCTTCTGACGTCCCCGCAGTCCCTCTGATCACTAGCTGCTAGCTGGCCGGCTTGACGGCGAACAGCTCATCCCAATCGACCAATAGCTCCCGCCGCAGGGCATCTTCGGTGGTGCGTTCCTGATCGGTCTTTGGGATGTAGGGGAGCCCTGCCTTTTTATGGATGAGTTCGGCGATGTTGTTAAAGCTCTTCGTGTCTTTGATTTGCTCATAGGTTATCTGGATAACGTCATAGCCCATGCTTGTGAGGGCGGTGGTGCGCTCGGCATCGGAGAGACTTGCGGCTTCGCCATCGTGGGCGGAGCGGCCTTGGCATTCCAAGATGACGCCCATGCTGTCGGTGTTGCTCTCGATGAGGATATCGGCGTAGCAGCAGGTTTTGTCATACAGTGAGCGCGCGGCGTCGCTAAGTGGGATGCGCACGTTGTTTGCGATGTTGATGCCCATGCCGCCCTCGTTGCGGGGGAGCGAGACAAGCATAGAGGTCTGTACTTCGAAGGGCGAGGCGGTCTGCCCCGTCATGTGCTCGGCCGCCCAGCGCAGTTGTTTAACGCCGCGCAGGCCTGCAGCCTGCTTGGCGAACGCGGCGATATCCGCCGCGCTGAGGAGCGGCGGGCGCTTCCACAAATTGGTGTCATTGCCCTTGGTGTCGACAACACGCTCCCAACCGCAGTTGGGTGGAATGAGCTTAAGCGAAATGGCTTCATCGAGTTGTTGTTGCGTTCGCTCGCAGGGCGTAAACACTGCAAAGGAGCCGCACATCTCGTAGCAAGCCATGAGTAACTGGTTGCGTGAGACCTGCGTAGCAAGGCTGAGCAGCGTAAACTCGGGCGACGTGACATCAAACCCATGCTCAGTTTGCCTAAACGACCCGGGAGGCGGCTCTTGGGTCAGGAGGTGCGATTTAAACAGGCTTCGCGACCCGGATTGTGCTCGAGTGAATACAAGCCTGTGAAGCGGTGCATGAAGCAGGTCTTTTACAACTGCATGACTTCCGAGGCCGCAACATCTGCGATCCATATTGCCAAGGCTAATGGCGGGGTAAAGCCCTAATACCTGCGGCGGGATACGGTGATAGTAAAAAGCGGATTGACCGCATAGCGTCAGGTCCATGATATCCTCCTGGTCGAAATGTGCTTTTGGACCGTGCGATGCCAGCGTCAATTCGGAAGTATGCGGCAAAATCTGAACCCTGTGAGCAGACCTGGCTTTTGAGGCCAGTTTATCAGGCATTTTGTTGCGAAAAAACGGGGTGTGCTCGGAGGTCTCAGAATTTGCCGCATACTTCCGAAAACGCGGTCGATCTGGCTCTTGCTAAAACGATTTAGCAGCGTCGGGTAAGGTGTGGTTTCGCCATCGGGCGAACACTTTTAGCGCTTGGGACTTTATTTTTGGGCCTCGAAAGGTGGATTTCGCGCTTTTGGTAAAGAAATGGGTGCGTGTTTTGCCGTGTGCCGGCATTGACACAGAAAAAGGGCCCGGAAGGCGAAGCCTTCCGGGCCCTTTGCAATGCAAACATGCTTGCAAGTACGACTTAACGCACCTGAGCGACGTAAGCGACGTTGGTCGAGGAGACCTTGTCCTCGAGCTGGACGCTCATGCGGGGATCGCCGGCGGTGGCGACGGTCAGATCGCCGGTCTCGACGTAGCCGAGCTCCTTGGCGGTCTCGATCGCCTTGACGATCGTGCCGTTGACGGTGCCCTGGGTAATCTCGGCCTGATGCGGGATAACGCCCCAGTACATGATCATCTGCTGGACGGCCCACTCGTGGCGGGAGAACGCGCAGATCGGCATGTTGGGACGGAAGTGCGAGATCAGGCGTGCGGTACGACCGGTGGTCGTCGGCACGGTGATGCACTTGGCGCCAACGGTGGTGGCCATGTTCACAGCGGACATACCCACAACGTTGTTGACGACGCGGGTGCCGTGAGCGTCGGCCGGAACCTCGAGCGGAGCGTGGGCCGGGAGGTACTTCTCGGTCTCGAGAGCAATGCTGGCCTGCATCTTAACGGCCTCGACCGGGTACTTACCGGCAGCGGACTCGCCAGAGAGCATAACGGCGTCGGTGCCGTCGTAGATGGCGTTAGCAACGTCGGCAACCTCGGCGCGCGTCGGGCGCGGGTTCTGCTGCATGGAGTCGAGCATCTGCGTAGCGGTGATAACGGGCTTGTAGGCCGCGTTGCACTTGGCGATGATCTCCTTCTGGATGTGCGGAACGAGCTCGGGCTTGATCTCGATACCCAGGTCGCCACGGGCGACCATGATGCCGTCGGAAGCCTCGAGGATCTCGTCGAAGTTCTCGACGCCCAGGGCGCACTCGATCTTCGGGAAGATCGTCACGTGCTCGCCACCGTTCTCGCGGCAAAGCTTGCGGATGCCGCGGACGGACTCGCCGTCACGGATGAAGGAAGCGGCGATGTAGTCGATGTTCTCGGTCAGGCCAAAGAGGATGTCCTGACGATCGCGCTCGGTGATGGCGGGCAGCGAGATGTTGACGTTGGGCATGTTGACGCCCTTGCGCTCGCCGATCAGGCCGTCGTTCTTAACGACGCAGGTCATGTCCTGGCCGCTGACGGACTCGACCTCGAGGGCAACCAGGCCGTCATCGATCAGGATGAGGGAGCCCTTCTCGACCTCGGAAGGCAGAGCCAGGTAGTCGAGGGAGATGTGCTCAGCGGTGCCGTGGAAATCCTCGGACGTGGGCTGAGCGGTGACGACGATCTTATCGCCGGTCTTGACGGCAACCTTCTTGCCGTCGACCAGAAGGCCGGTGCGGACCTCGGGGCCCTTGGTGTCGAGCAGGATGCCGACAGGCAGACCGAGCTCCTTGGAAATACGGCGGACGCGCTCGATGCGACCGTGGTGCTCGTCGTAGGAGCCGTGCGAGAAGTTAAAACGGGCGACGTTCATGCCCGCCTTGATCATCTCGCGGATGGTCTCGTCGCTATCGCAGGCGGGACCCATGGTGCATACAATCTTAGTGCGCTTGTACATTCAGACCTCCATCTGACATCGTCTTGCGCTGATAGATAAACCATAAGAAATAAAACCGAGATGATTATAACGAAATGCCGACCGAATACCCCAAAAAATCGACCGTATGCCGAAATGGAAGTTCATTTTTTGCGGGAAAAACGGTATATGAAAAATCTTTACCAACCACTCCAACCGCTGCTATCTGGGAGATATGTCAGTTTGGCGATGTGCCGAAGAAAAAACGTTTTACCAATGTTGAGCATCACACGGTCTGCACCGTTGCGTGCGGACCATATTTCCAAACCGATTGTTTTGGCTAGACGCGTCGCTTTGGGGTACCATAGCTCCACTATCAACTGCCGCTCAGCACGGCAGCCTTGATGAGCCCTTGCCCTTCTCCTGGGAATTATGATCGGGCATCAATCTGCTGAGTGGCCCGAATCCCAGGAGGGGACTCTATATGCAAAAGGAATACCTGTCCGCCGCGGCGGAGGTGCTCAGCGACCAAGGTGTCGATGAGAACCTCGGCCTGAGCAACGACGAGGCGTCTTCGCGCCTCGCCAAGACAGGCCCTAACAAGCTCGAGGAAGCCGAGAAGACACCGCTGTGGAAGCGTTTCTTTGAGCAGATGGCCGACCCCATGGTCATCATGCTGATCGTTGCCGCCGTCATCAGTGCGCTCACGGGCATGGTCAAGGGCGAGCCCGACTTTGCCGATGTTGCCATCATCATGTTCGTCGTTATCGTCAACTCGGTGCTGGGCGTGGTCCAGGAAGCCAAGAGCGAGGAGGCCCTCGAGGCCCTGCAGGAGATGAGTGCGGCGCAGTCCAAGGTGCTGCGCGACGGCAAGCTCGTGCACCTGCCGAGCGCCGAGCTCGTGCCCGGCGACGTGATCATGCTCGAGGCGGGCGACTCCGTCCCGGCCGACTGCCGCGTGCTCGAGAGCGCCACGATGAAGATCGAAGAGGCCGCGCTCACCGGCGAGTCCGTGCCCGTAGAGAAGCATGCCAACGTGATCGAGCTCGCCGCCGGCACCGACGACGTGCCGCTCGGCGACCGTAAGAACATGTGCTATATGGGCTCCACCGTCGTGTACGGCCGTGGTCGCGCCGTCGTGGTCGGCACCGGCATGAACACCGAGATGGGCAAGATCGCCGGCGCCCTGGCCGAGGCCAAGGAAGAGCTCACGCCGCTGCAGGTGAAGCTCGCCGAGCTCAGCCGCATCCTCACCATCATGGTGATCGTCATCTGCGTCGTCATCTTTGGCGTTGACATCCTCCGCCACGGCGTGGGCAACGTCCTTACCGATCCGACTGCCCTGCTCGACACCTTTATGGTTGCCGTCTCGCTCGCCGTCGCCGCCATCCCCGAGGGCCTTGTTGCCGTCGTGACCATCGTCCTTTCGCTTGGCGTGACCAAGATGGCCAAGCGCCAGGCGATTATCCGCAAGCTCTCTGCTGTCGAGACCCTTGGCTGCACACAGACCATCTGCTCCGACAAGACCGGTACCCTTACCCAGAACAAGATGACCGTCGTCAAGCACGAGCTCGCTGCGCCCAAGGAGAAGTTCCTGGCCGGCATGGCGCTGTGCTCCGATGCTCAGTGGGACGAGGAGCTGGGCGAGGCCGTGGGCGAGCCGACCGAGTGCGCGCTCGTCAACGACGCCGGCAAGGCTGGCCTCACCGGCCTGACTGCCGAGCATCCGCGCGTGGGCGAGGCCCCGTTCGACTCGGGCCGCAAGATGATGTCCGTGATCGTCGAGACCTTGGATGGCGAGTACGAGCAGTACACCAAGGGCGCGCCCGACGTGGTGATCGGCCTGTGCACCCATATCTACGAGGGCGAAAAGGTCGTCCCGCTGACCGAGGAGCGTCGCGCCGAGCTCGTGGCCGCCAACAAGGCCATGGCCGACGAGGCTCTGCGCGTGCTGGCGCTGGCAAGCCGCACCTACACCGAGGTCCCGAGCGACTGCAGCCCCGCTGCGCTCGAGCACGACTTGGTCTTCTGCGGCCTGTCCGGCATGATCGACCCGGTCCGCCCCGAGGTCGCCGAAGCCATCCGCGAGGCCCACGACGCTGGCATTCGCACCGTCATGATCACGGGCGACCACATCGACACCGCCGTGGCCATCGCCAAGCAGCTGGGCATCGTCACCGATCGCAGCCATGCCATCACCGGTGCCGACCTCGATCGCATGAGCGACGAGGAGCTCGACGCGCACATCGAGGACTACGGCGTGTACGCCCGCGTCCAGCCCGAGCACAAGACCCGCATCGTCGAGGCCTGGAAGTCGCGTGACCAGATCGTGGCCATGACGGGCGATGGCGTCAACGACGCCCCGTCCATCAAGCGCGCCGACATCGGCGTGGGCATGGGCATCACCGGTACCGATGTCACCAAGAACGTCGCCGACATGGTGCTTGCCGACGACAATTTCGCCACCATCATCGGTGCCTGCGAAGAGGGCCGTCGCATCTACGACAACATCCGCAAGGTCATCCAGTTCTTGCTTTCGGCTAACCTT
The DNA here is from genome assembly GCA_900547285.1 of uncultured Collinsella sp. GTDB lineage: Bacteria > Actinomycetota > Coriobacteriia > Coriobacteriales > Coriobacteriaceae > Collinsella. The sequence goes on from URGF01000019.1 coordinate 21,261, forward strand.
GCCGAGGTCTTCTCGGTGTTCATCGCCACGCTCATCGGCTTTACCATCTTCCAGCCGGTGCAGCTGCTGTGGGTGAACCTGGTTACCGACTGCTTCCCTGCGCTCGCGCTGGGCATGGAGGACGCCGAGGGCGACATCATGAAGCGCAAGCCGCGCAACGCCAAGGACGGTGTCTTTGCCGGTCACATGGGCCTGGACTGCGTGGTCCAGGGTCTGATCATCACCGTGCTGGTGCTGGCGAGCTTCTTTGTGGGCGTGTACTTTGACATGGGCTACATCCACATCGCCGATATGATCGCCGGCAATGCCGACGAGGAAGGCGTGATGATGGCCTTCATCACGCTCAACATGGTCGAGATTTTCCACTGCTTCAATATGCGCAGCCGTCGTGCGTCGCTGTTCACCATGAAGAAGCAGAACAAGTGGCTGTGGGCTTCCGCCGCGCTGGCGCTGGTGCTGACGGTGATCGTAACCGTGCAGCCGACGCTTGCTGAGATGTTCTTTGGCCCCGTAACGCTTGAGCTCAAGGGCGTTGTCGCTGCCCTGGGCCTTGCCTTCCTGATTATTCCGCTGATGGAGATCTACAAGGCGATCATGCGCGCGGTCGAGAAGGAGTAAGTTAACCTGTCCGGGCCCGCCCCTGCGTGTTTTCTTCTTCGCTGGTCCTCGCGCTTCGCGCTGCGGGATCGCTCAGAAGAAAACACTCCCAGGGTGGGCCCTACGGTATCCTTACTGGCTTTTCTCCCGCTGGGCTGCCAACGGGATGAGGGAAAGAAGGTGAGCGGCCGAGCAATTGCTCGGCCGCTCGTTTTGAATAAAGGATGTGCCCTTTGGAAACCCCTCTCGGCGGGCGGGCCCTGCGGTGACGTTGCTGACTTTTCTCCCGTGTGGATGATAAAGGCTGAGGGAAAGTGTGTGAGTCGGTCGAGCATTTGCTCGA
>URGF01000020.1 GCA_900547285.1 uncultured Collinsella sp.
GCGCCGATGCTGTAGAGCGTGTAGTCGCCCACCGTGCCACGACTCGAGAGCACCATCACGGCTTCGTTGGCAGACGTGGGCCAATGACCGGCGACGACATCGTACTGGCTGTCGAGCAGGCTCTGGTCGTCAATCATCTCGTTAAAGACCGAGGTTCCCATGGATTCCATGCTCACCGTTGCCGCCGAACTCGCGCCTCCGCTCATGGCCTCGGTCATAGCGTTGGGAACAAGCCGGACGGGCTTCTCGTCGCCCTTGCCGGCACGATAGACAACCGGCGATACACCGTAGCCGTACTGAATGGCGTTGACTTCTTTATCGATGCCGTCGCCACCGGCATCGAGCCATGCCTTAAAGCTCGTCATGTCGTTGGACTTAACACTTGCAAACATATCCTTTACGGCCGTGACCACGGGAATCTTATCGTTTCCCTGAGCCTTGTCGCCGGCACTGTCGTCGGACGAATCCACGTTTTCAGGCGAGCCATCATCCGCAGCCCCCTGTCCGCCCATCATGGACGACAGGTCGTAATCCTGCTTGGAAATGGTGAGCGGGTAGCTCGAGAGCGTATCCTCCTCGACCTTTTTGATGTAGCCGTTTACGCCATTGGAGAGCGCCAGGATCGCCGCGATACCGATAATGCCAATCGAGCCCGCAAAGGCAGTCATGGCCGTGCGGCCCTTCTTGGTCATGAGGTTTCGGGCAGAAAGCCCCAGCGCCGTCACAAAGCTCATCGAGGTTTTGCGCGTAGGCTTGGCCTCGCGGCGCGCGGCCTTGGCAGCATCGAAGGAATCGGAATCGTCGGTGATCTTGCCGTCCGCCAGATTGACGATGCGCGTGGCATATTGGTACGCCAGCTCGGGATTGTGCGTGACCATGATGACCAGGCGGTCGCGCGCCACGTCCTTGAGCAGGTCCATGACCTGTACGGATGTCGTTGAATCCAAAGCGCCGGTCGGCTCGTCGGCAAGAACGATCTCAGGATCATTTATCAGGGCGCGGGCGATGGCCACGCGCTGCATCTGCCCGCCCGAAAGCTGGCTCGGGCGCTTGTTAACGTGCTCGCCCAGGCCGACTTTCTCCAACGCCTCGCGCGCACGCTGGCGGCGCTCGGCATGCCCCACGCCCGTGAGCGTGAGCGCCAGCTCCACGTTTTCCAAAATGGTCTGATGCGGAATGAGGTTATAGCTTTGGAACACAAAGCCGATGCGGTTGTTGCGGTAGGCATCCCAATCGCGGTCGCGGAAGTCCTTGGTCGAGATGCCGTCAATCAGCAGGTCGCCAGAATCAAAGTGGTCGAGTCCGCCGATAACGTTGAGCATCGTGGTTTTGCCCGAACCCGAGGGACCCAGAATGGCCACGAACTCGTTATCGCGAAAAGACAGGCTCACGCTGTCGAGCGCCACCTGCGTAAACGACTGCGTAACGTACCTTTTGCAAATACCTTTGAGCTCCAGCATGGACGGCAACCTCTCCCGCGCAGGCACCCTGCCCGCTCTCCTCCGCCGTTCGTATTCGACGCGTTTGTCCTACTCTATCCCCATTTTTTGCCGACGCCAGTGAGGAATGTAACAAACCGCGCCAAAAAACGAACGGGACGGCGCCCAAAAGAAGAGGTCCCGAGCGGGACCTCTATATGGTGGAGCTTATCTTGAAAGGCAGCGGACTACTCCGCACAGCGACACACGATCCTCGCGATGCTTTACGTGTTTTTTACTGCTCGCTATTCGCAATCGCCTGGTCGATAAGTTTGTTGAGTGCAGCGCGCTGCTCGGCGGAGCTGATGGCTCCCACGATGGGCTCCCCTACGATGTTGCCATTCTGATCGATGACATACGTTGTCGGGAACGAGAACAAATTTGACGTGAACTTACCGGCCTCGCTATCCGACTTGAACCAGATGTTCTTATATGTCACGCCCTTCTTGTTTAGCACGTCCTTGGCATCTGCAATCTCGCCCTTGTTGCCATCGAGCGTAAAGGAATTGACACCCACGACCTGGCCGCCCTTCTCGGCAAGCTCCTTATTCAGGTTCTCGAGATCGCCCAGTTCGCCCACGCACGGCTTGCAAGTGGTAAACCAGAAGTTCATGACGGTGACCTTGTTCTTGGAGAACAACTCGTCGCTGCTCACGTCGTTGCCGTCCAGGTCCTTGCCTGTAAAGCTGGGGAACTTTGTCGCCTCGCTCGAAGCATCGGCGCCAGCCGTCATGCCCGCGGTCGAAGCGTCGACACTCTCGCCCGCGCTCGGGGTGTTTCCACAGCCGGGAAACTTCTTTTCCAGGCTCTCGAGCTTGTCCTCAATCTCCTTGATCTGCTGCGCGCCCGCCTTGAGCGTCTTGAGTTCATCCGCCGTAAACTCATCTTTGGCGCCGTCGATGGTCTTGAGCAGGAAATCGCCGTAATTGCTGCCGTCCTCAATCATTGTCGACTCTTTATTTGCTGCATTGAACACCTTTTCCCACAGCGCATTATCGCTCGAAAGGATATCGTTCTCTTTTTGCATGAGCTTCGCATACAGCTCGGCGGCCTCGTCGGCGTTAGCCGGCTCTTGCGCAATGAGCTCCGCGATCTTAGGATCGGAGCCCGTAGGTTCGCTCGCGTTGCTGCCGGGCGCCGAACACGCCACAAGACACAAGGCCAGCACCGGCACCATAAACAGAGCCGCAATCTTAGAAAGCTTCATGGTCATTCCTCCGTTTTGTCGAAGCTTGTTTTACTTTTTATCGGCGGTCAGGGGGAGCTTTTCTGCCGACACATCCAGGCCATAGCGATAGCTGATGGCATCGACGGGACAGGCCCCAATGCACTTTCCGCACCGGATACATTCGGCATGATTGGGCGCGCGGGTCACGTCAACGTCCATCTGACAAACCTTTGAACACTTGCCGCACGAGACGCATTTGCATGCGTCGACCCGTATCCCCAGCAAGGACACCTTATTCATGAGCGCATAGAATGCGCCGAGCGGGCAAATCCATTTGCAGAAGGGGCGATAAAACAAAACGCTCAGCACCACCACGGCAATGAGAACGAAAAGTTTCCAGGTAAAGAGCTGCCCCAGCGCAGATCGAATGCCGGCGTTGGCAATGGCCAGCGGAATGGCGCCCTCGAGCACGCCCTGCGGACAGACGTATTTGCAAAAGAACGGATCGCCCATCCCCACATCGTTGACCACCAGCACAGGCAGCAATACCACAGCAAACAGCAGCACAACGTATTTGATATACGTAAGCGCCTTGAGCCTTTTTGTCGAAAGCTTTTTGCCGGGGATCTTGTGAAGCAGTTCCTGCAGCCAGCCAAACGGGCACAGAAAGCCGCATACAAAGCGTCCCAGCAGCACGCCGAGCAAAATGAGCGTACCGGTGACATAGTAAGAAAAGTTGAACTTAGATGAACCCACCACCGATTGGAACGACCCGATGGGGCACGCACCCGATGCCGCGGGGCATGAATAGCAGTTAAGCCCAGGTACGCAGACTGTTTTTCCCGCACCCTGATAGATGCTGCCTTTGGCAAAGTTTGGCAGGTGAATGTTGGTGACGAGCGTCGCCGCCGCTTGAATGAATCCGCGAAATCGGGCTAAAACATGCGACGCAGTGTTTTCTCTTTTATCCAATTCCGATACACTCCAAGCACAGCCTAATCGCTTTGGCCAGCACGGCATCCGCCTCGCCACGCATAACGCCAAAGCACACCATGGCAATTCCGACGATCAACAAAGCGACCTGTACCACGGGTTTTACCGCTTTGAACAACCTGACCACTCCTTTCGTTACGCGACCATTGGACCATATCGACCATAAAATCCGTGTTAAGCGCGATTTGGAATGTGCAAGGAGACTTTTATGCGTATTTTGATCGTCGAAGACGAGCGGGCACTGTGTGACACAATCGCACGCAGCTTGCGAAACCTGGCATACAGCGTCGACTGCTGCCACGATGGACGGGAGGCGCTCGACCTGCTGGGCGTCGAAGTCTTTGACCTCGTGGTACTCGACCTCAACCTTCCCCATATCGACGGCATGACCGTGCTCAGGGAACTTAGGAAATCCGACTGCGAGACCAAGGTACTGATTCTGTCCGCGCGTGGCGAAGTATCCGATAAAGTCGCTGGACTCGATGCCGGCGCCAACGATTACCTCACCAAGCCGTTTCATCTGGACGAACTTGCGGCAAGGATCCGCAGCCTCACCCTCAGACGCTTCGCACAAAGCGACATAGTATTAACCTGTGGAAAGCTCCGCTTTGACACCAAGGCGCGCATCGCTTCCGTGGACAGCGAGGCCTTATCTCTTACGCGCAAGGAAACGGGAATCTTGGAATACCTGATGCTTAATCAGGGGCGTCCGGTAAGTCAAGAGGAGCTTATCGAACACGTTTGGGATAGCAGCGTGAACAGCTTTAGCAACGCAACCCGCGTTCACATCTCGTCACTCCGCAAAAAGCTACGCAGCGCTTTGGGATACGACCCGATTCGCAATCGGATTGGAGAGGGCTACGTTATGGAGGATAGCGAATGAAAAGGCTTTCCCTTCAATGGCGCATAACGATTATGACGGCACTGCTCACGTGTGCGGCATGCGTGCTGACGAACTGCCTGGTCGGCTATACGGGCATGCGCTATATGGATGCCATCGGCAGTAATATCTCGGCCTTTAACGCAACCGGCGAAGATTCGTCCCAGGCGTTCGACCCAACGAAAGCGTCCCTCGATGACGAGGTCACGATCGTCGTAAACGACGCACAGGAGTCTTTTGGCACGACAACCTGGTGTATCACGGCTGGAATCACACTCCTTGGCGGCGTGTTGGCATACTTTGTGAGCGGCCATGCACTCAAACCGCTACGGGCTTTTGCAGCCCAGGTTGAGCGCGTGCAGCCTGACAACCTAAGCGAAATCAGACTCAGCAAAGATGTACCCACCGAACTGCAGCGATGCAGCGCCTCATTCAACGATATGATTGGCCGACTCGACGAAGGGTTCTCTGCACAGCGTCAGTTTACCGGCAACGCCGCGCACGAGTTGCGCACCCCGCTCGCCCTTATGCAGGCACAGATTGAACTATTCATCTCCGAGCACTCCGGTTTGCAACCCGAAACAGCCGAGCTGCTCGGCCTGCTACAAGAACAAACTGAGCGAATGTCGCGAATGACCAAGGTATTGCTCGAGATGAGTGAGCTCCGCAGCGTTCCTTGCGAGGACGATGTTGAACTTGGTCCCTTGTCCGAAGAGGTCCTCACCGACCTTGCGCCACTTGCCGAAAATAAGGGCATAGCCCTCAATTGTGCTGGAGACGCTTTAGTAATCGGGAGCGACACGCTCCTCTATCGGCTGGTGTTTAACCTGGTCGAAAATGCCATCCGTTACAGCCGCCCCGGCTCGACTGTCAACGTCTCCATCTGCGATAACGACAGCCACGTGTTCCTGCGAGTCGAGGACCAGGGCCCGGGAATACCCAAGCAATACCGTGAGAGCATCTTCCAACCGTTCTTTCGCCTGGATAAATCCCGCAGCAGGGCATACGGTGGCGCAGGACTCGGGCTAGCGCTTGTTTGGGAGATTGCAGCCCTACACGGCGGCACGGTAGAGGTCGAAGCAAGTTCCGAGAACGGGACCACCATGCTCGTGACCCTCTCAAAGGGGGCCACCACGTGATCCGACTGTCCAGGGGTCCCACTCGGCATTGCGAAACGCGTCCCAAAACTTGGACATGAGAAATGGGAGGCAGTTCGCATCTGTGCCGAGGACGAAGTCCTGGCGGGAATTCAGGATGCGCAGAGGAAGCTTACGGCAGAAAACCCCGACAGAGTCGTGACCGTCGGTGGCAACTGTATGGCGTCGCTTGCCCTCTTCGATTACCTGCACGGGAAATACGAGAACGTTGGAATCGTCTGAATCTATGCGCATCCAGATGTATCCACGCTGAATGATGGCTACCCCCAACGCTCACGCCATGGTACTTGGCAGCCTTTTGGGAGAAAGTCATCCTGGTCTTCGGCGGCGAATAACTCGAATGTCCGCAGGCAGACTCCAACCTGTGCGCGGAGAAGCTGGGCGACGCAAACAAGAGTCCTCGACTCGAGCATGGAGATGAATCCGTCTATCAGTCTCATCGCATACTCAGAGGAGGATGCCAGATATAGATCCCATTGGGTAAAGTCGCCGTTCATGAAGAGAATCACTGCATTGCGCTCGGCGGCTCTCAAGGCACTCAGGCTTTGTTCTGTTTCCCAGCTTCTTGTTTGAACTGTTCGCTATCCAAAATGCCCCCAAATGCCGGCTTCTCAACAAATCAAAAAAGCAAGAGAGACAGAGATTAGGTTCATGCTCCACTGAACCCGCGCTTCCAGTCGAGGCACTCCTCCTCGAAGATCTCCCCGGAGTCCCGTCTCTCGCGCCCCTCACGGAACTGTCCATATCAGTGTGGCCAATCCAAGCACAGCCCCACCGCACGGCCTAGTCGCTTCCGGTCCTGCGCGGCCCCGTGAAGGCGGAAGGGCGTGGTTGTCGTCATCGCGTTCCTTTCTCCTCGTACCTTTTTGGGCATGCGTCACGGGCCCCCGCGCGGCGCTGAGAGCGAATCGGCGCAGGCTTGGGGCCAGTTGCGTAGAGGTTGAGGTTCGGGTTTCGCCGGCTTACGCAGCTTGGCGGGCAGAGCGCCCGGGCTCGCTGCGCCTAGGGCGCGGCGGGATCCGCGACGCCGGAGGTGTCGATCTCGCCCAGATTGGCGAGCTGCTCGATGAGGGGGAGGCCCATCGGGTCGTCCACCTCGACGCCGCCGAGCACGATGATGCTGTCGCGCGTGTCGATATGGGTTGTGAACACGGCCGGGTCGAAGCCCGAAGCGATAAAGCCAATGCCCGCGAGGACAACACCCGCGGCAACGAGCCCGCCCGCCACGGCGAGGTAGATCTTCTTCGCGCTGGTCATGGTACTCACTCCTTTCTACGCCGCGAGATGCGCGGCAGCGCCGCCCTTCTCGCCCTTACCCTTCCAGAAGGGCGAGGCGGCCTTCCTCGCCCAGAGCGCCGAGAGGCGCGCAATTTGTTTTGAGGCGGCCCAAGCGCCAGCACCAACGAAGAGCGCCACGCCGACGAGGCCGAGCCCCACGCCCGCCGAGGCGAGGGCGTACGGGAAGTGGCCGATGGTGACGCCGCTTACGGCAAACAGGAGCTCAACTACGCCCACGCCCCCGAGTGCCGCCGCGACGATCCACACGCAGAGCGCCAGCACCCAGATGCAGATATAGACCGTGACGACCACGGCGGCGAAGGCGGCGAGCAGCGGCACCCACACCGGGGAGCCCACGATGGTCAGCACCCACAGCAGCGCGGTGCTGCGCTGGCGCGTCCTCGCGATCGCGCGCGGCACGGCGGGCAGGTCGTCGAGCGTGGCCTCCGCCACCTCGCCGGGCGTGCCCATGGCGGCCACGGCCTCCTCCTCGCTCATACCGTCCTCCATGCGATCGGCGATGGCCTCCGCATAGAACGCCTTGGTCTCCTCCACCTGCTCGGCCGGCAGGCAGGCGAGCAGCTCGCCCAACCGGCCCAGAAACTCATCACGCGTCATGGTGCGCCCCCTCAACGTATGCGTAAATCTCCCGTACGGACGGCCACTCGGCCAGGAACTCCTCGATGCGCGCTCGCCCGTCGTCCGTGATGCGGTAGTACCGGCGCAGCCGCCCGTTGTGCTCGGCGGAGCGCGCCGTGATGCACCCGGCCTTCTCCAGGCGCTTGAGCAGCGGGTAGAGCGTCGACTCCGTGAGCCCCATGCTCGCCGGTACGTCCTTCACGATCTGGTAGCCGTAGGACTCCTCGCCGGAGACGGCCGCGAGCACGCAGGCCTCCAGGAAGCCGCGCTTCATCTGTGCCTCCATCCGCACACCTCCTCTCGTCATATACTGTGCTATACACACTATACGATGCAAGGTATTAGACGTCAACTCTCATCGCGAAGGTTCTCCGGCCCCTGCGCGCTGCGAACGTGATGTCGCGGGACGGTTGGCATTATGCATGAAACGTCAAGTAACGCTCTTTTGATCCACTTCCACTCGGCCCCATATGCCTTGCACAACGCCCCCTTCGACCTCGGAATCAAGAGAGCCGCTAGGCTGGACATGCCGGATGGTAAGGTCCTGGACGCCATGGTGGACTTCTCCGATGCCATGGGGGTCATGGGTCTACACCGATGGAGGCCCACACACGCGGCAGGGCTCGCCCGTCACCGCTGGTCGCCGGACGGTCCCCACGCCTCGCTCGCCAACGCGCAGGCGACAGCAGCAGTCCAGCGCTGGGCTGGAGACGCCAGAATGCCCAGAAGATGCGTTTCCCATCGCTGCGACAGAGCTTTTTGTAGGGGCGGCAATTTTTCCTAATGTCGAGGTCAGCTAGGCTTCAGTAGCCACCTTGGGAGCATCGCCAATAGACTCTTCCTTTATACGTTCGGCATAATCGTAGGCGATACCCACAAATTCCGGTCCCGAGCAACAGGAGTACAATTGCTGCATTGTTGCCAGCTGTTGGGAGATGGAAGATGGACTGCGATGGCTACCCGCGCATTCCCATGCCGTTGATGTGCACTGCCTTTGTGTCAGGGCAGATCGACGCTGCGGTTGCAGGCATTTCCGACCCCGATTCACGCACCATCGCCACGGCAGAAGCGCTGTACTTTCGCGGACAGGCCACCCTCGCCGCCGAGACAGCACGCCCCTATCTTGACGCCACCGATCCCGCGCTGCGCTATTCCGCATGCTTTATCTGCGGATACGCCAGCCTGTCGCTCCACCGTATCGCCAATGCCCGCCGGTGCCTTGCGGGCATCCTCGATACACCGACCGACGAGGAATCGCCCGCCGTCCACGCCACGCATATCCTATTCGCCTCCGCCGCTAGCGTCCTGCTGCACTTGCCTTCCCCGTATTCTGCCGAAGAGTTTTATCCACTTGCGGCGCATCTGCCCGAGGGCCTGCGCCTGTTCGCCAGCTATGTGATGGCGCACGCCTTGTACCTGCGCGGCGAATACGGCCGCAGCCTGGGCATGGCGGAAAACGCCCTGATCATGAAACAGGGAAGCTATCCGATCTCGGAACTGTTCCTGCACCTGTCGGCTTCCATGGCCTGCATGAGCCTCAAAGACGTCGACGCCGCAAAGGCACACTTCGGAGCCGCTTGGGACATTGCGCGTCCCGACGGCCTTATCGAGCTCATTGGCGAGCACCACGGCCTTTTGCAGGGGCTTATCGAGGCATGCTTAAAATCGCAATACCCCGACGATTTCGCTCGCATCATCGAGATCACGTATCGATTCAGCTACGGCTGGCGGCGCATCCACAACCCCGATTCGGGCGAGGACGTGGCCGACGATCTAACGACCACGGAGTTCACCATGGCCATGCTCGCCTGCCGTGGGTGGACCAACGCCGAAATCGCACGCCATATGGGCGTGTCGCCGGGCACCGTTAAAAACCGCCTATCCGGCGTATACGCAAAGCTTGGCATCGGCACACGCGCCGAGCTGGTCGCGCATATGTTGCGTTAGCGACCGGGCTGCCCGGCGTATCGAAAGCGCTTCGGGCGCCTGGCGCTTTCGCGCGCTCAATTCGGACATTTTGACCCTTGAACGGCATTACCGCCACGGGGCACCTTCTCGCAAAGACAGCAACGCTCCCCTTACGGCAGCCGCTGCAGCACTCGCCGCAGCTGGTGCCGGCCTTGTCGCCTACAGCGCCCGCCGCACGGCGCTCAAAAAAGACACCGCCAATGAGGCCAATTCGGATAGGCCTCGCTAGCTCCTAGTTACTTTTGTGAGAGACGTCGACTCGGCTCATTGAACATCAAAATGGGCTGGTTCTGGATACCCAGAGCCAGCCCATTGCACATTAAATGTCGTCTGAGGAGTCGAGTTCTGCCTCGAGCTTGGCACGGCGTCTTTTCGCCGTGAAAAACGTTGCGCACAGGACAGCAAACGTGGCCGCGAAAATCGTCGCACCGCAGAACACGCCCGTGGCCAGGTTCGCCAACCAAAAGACGCTTTCGAGCGATACGATCTGCGCCTCAGCGACACAGCGCATTGCGGCAATAACAAGCGCGAACGCGGCGCCGCTAAGACCGCTGACAAGCAGGAAATATCCAACAGGAAGATGCTCGGTTTGCCCAAAACGATTGGTATCGACATAGCCCTTCCGCGTTTGCAGTCCTGCGCAAATCAACATCACGAGAACGAGCCACAAATACATGGCTGCCTCGAACGGCGTTGCAAAGCCATGCGGCATTTCACTAGCGTCGCTGTGAACCCACGCAACCTGTCGAGCTATAAACTGGTAGAAAAAGATCATCAACATGCCAAACGAAAGCAGCACGAAGCCAATCTTGTAGATCTTCGCGTTCTCAGCCTCCAGGCGTTCATCCTTTGGGCCGGCATATTCACGCCACTTTTGCACGATTTTCAGATCTTCATATTTCATAGTGAACTCCTAAAGAGCATTAGGGTCGGCGTCGGTTTCGTCTTCCCAAAACAAGTCGTTCAACGTAACGCGCAGCGCCTTACAGATTGCCACGCACAAATTGAGCGTGGGGTTGTAGCCGCCCGCCTCGATAAGGCCGATGGTTTGGCGCGTAACGCCCACGGCTTGGGCTAAGTCAGCTTGCGAAAGGCCAGCCGCCGCGCGTGCCGCCTTCATGCGTAGGTTCTTTTTGCCCGGCATGGAGTTCCTTTCGTAGTAATGGACAGATATCCGTTGCAACATGACAGAAATATATTGTATCCTTCACAAGATGTCAACTATATCTGTCATTATGGAAACCATGTCCGCCATCGCCATGTGGACATAACAATTTCGATTCGCTATTCAAACTTACTCGGACAAAACTGACTCGGTTTTGTCCGAGTAAACTCGAGCATAAACTTATTCATGCGATACAATTAACTCGGACAAAACCGAGTCGGAAGGAACCGAGTAAGTGGAATTCATTGGCAGGGAGCTTGAACTCGCCCGTATTAAGAAAACGCTCAAAGCACCCGAGCAGCGCAATGTTCTCATTTACGGCAGGCGTCGCGTCGGAAAAAGTGAGCTCATCAAGCAGGCACTAACCGATTTGTCGGACGTCGCAACGGTCTATTACGAGTGCCGCCAAACCTCCGAGGCAGACAACCTCGAGAGTCTGTCCGTCCTTGTTGCTGAAGCGCTGAGCTTTCCTCCGCTCGCCTTCACAGGCATCCGCGAGCTCATCGAATTTCTGTTTGCCCAAGCTAAAGACAAGAACATTACCCTCGTTCTCGACGAATACCCCTACTTGAGAGATGCGGTTAAAGGCCTAGACAGCATTCTTCAGACCTCAATCGACGCCCACAGGGAAGACTCACGTTTAAACATTGTCCTGTGCGGCTCCTACGTTGAGATTATGAAATCCCTCATCGAGCATGAAAGCCCCCTCTACGGGCGAATTGATCTCGCGCTTGAGCTTAAGCCCATGGATTACTTTGACGCTGCGAAGTTCTATCCCGCGTTCTCGCCCGAGGACAAGGTGCGGCTCTATAGCGTTTTTGGCGGTATCCCCTTTTACAATCGCCTCATCGATCAATCCCAAAGCGTACGCGACAACATCATCGAGCTCGTCACGGAACCTGGCGCCCGCTTAGAAAGCGAGGTGCCGTCCTATCTCAACGCCGAGATCTCGAAGATGACCAACGCCAACGAAGTTTTCGGGGCTCTCGCACAAGGCTACTCCCGTTGGGGGGACGTGCTGGCACAGTCGCACGTCTCGAGCGGTCCGGCCATGGCAGACGTGCTCGACAAGCTCATGTCACTCGAAATCGTCCAAAAGCGTGCACCCATCAACGACCCTACGAACAAGCGCAAGTCTGGCTACTTTGTAGTGGATCCGCTTTCGCTCTTTTACTATCGCTATGTTTTCCGCAATGCCTCAGCGCGTCAGCTGCTCGACTCGGAAGTCTTCTATGATCGTCACGTCTTCCAAGACTTCGAGGAAAACTACGTTCCTCATATGTTCGAGGAGATCTGCCGTCAATACCTCGTGCGGCAGAACAGGACCGGCAAGATCGAACCGGCTTTCGACGCCATAGGCAAGTACTGGTACGACGACCCCGCAAACAAAACGAGCGGCGAATTCGATGTGGTAACGCAAGACCCCGAGGGCTACGCATTCTACGAAGCAAAGTTCCGCAAATCCCCCATCACGCAAAAAATGGTCGACGAGGAAATCGCCCAAGTCGAGGCAACGGGACTCAAGTGCCATCGCTATGGATTCTTCTCCCGTTCGGGCTTCGAAGCTGGCGAAAGCGATCGAACCGTCTTCATCGACCTGCCGCAGATGTTTGGATAGGACAGGACAGGTCCCTCCCGCATTCCAAGCATTCATTATCTAATCGAACGATTGTTCGATGGATTTCGTGTTGGTTGGAATCGTCTGTGGGCTGGGCTATGCTACCTTGACTATCTATATGACTTAAACGCAGCAAAGGAGCACCGAGAGAGCGAGTATGGCAAAAAACACCGCAAACTATGGTAACGACAGTATCCGCCAGCTCAAGGACGAGGAGCGCGTACGCCTGCGCCCCGCCGTCATCTTTGGCTCGGACGGACTCGACGGCTGCGCGCATGCCGCCTTCGAGATCCTGTCCAACGCCGTTGACGAGGCGCGCCAGGGCTACGGCAAGCTCATCACCCTTACCGCCTTTCGCGATGGTTCCATTCAGGTAGAGGACAACGGCCGCGGCTGCCCGCTCGACTGGAACCCCTCCGAGAAGCGCTTTAACTGGGAGCTCGTCTTTTGCGAGCTCTACGCAGGTGGCAAGTACAACAACAACCAGGGCGGCGACTACGACTTCTCGCTCGGTACCAACGGCCTGGGCTCGTGCGCGACCCAGTACGCATCCGAGTACATGGACGTCACGGTTTGGCGCGACGGCAACAAGTACTCCCTGCACTTTAAGAAGGGCAAGGTCGTCGGCGCCAAAAAGAAGGCGCTCGAGATTGAGCCCAGCGACGAGGACCGTACCGGCACCACCATCAAATGGCGCCCCGATCTTGAGGTCTTTACCTCCATCAGCATCCCCCACGATTGGTATCGCGAAACCATGCGCCGCCAGGCCGTGGTCAACGCCAACGTGACCTTCCGCCTGCGCATCGAAGGTGACGATGGCGAGTTTTCCGAAGAGGACTTCTGCTACCCCAAGGGCATCGAGGACTACGTGCTCGAGAAGGTCGGTACCGACTACCTCACCGAGCCCTTCTTTATCGAGGCCGACCGTCGCGGTCGAGATCGCGAGGACCTGCCCGACTACAACGTCAAGATTACCGCGTGCATGTGCTTCTCGCGCACCTTCATGATGCAGGAGTACTACCACAACTCATCGTGGCTCGAGAATGGCGGCTCGCCCGAGAAGGCCGCCCGCAGCGCTCTGACCAGTGCCATCGATGCTTACATTAAGCAACAGGGCAAGTACAACAAAAACGAGAGCGGCATCAAATGGCAGGACGTCCAGGACTGCCTGGTGCTGGTGACCAACTGTTTCTCTACCCAAACGTCCTATGAAAACCAGACTAAGAAGGCCATCAACAACCGCTTTATCCAGCAGGCCATGACGGCCTTCTTTAAGGAACGCCTCTCGACCTACCTGATCGAGAACAAAGACGCCGCCAACAAGATCATGGAGCAGGTGCTCATCAACAAGCGTTCGCGCGAGAACGCCGAGAAGACGCGTCAAAGCATCAAGACCAACCTGCAGCAGAAGACCGACATGGCCAACCGCGTGCAGAAGTTCATCGACTGCCGCTCCAAGGACAAGAACCGTCGCGAGATCTACATCGTAGAGGGCGACTCGGCAGCAGGCGCCATTCGCACCTCGCGCGATGCCGAGTTCCAAGGCGTTATGCCCGTCCGCGGTAAGATCCTCAACTGCCTGAAAGAGGACTACCCGCGCATCTTTAAGTCCGACATCATCATGGACCTCATGCGCGTGCTGGGCTGCGGCGTGGAGATCAAAGACAAGCGCATCAAGAACCTTGGTGCCTTTGACCTGGACAACCTCAACTGGAACAAGGTCATCATCTGTACGGACGCCGACGTCGACGGTTACCACATCCGCACGCTCGTGCTCACCATGCTTTACCGCCTGGTGCCCACACTTATCGACGAGGGCTACGTTTATATCGCCGAGTCGCCGCTCTACGAGATCAACTGCAAAGAGAAGACCTACTTTGCCTACACCGAGCTCGAGAAGAACGGCATCCTCAAGGAGATTGGCGACCAAAAGTGCTCCATCAACCGCTCCAAGGGTCTTGGCGAGAACGACCCGGACATGATGTGGCTCACCACCATGAACCCCGAGACGCGTCGCCTGATCAAGGTGGAGCCCGAGGACGTCACCAAGATGGAGACCATGTTTAACCTGTTGCTGGGCAACGACGAAGCGGGCCGCAAGCGCCATATCTCCGAGCACGGCAAGGAATATCTGGACCAGCTGGACCTGCAATAGCAGCAAATCGATAACGACGGCCCATAAGAAGTTCAAGAGGAAATCGTGGCAAAGAAGAAGACGAAGAACCAGCCAAAGAAAAAGCAGGTCAACGCCGAGAACGTCATCGGCCTGCACTCCGAGGTCACCGACCAGCCGATCACGCAGACGCTCGAGGTCAACTACATGCCCTACGCCATGAGCGTCAACGTCTCGCGCGCATTCCCCGAGATTGACGGCTTTAAGCCCTCGCACCGCAAGCTGCTCTACACCATGTACAAGATGGGCTTGCTCAAGGGCGAGCGCCAGAAGAGTGCCAACATCGTCGGCCAGACCATGAAGCTCAACCCGCACGGCGATGCCGCGATCTACGAAACGATGGTGCGCCTGGCCACCGGCAACGAGGCGCTGCTCGCCCCCTTCGTGGAGTCGAAGGGCAACTTTGGCAAGTACTATTCGGGCGACCTGAGCTACGCCGCCTCTCGTTATACCGAGGCCAAGCTCTCCCCCATCAGCGCCGAGATCTTCAAGGACATCGACAAGGACCCGGTCGACTTCGTCGACAGCTACGACGGCGCCATGAAGGAGCCACGCCTGCTGCCCACCACGTTCCCCAACATCCTTGTCTCGGCCAACAAGGGCATCGGCGTCGCTATGGCGTCCGATATCTGCGGTTTCAACCTCAACGAGGTCTGCACCGCCACGATGCACTACCTGCAGGATCCCAACTGCGACCTGCTCGAGTACATGCCCATGCCCGATTTCTCCACCGGCGGCGAGATCATCTACCGCCGCGAGGAGATGGAGAAGATCGTCGAGACCGGGCTGGGCAGCTTCCAGATTCGCTCCCGCTGGCGCTGGATTCCCGAAGAGCGCATCATCGAGGTCTACGAGATCCCCTACACCACCAAGACCGATGTCATCATCGAGCGCATCGTCAAGCTCTCCAAAGAGGGCAAGGTCAAAGAGATCGCAGACATTCGCGATGAGACCGACCTTTCGGGTCTGCGCATCGCTATCGACCTTAAGCGCGGCGTCGACCCCGACAAGCTCATGGCGAAGCTCTATCGCTCGACCACGCTGCAGGATTCGTTCTCGTGCAACTTCAACGTACTGGTCGATGGTTACCCTCGCGTTATGGGCGTGCGCCAGATCCTGCACGAGTGGGTCAAGTGGCGTATTGAGTCCACGCGTCGCCGCATCAACTTTGACCTGGGCAAAAAGTCCGAGCGCCTGCACCTGCTGCACGGCCTTGAGGCGATCCTGCTCGACATCGACAAGGCCATCGCCATCATCCGCGGCACCAAGCTCGAGGCCGAGGTCGTGCCCAACCTCATGCGCGGCTTCGACATCGACGAGACTCAGGCCGAGTTTGTCGCCGAGCTCAAGCTCCGCAACATCAACGAGGAGTACATCCTCAACCGCACCAAGGACATCGCCAAGCTCGAGGGTGAGATCGCCGAACTCGAGGAGATCCTCTCGAGCGAGGACAACATCAAGAAGGTCATCAGCGACGAGCTGGCCGCGGTTAACAAGAAGTACGTGATGCCGCGCCGCACGGGCAGGATCGAGCCCCATGAGGTTATCGAGGTAAGCTTGGAGCCCGAGGTCGAGGAGTACCCGGTTACCATCATGCTTTCGCGCGATGGCTACCTCAAGAAGATGACGGACCGCGTGCTCAAGAAGGCGACCACGCTCAAGTACAAGGACGGCGACAAACCCTTTATCGAGTTCCCGTCCTCCAACACCCACGAGCTGCTGGTCTTTACCAACAAGAGCCAGGTGTACAAGTGCAAGGTCGCGGCGTTTGGGGACACCAAATCGGCCCAGCTGGGCTCGTACTTGCCGACCGATCTTGAGATGGAGCCCGACGAGAGTGTCATCTGGGTCATCGACCCCGAGGACTACAAGGCCGATGTGCTGTTTGTCTTTGAGAACGGCCGCGTGGTGCGCGTCGCGCTTTCTGGATACGTCACCAAGACCAACCGCAAGCGCCTCAAGAACGCCATCTACGGTGGCAGCAAGCTGCTGTATGCCCAGGTGCTCAAGGAAGATCGCGACATCGCGCTGGTCTCGAGCGACTATCGTTTGATGAACTTCAACACGTCGCTGCTTAAGACCAAGACGACCACCAACACGCAGGGCGTCCAGGCTTTCACGGCCAAGAAGGGCCGCTCGGTCACCACCGTCGGCACGACCGAGGACATCCTCGGCGCCGGCGTCTCCGCCGAAAAGTTCACCGCGCAGAGCCTCCCCTCTGCCGGTGCCCTCATGAAGGAAAACGACATGCCGAGCCTGTTTGACTAAAACAACGGTGGCCAAACCGTCATGGTTGTACAAAGCAGCGGGGCCCGGAGCGCAGCAACATCGCGCTCCGGGCCCCATGCATTACAGCAGCATCATCCCTATAGACAAAATGTCGCATAAAGTGGAACAGACATCAGCCCATCATTCATTCCGAAGGGCTTAGTCGATAGCCTGATTCGGCGCACGCCCGGATGGGTCTTTTTAAGTGAGGACAGGCTTCGAGATCTTGTGTTCTCTCCCGCCTTGACTTCAATCGCAGACAAGCATCCCTGCTTCTCTACTACAAAGTCGATTTCCGCACGATTATCTCGCGCCCAATAATGCAGCGGATAGCCCATGGCTGAAAGCTGTTGGGCAACGTAGTTTTCGGTAAGTGCGCCCATGAATGTGCCGCCGATGCCGGCTAGAATATCGGCGCGTTGAGCACCGGCCTTGGAGACGAGCAGCCCTGTATCCGCCTGATAGATTTTAAAAGCAGAAGGGTTAACGAAGGCCTCTAAGGGGCTTTCGATCTGCCCGACTAGGCTGCAGCGCGCTACCGTACCCGACAATACAAGCCAATCGAGAGCATCTCCAAAGAGAGACGCATTGCCCCCCGCTCGCACTACCTTGTATTGAAATTTACGATTCTCTTTGGCAAGCTGCTGTGGAATGGAATCGAAGCACGCACGCGTCTTTGCGCTCAAGCGCTCATCAGCATATTTATTGGTGTCGGCGGAATATCCGTCGAGAATAATCCGATGCTTTTCGGCCACATCAATGATTGACTGATCATCGATGTACGTTTGGACCGCCTCGGGCATTCCGCCAACAACAAGATACTGTCGATAGAGCCCAAGCGCCTTTTCATGAAGGCTTGGCGCAAGAGGACCCATTATCTCGAATGATGAGCGTATCTCGTCGACCAGCTGATCGTGCCCCATCGCCCAGAGAAACTCCTCGAAATCGAGTGGAGTCATCTCAATCAAGTCGGTCTTTCCGACGGGGAACGAATACGACTGATGGTTAATGGCAACCCCAAGAAGCGACCCGGCAGCCGCAACGTAATACTCGGGAGCATCTTCGCAAAAGTATTTAAGGGAAGTGAGCGCTTCCTCGCATGCCTGGATCTCGTCAATGAACAGTAAGGTTTTGCCAGGCACGATACGCTGTCCCGTACGAGCCTCAATCGCACGTACGATCGAATGAGGGTCAAGACCGCCCGAAAAATCCGCTCGCGCCGACCGGTCGTTCTCAAGATTAACGTAGACAACCGATTCGAAAAGATCTTGGGCGTACGTTCTGAGCAAATAGGTCTTGCCACACTGGCGCACGCCTTTGACCAGCAAAGGTTTTCTATCAGCTCTGTCTCGCCATTCCCTAAGGAGCTCGCCTGCCTTGCGACGCATACGTAACCTTCCCTCATGAACTTCTGTTTGACAATATTTTAACGCGGATTAATTTGTTTTCAGTTATTTTTCTGCGTTTAAAAATTGTTCTATACGGCACTTGAGGGAATACACCCCTATCTCTTGGTAAGGATAGCAAGCATTTCCACCAACGCTGATTGCCATGCGTTCTTCTTGTCCTTAGGCGAGCTTGCGAGCGAGCTCTCGCACCTCTTTCAACTTGGGCGAGGATGCCATGCTGTCGCGCTCGGTCATGCCGCTAATGGTGACAATGCCCTGGTCCTCCCACTTGCAGTACGCGCAGGTTGACTTGTACATAGCGATCGCCGCATCATAGACGCCCTCGCTGTGGCTATCGAGTAAAAGGGCCGTCTTGGTGAACGGGAAGCCCGTAGCACCGAAGGCGTACAGGCGGTCGATGACAGCCTTCTCCTGTGCGGTGATATCAAACCAGTAGATAGGCGAAGCGAAGACGACCATGTCGGCGTCTTTCAGCGACTCAATCACGTTGGCCATGTCATCCTTCTGCACGCAGACGCCCTCATGGGCGAAGCAGTACTGGCATCCCAAGCAGCCGGCGATCTTCTTGCTGGCAACGCGGACGACCTCGACCGTATTGCCGCCCTCACGCGCGGTCTCGGCAAACGCCTCGACCATGGTGTCAGTATTGGCGCCCTTGCGCGGGCTGCCGCTCAATACAACGATTTTCATAAGAATCTCCCTTCTTCATGCCGCAGGCGCACGATGATTCGGGACAGGTTTTCGTTAGCACCCTCGTAGCGGTTCTCCGCCCCCCCCAAGCGATGTGTCCGCTACGAAACAATCGTCTTGTAATAAGCGCCGAAGTCTGCGAGCGAGTCCATGATGGGCATCATCTGGCGGCCGAGCTCGGTAAGGCCATACTCAACGCGGGGAGGATTCTCGCCATAGTCATGGCGAAAGACCAGCCCATCATCCTCCATCTGCCGCAGGCTGTCGGTAAGCACCTTCTGAGAGATCCCCTCCAGGTTGCGGCGCAACTCGTTGAAACGCCAAGGGCGTACGCGTAAGTTACGAATAATGAGCAGTTTCCACTTGCCGCCAATGAGCGCTACCGCTGTTGCGACCGGACACTCCGGAAGCTCCTCTTTCGCCATCATGGGAGACCCAACCTCCTTGACCATACCGGTTTCACAAAAAAGCACGCAGTTACAAATATGTGCGTACTCGTATTTGCATGCGCTTTCGCGTTGAATATATCTCACGCAGGAGATGCCTGCAAGGTAAATCAACCCCAAGAGAGGAACCATTATGGCTAATTATGCAAAGACCCACATCGGCAATGAGAGCCGCGTTGAGCTGCACGAGGTGCTCGGGCTTACCGGGGCAGAGGTGAGTATCAACAGTCTTCCCGCCGGCGCTGGCGTTCCGTTCGTCCATGCACACAAGGAAAACGAGGAGATCTATGGCGTGCTCGAGGGCGCAGGCTCGGTCACGATCGACGGTGAGGATATCGAGCTTGCGGCCGGCGACTGGCTGCGCATTTCCCCCGCTGCGCATCGTCAGTTCCGCGCCGCGTCCGACTCGGGGATCACATACGTCTGCATTCAGGTCAAGCAGGGATCCCTCGACGCCTTCACGGCCGACGACGCTATCATGTTCTAATTCGCGATTAATCCGCAAGGGGCCGATACCGCCCGCATACCTCCTTCGGAATAGGCACTGAGCAGCTCCTGGGCGTGGGCGAACTCGGGCCCTCGCCTCCAACCAAGTAGGCGGTTGACCGCGAGATTTCCCTGGACGTTGTGGACGAAGAGCAGATAGGCGTCCTCGCGCGAAAGCCCAGTCTCCTCCATGATCGAGGGAACCATCTGCTCGGCGCCGCGCTCGACGACGCGCTGTGCCACCCGGGCGTACGCGTCGTCATCCGAGTAGAGCAGATAATAGTCATCGTTTGCCGGCGGACGCTGGCAGAGGGCATCCGCCTCCGATCCCTCGAGCGGGGGCACCGCCGCCAAGGCCTCGTCAATAAGTGCGTCGAGCAGCGCGAACTTGTCCTCGTAGTGCAGATAAAACGTGCCGCGGTTGATATCGGCGCGGCGGCAGATATCCGCTACCGTCATCTTCGCGAAGCCGATCTCGGCAAGCAGCGCAAAGAACGCCTCCCGTATGACCGAGAGCGTATAGCGTCGGCGACGGTCCATCTTCCCCGTTTCCATTGCCCCTCCAATTGCAACGCTCGACAATGCCCAGCAAACGCTCGTTTATCGACAGCAGCCTAAAGCTGTTCATTGCTCTCGCACAAATCAACATGGATACTTTTTATAGACACCTGTTCATAATAGCTGAAAGAAGGTATCCAGTGACTCTATACGAGCAGCTCGTTGTCGAGCTCACCAACCGATCGTTTTCCCTTCAGGCCGCCTACCGCAGCAGCGGCACGCCCTATGAGCTGAGTGACCGCGAGCCCGAGCCCTACGATCAGCAAATCGTGGACTTCGCCCGCATGATCGAGGAAGCCGACTGCGTGCTGGTGGGCGGGGCCTCCGGGCTCTCCGCGGCGGGCGGCGGCGACTTCTACTACGAGGACAACGCGACCTATCGCAGACATTTCGGCAAATTCGCCGAGCGCTACGGTTTCAGGGGCGCTTTCGAGGGGTCGTTCTACCGCTGGCCCACCGCCGAGGCGCGCTGGGGATACCTCGCCACCTTCCTCGACACCACGCTCAACGCCCCGCTGCGCAAGCCCTACAAGGACCTCGACGCCATTCTCGCCGAGAAGGATTTCTTCGTACTCACCACCAACCAGGACACGCAGTTCGTGAAGCTCTACCCCTGGGAGAAGGTGGCAGAGATCCAAGGCGACCACCGCTTCTTTCAATGCTCCCGCTGTTGCACCGACGAGGTGTGGAATGCGGTCGAGCCGGTCTCCCGCATGGTAGAGGCTATGGGAGACGGCCTGGAGGTTCCGGCAGAGCTCGTGCCACGCTGCCCGCACTGCGGGGCAGAGGCGTTCCCCTGGGTTCGCGGCTACGGCAACTTCCTGCAGGGCGAGCTCTACGAGAAGCAGTACCGCAAGGTGTCCGACTGGCTCGATGTGCACGCGCGGCAGAGGATCCTTTTCCTCGAGCTGGGCGTGGGCCGCATGACGCCCGCGTTTATCCAAGAGCCGTTCTGGGCCCTCACGGCGCAGTTGCCGCAGGCTAGCTACATCGCCGTAAACAACAAGACGCAGTTTCTCCCCCGCGCGATCGATAATCGGGGCCTCGCCGTTCGCGCCGACATCGCCGACGTACTCGCCGACGTGCGCAAGACGCTGGGGAGGTAGTGCATGGAGACGGCGAAAGCAGTTCGCATAGGCAGGGCGCTTTCCGAGGCGGATCTTGTCATCATCGGCGCCAGCAACGGGCTCGACATGGCAGAGGGGCTCAACCTCTTCTGCGCCGATGCTCATTTCCGAGAGGCGTACGGGGACCTCGCCCAAGCAGACGGCATCGGCTGCATACTGCAGGGGCTCAGCTCCCCGGATGCAAACGTGCGATGTCGATGGGCCGAGCGGTTCCATCAAAAGGAGCATCTCGAATATGAGCCCAGCCCGCTCATGAACACGTTGCGGCGTCTCACGGAGCACACCGATGCCTTCGTGATCACC
>URGF01000021.1 GCA_900547285.1 uncultured Collinsella sp.
TGTCGCGGGTGTAGACGCCCAGACGACGGGTGGCCTCGAGCTGGCCCCAGCCGTGTCCGAACTCCTTGACTTCCTTGACCTCGTAGTCCTCGAGCGCCGGCAGCACGAGATCCTTGCGGATCACGCCACCGTTGGCGTTCGGGTTGGCGCCGATGCGCAGCTCGCCGGTCGGCATAAAGGCCGTCACCTCGGGGCGCACCTGGCCCTCGGGCGTAAAGAGCTCCTCGGGCTTGTAGGAACGCAGCCACTCGCGCAGCACGCGGAAGTGCTCATGGGTGTCCTTGGCACTCGCCAGCGGCACCTGATGCGCGCGCCAGGAGTCCTCGGTCTTCTTGCCGTCGATGTGCTTGGGGCAAGTCCAGCCCTTGGGCGTACGGAACACAATCATGGGGTAGGCCGGGCGGACCACGGTCTCGCCTGAGGCGGCCTGGGCCTGCGCGGTGGCCTTGATGTCACAGATCTCATCGAAGACCTGCTCAAACAGGGCAGCGAAACGCGCATGAATGCTTGCGTGGCTCTCGTCGTCAAAGCCGGCAACAAAGAAGTGCGGCTTGTAGCCCATGCCCTCGAAGAACTTGGTGAGCTCCTCGTCGGACACGCGGGCGAGGATGGTGGGGTTGGCGATCTTGTAGCCGTTGAGGTGCAGGATCGGCAGAACGATACCGTCAGTTGCCGGGTTCACGAGCTTGTTGGACTGCCAAGAGGTCGCGAGCGGACCGGTCTCGGACTCGCCGTCGCCTACCACGGCCACGGCCAGCAGGCTCGGATTGTCCATGACGGCACCGTAGGCGTGGCTAAGCGTGTAGCCAAGCTCGCCGCCCTCGTGGATGGAGCCGGGCGTCTCGGGCGCAAAGTGGCTCGGAATGCCGCCGGGGTAGGAGAACTGGCGGAAGAACTTCTGCAGACCGGCCTCGTCATCAGTGATGTCGGGGCGGATCTCGCGGTAGGTGCCATCGAGCAGCGACTGAGCAGTACCGGCGGGGCCACCGTGACCCGGGCCCATCAAGAAGATGGCATTCTGGTTGTGGTCGGCAATGAGGCGATTGACGTGACCGAACAGGAAGTTGATGCCAGGCGTGGTGCCCCAGTGACCGACCAGGCGGTGCTTAACGTCCGGACGACCAAAGTCGCGCGTCTCGCCGGTCTTCTCGTCGACAAAGTCGGAGCGCATCAGCGGGTTAGAACGAAGGTAGATCTGGCCGACGGACAGATAGTTCGATGCACGCCAATACAGATCGACGCCCTCGAGCTCGGAAGCCGGTACCTCGTGGCCCAGCTTTTGCCACGGCGTTCCCAGAGTTTTAGCCATTGTTTATGTCCCTTCGCTGCGCGGTCACCCTCCGATACGGCAACCATTCGTTGGGACCAGTATATTTGCTAAAACGTATTATCACGGTGAAAAAACGTTTTATCATCTGTATTGATCGTACGGAACGACAAAACGCAACATTCACCTGCGACATTGTCTGTCACAGGTGCTCCACATTCGATTTCTACGAATTGGTAAACGTGTTTAGTTATGTTTAGCAAGCTCGAGCACGCTGTCCTTCACAATGAGGGCAGGCTCCAGGACCACTTCTTCGGCACGCCTTCCGCCCTTGCCGGCAAGACGTTTGGACATGCAACCAAAGGCATGCTCGGCAAGCACGCCCGGATCCTGCTCGATCGCGGTCAGCGCCGGCTCAAAGAGAACGTCGGCTGCCGAGTTGTCATAGCTCACCACCGAGATATCGCCCGGGATGCTCTTACCCATCTCATGCAGGCGCTTGAGCAAACCGAGGGCAATGTTATCCGAGCTTGCGAACACGGCGGTGGCGTCAGTTGCGAGCACCGCCTCCGAGGCCTCGTAGGCACTCGGAATGTAGTACTCGCTCTCAAACTCCAAACGCGCGTCGATCGGCAGGCCAACCTCGCGCAGCGCACGCTCGTAGCCGGCAAGACGCTTACGACCCGTATTGGAACGGCGCGCGTTAACCAAGCAGGCAATGCGACGATGCCCCTGCTCGATCAAGTACCGGGTAGCCATGTAGCCACCCATCTCGTGGTCGAACATCACCTTGTCGCACTCGAGCCCCTCAATGGCGCGGTCGACCATCACGGCAGGGATGGGCAGATGGCTCACTTCCTCGCGCAGGGCGCGATCGTCGGAGAACTCGTCACCCACGACCAGAAAGACGCCATCGACGCCGCGCGTCACCAGCTGGCGCAGGAGCTCCAGATCGTCCTCGGCACTTCCACCCGAGCTGGTAATAAAGAGCGCGTAGCCGTCCTCGCGGCAGCGTTTTTCCAGGCTGCCAGCAAGCGAGGCAAAAAAGCGACTCTCGATGTTGGGAACGATAAGGCCCAGCGTGCGCGACTCGCGCATGACCAGGCTGCGCGCAATCTGGTTAGGAACATAGTGGTTGCGCGCCGCGACCTCCTTGATGAGTTTGCGGTTTTCTTCCGAGATGCGACAAGGCCGATTGTTGAGAACAAGCGAGACCGACGAGGGGGAAAGCCCCACCTCCTGGGCGATCTGCTTGAGGGTGACTTTGTTGGCCATCTCGCTCCTTCCGGGTTTACGCGCAATCTCTTGAAAGTATAGCGACTGCCCCTCTACCTCGATGATAAACACTTTATCAATCCGGTGGACGGCAGTTTTATCGCCGCCAGCGCACCAAATGCATCTGGGTGGGGTATATTGCAATCGATTGATGACAACGACCACCAAAAGGCGGATATTCGTATGCACGAGAACGATTTTTTTAACGAGGACCTGCTGTGCGCGCTCGCTGGCGTTGCCGGCGAGGACAACGTGTTGATGAGCGAGCCCATGCGCGAACACACCACGTTTAAGATCGGCGGCCCGGCCGACGTCTTTGTCACGCCCGATACCGAGCAGGGCCTCGTCGCCACGCTCGATACCTGCTATCGCTGCGATCTGCCGCTCACCATCGTGGGCAACGGCTCCGACCTGCTCGTCGGCGACAAGGGCATCCGCGGCGTCGTCGTGGCGCTGGGCGAGGGCCTCTCCGACATTACGGTCGACGGCACGCACGTCACGGCGGCAGCCGGCGCCTTGCTTTCCGATGTCGCAGCCGCGGCAGCCGAGGCCGGCCTTACCGGCATGGAGCCCATCTCGGGCATTCCCGGATCGGTCGGCGGTGCCTGCTACATGAACGCCGGAGCATACGGCGCTTGCATGGCCGATGTGCTGGAGTCCGTGCGCGTCTACAAGCCCGCCCGCATGCTCGACGACGGCACCCGCGGTAGCGGCAGCATTATCGAGTTCGATGTCGATGAGCTCAACCTGGGCTATCGCAAGAGCCGCATTGCCGACGACGGTTTCGTCGTGCTTTCGGCCACTTTCAATCTCGCCCCGGGCAACGCCGCGATGATCAAGGCCGACATGGACGACTACCGCCAGCGCCGCGAGGACAAGCAGCCGCTCGACATGCCGAGTGCCGGCTCCACCTTCAAGCGCCCCGAGGGCTACTTTGCCGGCAAGCTCATCATGGACGCCGGCCTGCGAGGACACGCCATCGGCGGCGCGCAGGTGAGCGAAAAGCACTGCGGCTTCATCGTCAACGCCGACCACGCCACCGCCGCCGATGTCGACGAACTCATCCGACACATCCAAACAACCGTCAAAGACCAATTCGACGTAGACCTAGAACCCGAAGTCCACCGAGTAGGCGAATTCCTCTAACAAAGAAGGCCCCGAAAGGGGCCTTCACCATATTTATTCAGATAACCCAGTCCGGTGTGTCGCGCCCCGAACCCGAGAGGGCCGCGTGCCCGCCCGCAATATATTTGATTGATCGCGAGTTCCGCACGCAAAGAAGGCCACTTAATGTGGCCTTCGTCTTGCGCAGGACTGCCCGAGCAGGCAATCAAATATATTGCGGGCGGGCACGCGGCCCAGTCGGCTTTACGACAGCGCAATACCGCCAAGCCAGCCCCAACGCACGCCAGAGCCAGTACCATAAAAGCTGATGAACGAATCAAGCGACTTAGACGTAATGGCACCCTCGTTGCTCATGACGATGCCGCCGCCAACGTAGATACCCACATGACCGTAGATAAGGCCCGGAGCACCCGTGCCGCTGTGCGAGGAATCGGCCACGATCATGCCCACCTGCAGCGCCGAGCGATCGGAGCTATAGCACCAGGCGTTGAACATGTCGCAGGCGTTGCCGCCAAAGTAGCCAACGCCGGCGTTACGGAAGACATTGGTAACCCACGCCGCGCACCAGTTCTGACCCGGCGAAGGCGTGGAGTAGCACGCGTTGACGACAGCCTGCTGCTTGCCCGAGCCGGCATTCTGCTGCGGAGTTCCGGGCGCATACGATCCACCGCCCGAGCTCGAACCACCCGAGTAGGAATTGTTCTTGTTCGCGGCGGCCGCGGCAGCGGCGGCCTTCCTAGCGGCCTCCTCAGCCTGGGCGGCAGCGAGGATCTCGGAATCGCGCTGAGCCATGAGCTCCTTGACGTCGTCGGAAAGACCGTTCAGCACGGTCTGGACCTCTTGCTGCTTGGCCTGCATATCCTGCATCTGAGCCGTCTGCTGGTCCTTGAGTTTCTCCAGGTTGGCCTTTTGTGCTTCGAGCTCGGTCTTCTGCGCGTCGAGCTCAGCCTGAATCGTCTGGATATCCTCGATGGCATCGCGGTCGCTCTTGTTGATCTTCTCAACGTAATGCGCGTTGGCGACGAGTTCCTCAAACGAGCCAGAGGCCAGCAGCAGCGACAGGATGTTCGTGCCGCCGGACTTGTAGCTGGCGGCCACGCGATCGGAAAGGTCATTGCGCTTCTTCTTGAGCTCGGCCTTCTTTTCATCGATCTGGGCCTGCGTGTCGTCAATCTTGCCCTGGACATTCTCGATGTCGTTGAGGGTCTGGGCATTCTTGTTGGCCAGCGCCGCATACTCATTTGCGATGCTGTCGAGCTGGGCCTGAACCTCGTCGAGTTGGGCCTGGGCGGCATTCAATTTATCGGTGGTTTCTTTGGAAGCCTCCGCCGCATGGGCGCGAGTGGGCAGGCCAAAAAGAACTGCCGCAGAAGCGGCGCCGAACAGGGCCTTAAGGGCAGTGCGGCGCGAGAGCTCCTGGGAAAGGATGGAATCGCTGTTTGGTGACATATGTACTCCGTTACATGCTTATTTATATGTCGCTCAACTCATACATATTAGCGTACATATGGCGCGTCCCAACGATTTCCACGAACGGCAGGAAACTACAAGGTCGGCGGCTCGTAAGCAATTGTCAAATTTGAGGTAACAATTGAGCAAGCTCTTATATGAGTACGTTAACATAATCCTCTGCTTTTCCTACAGTGCACCATTTGGGCGTCCCCGCCTGCGCTATACTCCCCTCTAGAAGTGTTCCTGATTCGATAGGAGACTACATGTCCAAAGCACTCGACCCCAAAGACACCTGCGTCCTCGTTACCGGTGGCGCCGGCTTTATCGGCTCGCACACCGTCGTTCAGCTGCTCGAGGGTGGCTACCAGGTCGTCATCGTCGATGATCTCTCCAACTCCAGCGCCGTCGCCGTCGACCGCGTCAAGACCATCGTGGGCGACGAGGCCGCCAAGAACCTCACCTTCTACGAGGCCAACGTGCTCGACCGCGATGCGATGAACAAGATCTTCGATACCCATCAGATCGACCGTGTCATCCACTTTGCCGGCTTTAAGGCCGTCGGCGAGTCGGTGAGCAAGCCCGTCGAGTACTACCACAACAACATCGAGAACACCCTGGTGCTCATCGACGTCATGCGCAACCATGGCTGCAAGTCCATCATCTTCTCGAGCTCCTCGACCGTCTACGGCGACCCGGACAACCCGCCCGTCACCGAGGAAGACCCCAAGAAGCCCGCAACCAACCCCTATGGCTGGACCAAGTGGATGATCGAGCAGATCCTTATGGACGTCCACACCGCCGACCCCGAGTGGGACGTCGTGCTGCTCCGTTACTTCAACCCCATCGGCGCTCATCCGTCGGGCCTGATCGGCGAGGACCCCAAGGGCATCCCCAACAACCTGGTGCCCTATGTCGCCCAGGTCGCCGTGGGCAAGCTCGAGGCCGTTCAGGTCTTTGGCAACGACTACCCCACCCCCGACGGCACCGGCGTGCGCGACTACATCCACGTGTGCGATCTGGCCTCTGGTCACGTTGCCGCCCTTAACTGGATGAACGGCAAGACCGGCGTCGAGATCTTTAACCTGGGCACCGGCACCGGCACCTCGGTACTCGAGGTCGTCGCCGCCTTCTCCAAGGCTTGTGGCAAAGAGCTGCCCTACGTGATCCGC
The DNA here is from genome assembly GCA_900547285.1 of uncultured Collinsella sp. GTDB lineage: Bacteria > Actinomycetota > Coriobacteriia > Coriobacteriales > Coriobacteriaceae > Collinsella. The sequence goes on from URGF01000021.1 coordinate 6,289, forward strand.
GAGCGCCGCGCCGGCGACATCGCCGCCAACTGGTGCGATGCCTCCAAGGCCGAGCGCATGATGGGCTGGAAGGCCCAGTACGATATCGCGGACATGTGCCGCGACAGCTGGAATTGGCAGAGCCACAACCCCAACGGCTTCGCCGACGCCGAGTAGCAAAAACCTACATACCGTTCTTGCCCCGATCTCACGATGTGAGACCGGGGCTTTTTCATGACGCGTAACCATTCACCAAAATACTTCCAACTTTTTTATCTTGCCTGTACATGTTTAAACAACATGTTTTACAATAGGCGTATCGAATCAGAACATCGGAGGCGGACTGCACACCCATCGGCAGGCCGACCCCACAACAAGAAGGTTGGTGAGCGCATTCATGGAGCGTGCAAGCGGCGTCCTCATGCCCGTCTCATCTCTGCCCGGACCATACGGAATCGGCGGCTTTGGCTGGAATGCCTACGACTTCGTCGATTTTCTCGCCTCGTGCAAACAACATTACTGGCAGATTCTGCCCCTTACGACGACCAGCTATGGCGATTCGCCCTATCAGTCGTTCTCGGCCCGCGCAGGCAACCCCAACTTTATCGACTTTGCCGAGCTTATCGAGGCAGGGTATCTGGAGCAGCGCGATATCGATGGCGTGTATCTGGGATCCGACCCCAGCAATGTCGACTACGGCGCTATCTTTGGCGGCCGCCGTCAGATTCTCGACCGCGCCGCTGAGCGCTTTGCTGCCGACAAGCCGGCCGATTTTGATGACTTTATCCAGGCCAACGAGGACTGGCTCATCCCCTACTGCGAGTTCATGACCGTCAAAGAGGAGTGCGGTCTCAAGGCGTTTTGGGAGTGGTCCGCGGAGCTCCGCCGCCGCGGCGAGGCATCCGCCAAGGTCTGCGCCGCCCATCCCGAGCGCATGCTCTACCACCAGATGACGCAGTACTTCTTCGAGCGTCAGTGGAGCCGCCTCAAGGCCTATGCCAACGAGCGCGACATCCTGATCATCGGCGATCTGCCCATCTATGTCTCACGCGACTCCGTCGAGATGTGGGCCACGCCCGAGCTCTTTAAGATCGACGCCGCCGGTAATCCTGTGAGTGTCGCCGGCACGCCGCCCGACCAGTTCTCTGCCACCGGCCAGTACTGGGGCAATCCCATCTACGACTGGGACGCCATGGAGTCGGACGGTTTCTCCTGGTGGGAGGGCCGCATCCGCGCCGCCCTCGACATGTACGATGTCATCCGCCTGGATCACTTCCGCGGCTTCGAGGCCTATTGGGAGGTGCCGTTCTCCTCACCCGATTCGTCCTACGGCTCGTGGACGCAGGGCCCCGGCCTCAAGTTCTTCAAGACGCTCGAGGAAAAGCTCGGCACGCTGCCTATCATCGCCGAGGACCTGGGCTTCCTCACCCCCGGCGTCATCGACATGCGCGACAACTCGGGCTTCCCCGGCATGAAGATCTTGCAGTTCGCCTTTGAGGGCACCAACTCGTACTATCTGCCACACAACTACATTGCCAACACCGTCGCCTATGTGGGCACCCACGACAACGAGACGGCGCGCGGTTGGTTTGAGGGAACGGCTACCCCGCGTCAGCGCGAGCAGGCGGCCCTGTACACCCATCAGCAGGCCGGCGAACCCATCGCCGACGCGCTCAACCGAACCATCGCAGCCAGCGTGAGCGACACGTGCATCTACACCATGCAGGACCTGCTCAACTTGGGCAACGAGGCGCGCATCAACACCCCTGCCACGCTGGGCGGCAACTGGACCTGGCGCATGCTCGACGGCGCCATCACCCGCGAGCTCGAGCACAAACTCACCGACTGGACCGAGACCTACTTCCGCATCCCGTCGGAAGCCGAAATCGAGCTTCCTCAATAGGAGCTACCGCGCCCGACCCCTCCCCACCGTGCGGACGCGCTTGCTTACCCGCGCGAGGCCACCCCAATCCCCTCGCGCGGGATTCTTATGAATTGCAGACATGTAATCAACCCATTACAGGAGGAAACATGCCCCAAATTAACCTCATGGAACTCGCCGAGCAGTCTTTTGGCACCTCGCTCGAGCAGCTCGACGACCGTCGCATTTACAAGCTGCTGGTCAAACTCGTGCAGGAGCGCTCCGCCGCCTGCCCGCTCAACAACGGCAAGAAAAAGCTCTATTACATTTCCGCCGAATTTTTGATCGGCAAGCTGCTCATCAACAACATGATCGACCTCGGCATCTACGACGAGGTTAAGGACCAGCTCACCGCCGCAGGCCACGACCTCAACAAGATCGAGGAGTTCGAGGTCGAGCCGTCGCTCGGCAACGGCGGCCTGGGCCGCCTGGCCGCATGCTTCCTGGATTCCATCGCCACGCTGGGCTTGACCGGCGATGGCGTGGGCCTCAACTATCACTACGGCCTGTTCCGTCAGCGCTTTGTCGACAACCAGCAGAAGGCCGTCCCCGACGAGTGGCTCGGTGAGCAGGACATCCTAGTCGACGACGACCGCTCCTACACCGTCGAGTTCGGCGATTTTGCCGTTACCTCCAAGCTCGTCAACATCGACGTGCCCGGTTACGGCCAGCCCACCAAGAACCGTCTGCGCCTGTTCGACCTGGCGAGCGTCGACGACGGCCTGGTCCCCGGCAGCTCCATCGACTTCGACAAGACCGAGATCGCCAAGAACCTCACCTTGTTCCTCTACCCCGACGATTCCGACGAGCAGGGCCGCCTGCTTCGCATCTACCAGGAATACTTCATGGTGAGCAACGCCGCCCAGCTCCTGATCGACGAGGCCATCGAGCGCGGCAGCAACCTGCACGATCTGGCCGACTACGCCGTGGTCCAAATTAACGACACGCACCCCACCATGGTCATCCCCGAGCTCATTCGCTTGCTCACCACCGAGCATGACATCGAGTTTGACGAGGCCGTGACCATCGTACGCTCCATGGTCGCCTACACTAACCACACGATTCTTGCCGAGGCGCTCGAGAAGTGGCCGCTCGCCAGCCTGCAGAAGGTCTCCCCTGCCATCGCCGACATTATCGTCAAGCTCGATGAGATCGCGAAGGCCGAGTACGATGACCCGCGCGTCGCCATCATCGACGAGCACGACACCGTCCACATGGCCCACATGGACATCCACTTTGGCTTCTCCATCAACGGCGTAGCCGCCCTCCACACCAAGATCCTGGAGGACACCGAGCTTCATCCGTTCTACGAGATCTATCCCGAGAAGTTCTCCAACAAGACCAACGGCATCACCTTCCGCCGCTGGATCCATGGAGCCAACCCCGCGCTCGCCAGCCTGCTCGACGATGTAATCGGCACCGACTGGCGCAGCACCGGCGATCTGAACAAACTCGCCAAGTTCGCCGACGACAAGGACGTTCTTGAGCGCCTGGCCGCCACCAAGGTCGAGGCCAAGGCCATCATGCGCCAGTTCATGGCGCTCGAGCAGGGCGTGACCATTCCCTCCAACGCCATCATCGACGTCCAGGTCAAGCGCATCCACGAGTACAAGCGTCAGCAGATGCTCGCGCTCTACATCATCTGGAAGTACTTCGATATCAAGAACGGCAACAGGCCTAAGCACCCTGTCACCATCATCTTTGGCGGCAAGGCGGCGCCTGCCTACACTATCGCGCAGGACATCATCCATCTGATCCTGACGCTGTCGCAGTGGATTGCAAACGACCCCGACGTGGCTCCCTACCTGCAGGTTGTCATGATCGAGAACTACAACGTCACCGCCGCCGAGCGCGTGATCCCCGCCGCTGACATCTCCGAGCAGATCAGCCTGGCCTCCAAGGAGGCGAGCGGCACCTCCAACATGAAGTTCATGCTCAACGGCGCCCTAACCCTGTGCACGCTCGACGGTGCCAACGTGGAGATTGCCGAGCTCGTGGGCGACGAGAACATCTATACCTTTGGTGCCTCGTCCAAACAGGTCGAGCAGCTCTACGCCGACGGCACCTACAACGCCGGTGCGCTCTACCGCAAGCCCGGCATTAAACTGCTGGTGGACTTCATCACCAACCCGGCCTTTATGGCGACCGGCAATGCCGAGCGCCTGCAGCGCCTGCACGACGACATTAAGGGCAAGGACTGGTTTATGGCCCTGCTCGACATTGAGGAGTACATCCAGACCAAGGAGCGCGTGCTGGCCGACTACGAGGACCAGGACGCCTGGATGCGCAAGGCGCTCATCAATATCGCCAACGCCGGCACCTTCTCGTCCGACCGTACGATCTCCCAGTACAACGACGAGATCTGGCACCTGAGCTAATTCGGTTTCATCGCCCATCCTCTTGAAAACGGAGCCACGGCAACGCGGCTCCGTTTTTTGTGCCCGCACGTTACCCTGTGATCCGACTCGGCCAAACAATCTCGATCCATAACAACTACTCAACCAAAACGGTCCCAGCTGTTACAGATTGAGACATACCGGCCCCTCCCCTTGGGTTTATCTCAATCTGTAACATCTAGCAGGTGAAATTCGCCTTTGGTGTTACAGATTTAGATGAAATGGTTAGCTCAGCGGAACCGCCTCGATCTGTAACATCTAACGTCCGAAATCGGCCCTATCCGTTACAGATCGAGACAAACGACCGGTCAGACAGTCCCAACACAAAGAAAGGCTCCCCTCTCGCCCAGTGGACGGGAGGGGAGCCTTATATGTGACCGCGGCAAAAGGATGGCAAAGCCGCAGTCGCCCAAAGGGAGGGCCTGGATGCACCGGGCCTAGATAAGGTTCTTGCCAGACACCTTATCGAAGAGATGAGTCGCGTTCTTCTCGAACTTGAACCAGATGGGGTCGCCAGCCTTGAGCGCGCCCTTGGCCTCGAGGTCGACGACGGGGATAATCAGGACAAACTGGCCGTCGGGAGCGGTCACGTGGACATGCTCGGTCGAGCCCATGAGCTCGGTCACCTCGACGGTGCCCTGGAGCGCACCCTCCTCGCCCTTGTCGGCAAGCAGAATCTGCTCGGGACGCACGCCGGCCGTGATCTCCTTCACGTCGCCGCCGTCCCAGTTGAGAGCAAGCTGAGCGCAGGTCTCGGGGGCGAGCGCCACGTTCATATCCTCGGTCTTGACGGTAAAGCCGTTGCCCGAGCGCACCAGCTGGGCATCGAAGAAGTTCATCTGCGGCACGCCGATAAAGCCGGCGACGAAGATGTTCGCGGGATGGTTGAAGACCTCCTGCGGGGTGGCGATCTGCTGGACGACGCCGTCCTTCATGACCACGATACGGTCACCGAGGGTCATAGCCTCGGTCTGGTCGTGAGTAACATAAATGAACGTGCCCTTGATCTCGTGGCGCAGCTTAATGAGCTCGGCACGCATCTGGTTACGAAGCTTGGCGTCCAGGTTGGACAGGGGCTCGTCCATCAGGAAGACCTTGGGGTCACGCACGATGGCGCGGCCGATAGCGACACGCTGGCGCTGGCCGCCCGAAAGCGCCTTGGGCTTACGGTCGAGGTACTCGGTAATGCCCAGAATCTCGGCAGCAGAGCGAACTTTGCGGTCGATCTCGTCCTTGGGGACCTTCTTGAGCTCGAGCGTAAACGCCATGTTCTCGTACACCGTCATATTGGGGTACAAAGCATAGCTCTGGAACACCATGGCGATGTCGCGGTCCTTGGGCGCCACGTCGTTGACGCGCTTGCCGTCGATGAGCACATCGCCCGAGGTAATGTCCTCCAGGCCGGCGACCATGCGCATCGTCGTGGACTTACCGCAGCCAGAGGGGCCAACGAGGACGACGAACTCCTGGTCGTGAACGGTGAGGTTGAAGTCCTCTACAGCGAGCACACCGTCCTCGGTAACCTTGAGGTTGTGCTTCTTCTCCTCGGTCTTCTTCTTTTTGCCAAAGAAGCCCTTCTTTTTTGACTCGTTGTTGGGATACACCTTCTGAACATGTTTGAGTACGATCTCGGCCATGTCTCTACCTTTCGATACGCGGCACCGCGCTGAGGGGCGCCACCAAAACTTGCAAAACAGTTACGGCATCAGCCCTTGACGGCACCTGCCACCACGCCGTCGATGATGTACTTCTGACAGAGGATGTACATGATGACGATGGGGATAACGACCATCATGATGCAGGCCATCATGGGGCCGAGCTCGACGTGGCCGTAGCCGCCGCGGAAGTACTGGATCAAGATAGGAATGGTCTTGTACTTGGTGGAGTCGAGCGTAAGGTAGGGCAGCAGATAGTCGTTCCAGACCCACATGGTCTCGAGGATGCCGACCGAAAGATAGGTGGGCTTCATGATGGGAAGGACGATCTTAAAGAACACCTGGACCGGGTTGCAGCCATCAATCATGGCCGCCTCCTCGATCTCGAGCGGGATGTTCTTTACAAAACCGGCGAACATAAAGACCGCCAGGCCCGCGCCAAAGCCGAGGTAGATAAAGCAGATGTTGAACGGCGTGTTGAAGCCGATGCGGTCCGCCAAATTGGACAGCGTGAACATGAGCATCTGGAAGGGCACGACCATCGAGAACACGAACAGGTAATAGAAGAAGTTCGAGATCTTGTTGTTGACACGAACCACGTACCAAGCGCACATGGAGCAGCACACCAAGATCAGCACGACCGACGTGACCGTGATGATGAGCGAGTACATAAATGCCGAGGCAAAGCCCTGCTCGTTAAGGGCGTGCATGTAGTTTGCGAGGCCGTTGAACGTCTCGGGCGTGAGCAGATCGAATGCCGTGGTGGTGCTGATTGCGGTCGCTTTCTTAAAAGAATTAAGCGCAATCATGAACACGGGGTAGATCCACGCGAGCGACAGGATCGTAAAGAAAATCGAGAGCGCGCGGTTGATAACCTTATCGCGTTTCATTACTGCTGCACCTCCTTGGACCTCGTGGCCTTAAGCTGGATCATGGAGATGGCCACGACCAGGATGCAGAAGATAACCGCCTTGGCCTGACCGATGCCCTGCCATGCGATACCGGCACGCGAATAGAACGTGTTGTAGATGTTCAGGGCGAGCATCTCGGTGGAGTGCGCGGGGGCGCCGCCGGTAAGGGCGAGGTTCTGGTCGAACAGCTTAAAGCCGTTGGTGATGGACAGGAACAGGCAGATGGTGATGGTCGGCATCAGGTTAGGAATCTTAACCTTCCAAAACGTCTGCCATGCCGTAGCGCCGTCGACCTTGGCGGCCTCGATGTAGTCGGACGGAATGGACTGCAGACCAGCGATGTAGATGATCATCATGTAGCCGACCTGCTGCCACAGGGTCAGGATGATAAGGCCCCAGAAGCCAGCAGCAGAGTTAAGAGCGATGAGCTGGGCGCCCACGTTGGAGAGCAGGCAGTTGATCAGAATCTGCCAAATGTAGCCCAGCACGATGCCGCCGATCAGGTTAGGCATAAAGAAGATCGTACGGAAGATGTTGGTGCCTTTGAGCGCCTTGCGGGTGAGCGCCTGCGCAATGGCCAGGGCGATCACGTTGATGAGCACCGTCGACAGGAAGGCAAACGCCACGGTAAAGAAGAACGACGTGGAGAACTGCGGATCGGACAGCGCGCGCACGTAGTTCTCGATACCGACAAAGTGCGCGTTACTAATGATAATAAACTGGCAGAACGAGAGATAGAAGCCCTGGATAAAAGGGATCACGAACCCGATCATAAACGCCAGGCACGTGGGCAGCATAAAGAGCGGCCACCAGCGCTTGAGTGCTTTGCCCATAAAAGGGTCCTTTCAATATGCAGGGGGCGGGCAAACCAACGTCTGCCCGCCCCCTGTCGCTAATCAGATAGCTTGGGCAGCAACTGCTTACTCGGAAGCGGCCTTCTCGGTCTTCCAGCCATCAACGAAGGCGTTCTTGACGCCGTCCCACTTGGTGTTGTCGGCAGCATAAGCGATGAGAGCCTGCTTGAGGTTCTTCTTCCACTCCTCGGAGGGGATGTAAACGAAGTCCCAAGCGACGGTCTTCTTGCCGTCCTTGGCCATGGCAACGGCCTGCTGCGAGAAGACGTTGGTGGTCTCCTTGGCGCTCTTGAACGGAGCGGTCAGACCCATCTTGTCGGCGATGATGCTGGTCGGGGTGTCAGCGGTGACGCACCAATACATGAAGTCCTCGGTGGCCTTCTGGGCATCCTCGGAAGCCTGGGAACTGACGCACCAGTAGTTCTCGCCGCCGGAGCACAGGCCCTGGTTCTCCTCGCCGTCAACACCGATGTAGATGGGCATCATGCCAATCTGATCGTCGGTCATGCCGGCCTTGACGAGGTCAGAGTAGGCCCAAGAGCCATTCTGGTAGAAGACGGCCTTGCCGGTTGCGAACTCGTTGGTGGCGTCGTCGCCGGTCTTGGAAGCAAGCTGCGAAGGATCGCAGGTGGAGTCGGTGATGTACAGGTCGAAGATCTGCTTGTAGTTGTCGAGGAACTCACCCTTGATCTCGTCGTCCTCCTGGTTGTGCTCCTTCTCAAACTCGTAGTAGAGCGGCATGTTGGCAAGGTGTGTGGTGTAGCGCCAGCTGGAGGAGTCGTCCATGCCGGCGGAAGTGAAGGCACCCTCGACACCAAGCTCGTCCTTGCGGGCCTGGATGTCGTCGGCACAAGCCTTCAGCTTGTCGAAGGAGTTGATGTCCTCGGCCTTGTAGCCAGCCTTCTCGAGCAGCTGCTTGTTGTAAATAATGCCGAAGCTCTCCTGAACCCAGTCGATGCACACATCCTTGCCGTCGGACTGCAGAGCCAGGGAGTCATCAATGAGCTCACCGCGGAGCTTGGTATCGGACAGGTCGGCGCAGTAATCCTTCCAGTTCTTAAGACCGGTGGGGCCATTGACCTGGAACAGGGTCGGAGCGGAGCTCTTGGACATCTCGGACTTGAGCTTCTCCTCGTAGGTGTTGGAGGCGGCGGTCACGATCTTGACCTCGACGCCCTTCTCCTTCTTGTACGCCTTGGCGATCTCCTTCCACTCCTTGTCGACCTCGGGCTTGAATTGGAGGAAGTAGACCTCGGCAGCGTCACCAGAAGCAGAGGAGCCGGAGCCGGCGGAGCCACCGCAGCCCACGAGACCCAGACCAAGAACCGCAGCCGCGGAACCAGCAAAGCCCAGGAACTGCCTTCTGCTCATTTCGTTCTTCATTACAATCCACCCTTTCACACCGTGGCGGCACCCTTTGCCGCCGCCTTCGGAGATTGGCTCGGGGACTTTGCCCCTTTTGCTGATTTGTACAATACGCTATTTGGCTAGTTGTTTGAACAAGTATTACTAGAGCGGTAGAAAAACTTCGGTGAACGGTAATTTCAACTTGATACTTGACAAGTTTTGTATAAACAATTATTTGTTATCTAATGCAGAGAAAACGCCCGGTCAAGCCGATGCATCGTCGGTTTGACCGGGCGTTTTCGCTTTGATGGCATGAGTCTCGTCAGGCTGCGAGCTAGCCGGCTATCGCTTGGAGTTGACGCGGTAGTGGAAGATCTCGGGATGCGTGCGGGCATGCGTGACCTCGAACAAGATGCCGTCCGAGGTGTACGACTGGCTCTCCATAACGGCGACGCAATTGTACTTGCCAAGGTCCAAGTAGCTGCAGTCCTCATCGTTGGCGAGCTCGACACTCACCGTACGACGGCTCGCCATCACCTTGACGCCGCGTTTGTGCTCCAGATAGTCGTAAATTGATTTTGCGGCGATCTCGGGCGTCAGGCCCTTGGCGATCGACTCCAAAAAGTAACCATGGTCTACTTGGCGTGCATTGCCGTTAAGGCTTCGGACACGCACCACGCGAATCAACTCCTCGCCCACCTTAAAGCCCAGGCGACGAGAGAGTTGCTCAGTGCAAATCAAATGTTCAAAAGACTTGACCTCGGTCGATGCGACGGCATTGTTGCGCTTTGCAAATTCGCCAAACGACTCGACTTCCTCGAGCGCGCCCAGCATGTCGGTTTCGCCCTTGAGCCAAATAACGCGCACGCCCTTGCCGTGTATGGGCTGCACAAACATCTCGTCTGCCAGCATGCTCAAAGCGCGGCGGACGGTATTGCGCGTGCAGCCAAATTCCGCGGTCAGCTCGGCTTCGGTTGGCAGCATCTCCTGAAACGCATAGGTCCCGTTAATGATGCGCGAACGGATCTCGCGGTAGATTCCTTCGTAAATCGCTTTTGGCATTGTTTCACCTCTGCATCTTCTTGCTGGCTAGGCACGATAGCATTTCTTAAAGTTGTTTAAACCGATTATCGGTAAAGCGACAATATTTAACCGTTGGCGGCTCCTGTCGTGCCCAAATCGGTTTCGCTCAAAACTGCCGGCACGGCAATCGTCCAGTCCTCTACAATGAATCCATTGTTTAAACGTTTCACCACGCGCAACGCACCTCGATATTCGGGAGGCAGAACATGCTGCAGAAAATCCAACGTTTTGGCGGGGCAATGTTCGCGCCCGCCATGCTGTTTTCCATATCGGGCCTTATGGTCGGCATCTCCGCTCTCGCAACAACCGCGGACATCGTCGGCGACCTCGCCGTATACGGAACCCCTTGGTACGTTTTCTGGGCTATCATCCAGCGCGGCTCGTGGACGGTCTTTAAACGCCTTCCGCTCCTGTTTGCCGTAGCGCTGCCCATCGGCCTTGCCCGAAAGCAGCCGGCTCGTTGCTGCCTCGAGGCACTCGTCGCCTATTTTGCCTACTGCTTCTTTTTGAGCGAGATCATTAAGCTGAGCGGAGACAACCTTGGGCTTAAGTACCCGTCATCTTTGACCCCCGCCAACGGTATCACCGTCATCGACGGCATCAAGACGCTCGACACCGGCATTATCGGCCCGCTGGTGGTATCGGCAACCGTCGTCGCCATCCATGACCGCTTCTACGATGCCAAGGTTCCCGATTGGCTCGGCACCTTCTCGGGCTCCTCGCTGGTCTACCTCATCAGCTTTTTTGCCGTGTTTGCCCTTGCCGCTATCTCGGCCGCCATCGTGCCCTCCGTATACGCAATGACCGAAACGCTGCGCCATGCACTTACGAGCGTCGGCCCCTTTGGCGTGGGCATCTTTGTGTTTTTGGAGCGAGCGCTCGAGCCCATGGGGCTGCACCACCTGCTCTACATGCCGATCTACTACGACAACCTGGTCATTAACGACGGCATCTACGCCACGTGGAGCAGCTTGCTCCCCATCCTCTCCCATAGCACGCGCCCCCTTAATGAACTTGCGCCGTGGGCCGGTTTTACCGCCACCGGCTGGGTCAAGCTCTTTGGCCTTCCCGCCATCGCAGCCACGTTCTACTCCACCGCAAAACCAGAACGCCGCGCCGGCCTCAGGGTCATCCTTGTTCCCGCCATCATCGCCTCGGTGGTTTGCGGCGTTACCGAGCCACTCGAGTTTCTCTTTATGTTCACCCACCCCGGGCTCTTTTTTCTCTACGCCGTCTTATCGTCTTGCCTTGCCACAACCATGAATCTCTTTGGCATCGTCGGCATCTTCTCGGGCGGCCTCATGGAGATGGCAGCCTTCAACTTTATTCCGCTCATGCGCACGCATGCCGGTGCCTATCTTTTGGCGCTCGGTATCGGCCTTGCCTTTAGCCTCATCTTTTTTGTTAGTTTTCGAGCACTCATCTTGATCTATGACCTTAAGACGCCGGGCCGCGAGGATCATGTCGCCAATCGCGCGGCAATCGATCGTTTAACGGAAAGCGGCTTTGCCAAAGAGCAATCTCCCAATGACGAGGTCAATAGTCGATCCGATCAAGATCACATCCTCGCTGAGCGGGTAATTCAGCTTTTAGGTGGTGTTGGCAATATCGTGGGCGCAACCAACTGTGCCACGCGCCTGCGCGTCGAGGTCGCAGACCCTTCCATCGTTGCAGATAACGCGTCGTTTGTCGCGGTGGGCGCCAAGGGCCTCATCATTACGGGCAAGACCGCCCAGGTGATCATCGGCATCTCCGTTCCCCGCGTTAAAGAGCATTTTGACCAGATCATGGGCCTCGAGCCGGAATTTGTGCCCACCACCTCGGCCTCCCCTGCCGCCAGCGCAGCCCATAATCGCAGCGATATCTGTTTCTTCGATATCGACGGAACGCTCGCCTGGCAAGACCCTCGAGCGGCACAAGAGCTTCCCGAGAGCGAGCGTGACCTGTCCCCCTATCCCAACGAGGCGGTCTCGCAGGCCATCCGCGATTTCGTTGCAAATGGCAACATGGCCTTTATCTGCACAGGACGCACCCTCAGCTGCATCCACCCCAAACTTCTAGAGCTGCCCTGGACCGGCATCGTCTGTCTTGCGGGCGGTTACGCCGAGATCAACGGACACGCAATTCGCGATCTGTCGATGACGCCCAGCATGCTGCAGCGTCTTGCCCCCTACCTTGAGCAATCGGGCGAGGTCATCCGCTTTGAGGGCCTCAACGGCGTCGTGCGCATGAGTGCCGATGCCCCCGATGCCCCCGGATACGCGCGCACCCTGGGCGACGCAGTCACGCAGCTGCAACATTACAGTGTCTACAAGATCTTGATGTCTACATCACTCGCCAACCACATCGCTCAAGATAAGGCACTTGAGCCGCTGCTGTGCTTTAACGAGCTCGAACTCGAGGTAACCGAAATCTCGCCCCGCGAATGCACGAAGCGCGGGGGCATCCAGTCTGTACTCGACGCCCTCGATCCCCACCACGGAACCGTATACGGCATCGGCGACGCCAGCAATGACGTCTCGCTGATGAACGCCGTCGATGTCGGTATCGCCATGGGCAATGCGCCGGACTATCTCAAGGATAAGGCCGATTACGTGACCGACACCGTCGATCACGACGGTGTCGTTGCGGCGCTCGAGCATTTTGGGCTGATTTAGGCGCGCTCCATCAAACGCACGCCCGTTGTCCCAAATCGCCAAAACTGCCGCGCCAAACGCCCTAATGTGGCAATATGTTGTCTGCATATTGCATCAACGCAACCTCAGAAAGAATGCGAGAACCCGTGTCCAGTCCGTTTACCAGCTTTTTAGCCCAGCACTTTGACCAGATTAACGACTATCTGGCCACGTTCTTTGACGGACAGGCGACCTCTGCCGATATCGAGCGCTACCTGTATGCGCCGCTCTCGGCTTTTACGGCCAACGCCGGCAAGCGCCACCGCCCGCTTATCTGCATGCTCGCCGCAACCGCAGTGGGCGGTAGCTTTGAGAGCGCCCGCAGCGCCGCGGCAGCCATCGAGCATTTCCAGTCGGGCGCGCTGATCCACGACGACATCGCCGACAACGGACAGCTTCGTCGAGGCAAGCCCTGCATGCACCTTACCGAGGGCACGGGCCTTGCCATCAATTGTGGCGACCTGGCGCTCACCATGGTCACCAAGACGGTTCTCGACGACCCTACGCTGGAGTCCGACGTGAAGCTGCGCGTGCTCCACGAGCTTACCGAGATGATCGTCCGCACCATCGAGGGTCAAGCACTCGACCTGGGTTGGGTCCGCGACGGGCGCTTTGATATCTCGGTTGATGACTACCTGGACATGGCGACGCACAAGACCGCGTTTTACAGCGGAGCCACGCCGCTTGCCGCCGGAGCCATTATCGGCGGCGGCAACGATGAGCAAATCGAAGCGCTGCGCGCCTTTGGCCTGCACACGGGCCTTGCCTTTCAGATTCAGGACGACCTGCTCAACCTTGTCGGCACTAAGGAAGCCGCCAACAAGGACTTCCGCACCGACATCACCGAGGGCAAGCGCACGCTTGTCGCCGTACACGCCCTCTCTGATGAGCGCCACCACGGCGAGGTCGAGGCGATTCTTTCCTCAGGCACCGATAATCCCGCGCAGCTCGCACGCGCCGTGGAGATCTTCCAGGAGACCGGCTCCATCGACTACGCCCACACTTACGCGCTCGACCTGACCGCTAAGGCCAAAGCGGCCATCGAGAACGTTGAGCTTGATCCGCACGCACGCGAGCTGTTCCTCTCCATGGCAGATTTCTTTGTGGAGCGCCTTAACTAACGGGGGTTATAAAACCTGTCAGCAGCGTATTTAGGCACAACTTGCTACACTGTTGAGTGCATGTTTATGCATCCCTTTGCGTTGTCTATCCGACAGACGCTCAAATAGTACGAATGGTACGCCGAAAGGGGTTCGTTCATGGAACCTATTACAACGGGCATGCAAGGAGCAGCCGTCGAGGACGTGCAGTCTCGTCTCCTGCAGCTCGGCTACACGATTGATGCCGCCGAAGTCACCGACAAGTACTTTGGAGCCACCACTGAGCAGGCCGTCAGCACCTTCAGGCTCGACAGCGGCCTTGCTGCCGGTCATGCCGTCGATATCCCCTGCTGGAGCGCCCTTGTAGACGCTTCGTATAAGCTGGGCGACCGCACCCTCTATCTGCGCATGCCCAATTTCCATGGCGCCGATGTGCAGGCCCTGCAGCGCGCTCTCAACGTTTTGGGCTTTGCCTGTGGCGAAGACGACGGCTACTTTGGTCCGCATACCGAGGCCGCCCTGCAGCAGTTCCAGGAAAATGTCGGCCTGTTTGCCGACGGCATGGCCTTCCAGGACACCTACGCCTACATCAACCGCCTGCACCATGTGTGGGAGGGCAAGCCCTCGGTCACCGAAGCCGAGTCCCGTATCGGTTTTGCTCGCGCCGCCAACGTGCTCGAGCGCTTCCAGATTGCCGTTATCGGCGAGGACCCCATCGCACGCAGCGTTGCGTCGCGCATGTGGAATATCGCCACGGCAACGACCGACAACAGCGGCATGATGCTCTGCGACTCCGAGGTCCCAACCGACGTTGACCTGGTGCTCGAGATCGCAAGCGATGAGCTGCCCGCAGATGCAGCGCCGCGCGCCACGATCGCCCTCGCCGAGTGCCACAACCTGGCCCAGCGCATCCGCACTGCCAATGTCGCCGCGCAGCAGAAGCCGGCACGCATTCGCATTGAGCTCACGGGCATGACGCGCTACAACGGCACCTTCACGGCCAGCGACGCGCAGACACTCGCCGTACGCCTGCTCGACGGCGTTTGCGATGCCCTCGCAGATTAGGTAAACTAAACGAGTTGCTTTTGGGCAACACCATACATTGGGACGTAGTTCAACGGTAGAACTCCGGTTTTTGGTGCCGGCTGTTGGGGGTTCGAATCCCTCCGTCCCAGCCATTAAAATTGAGCGCCCTGAGCCCATAACGGCCCAGGGCGCTTTCTTGTGGGCAAGCGGAGGGATTCGAACCCGCAAGGGTGCAGAGCTGAGGAAACGCGAAGGCGCCCCAAGCCCATTAGGACCAAGAGCGTCTTACATCTTGAAATATCAGCCCAATTCCGAAAAGCGAGCCGCCTTCTACAACGTGCCGTGTGGCCCCGACGGGCCGGGCATTAAGTTTGTCGCGAGTTCCGCACGAACAGGAGGCCACTTAACCTCGATGTTTTGGACGTGACAGCGAGAGGGGCCCTGGTATGGCAAGGTGACGTGAAACAAGGCGGCGCTGACCTTCTGGTCGCGCCGCCGAAGTTGAACGTCAGATTGCCGTGCCAGGGCCCCTCGCAGCGTCAAGAAGACC
>URGF01000022.1 GCA_900547285.1 uncultured Collinsella sp.
CCCGCCTGCGCACCGAGATCTCCAAGAAGGTCGGCGTGAGCCCCAAGTCCATCGACGCCTACATGATCGGCGAGCACGGCTTTAGCCAGCTTGCCGCCTTTAAGGCCGCAACCATCGCCGGCAAGAGCCTCAACGAACTTCAGGCCGAGAACCCCGACAAGTATGCCTTCGACCACATGGAGATCGAGGAACTCGCGCGCAAGGGCGGCTATGTAACCTACCAGGGCAAGCAGTGCACCGAGTACGCCGTCGCCAACTCCGCCGCGCGCGTCTGCGCCGCCGTGCTGCACAACGAGCACGCCGTGCTTTCGGCATCCACGCTCATGACCGGCCAGTATGGCGAAGAGGGCATCTTCACGTCCCTGCCGTGCGTGATCGGCGCCGAGGGCGTCGAGGAGGTCTACACGCTCGACCTGTCCGAGTACGAGCTCGAGGGCTTCCACAAGAGCTGCCAGCACATCCGCGACAACATCGCCCAGCTCGACTGGTGGGATGCCGAGGCCTACGACGCCAAGTAGGTCGTCGGTTGACGCGATACCCCCACGCATGGACGCAATGCAGAGCGGGCCGCGCCGGAAATCCCCGGTGCGGCCCGCTATTTACGCACGCTGTTCGCTTGCGAATCGAAGGTGAATACTTTTCCCGGTACCTAGTACTGCTCGACACCCATATAGCGACGAACCTTGGGGCTGTGGTCGAACACCTTGCCGCGGGCGGCGCGCAGCTCGCAGCTCATTGCGTAGAAGAAGATCGGCTCCAGGAACGAACGCACGCTGGCGGGCACCTCGCCCACGCCGTACTCGAGGGCGTCGAGCACCATAATCGTATCGGTGTGCGTGTTGAGAAACGCGAGCGCGCGCTCCTCCATGGGGCGGCACTCGCCCGCTCCAAGCTGCACAAAGTAGAACACGCCGGGCTCGGTGGCCTCGAAGGGACCGTGGAAGTACTCGCCAGAGTGGATGTAGCAGCAGTGCTGCCACTGCATCTCCATGAGCGAGCAGATGGCCATGGCGTAGGTCTGGCTAAAGTTGGGGCCGGACCCCAGGATATAGAAGAACTTGTGCTGCTGGCAGAGCTCGGCAAAGCGGGCGCCCAGCTCGGCGTTGACCTTCTCGCGGGCGGCGGGCAGCAGCGCATCCATCTGCTTGAGGCCAGCGTACATGTCGGCGAGTGCCTCGTAGCCTTCCTGCTGGTCGAGCAGCTCGGCAGCCATCAGAACGCCGATGCCCTGCGGAACCTCGGCCTGCGACACGCCCTCGCCCCAGGGGTAGACCCAGGTGGTCCACTTGCCGTTGTCGATCTTGGAGCCTTCGCAGTCGGTGAGGGCGACGACCTCGGCACCGGCAGCCAGCGCCATCTCGCAACCGTCGACGACCTCCTGCGTGTTGCCACTGTGGCTGCAGGCGACGACGAGCGACTTCGGCCCCAGGCTCTTGGGGGCCATCAGGCAAAACTCGCGCGCGGTGTAGACCGTCGAGGCAAACGTAGTGGCCTCGCGCTTGAGCAGCTCGTTAGCCGGCATCAGGTCGATCATCGAACCGCCGCAGGCGATCCAAAAGACGTTCTCGATCTTACCCTTGCGCTCGATAATTTCCTGAATCAGATCGTGTGCGTTCACGGTAACGCTCCTCCTTGTGTGGCGGCTTTGGACGACGGCAGCTCGTACCTGCAGTCGTTCTATGTTGTTCTATTTATAGCATGCAAGCAGGTGCTCGTGAAGTCATTTCAGCAAATTTGTTCTATGTTGTTCTATCTATGGACGTTAGATGTCGAACACGTAGCGCGAGCCCACTATCTTCTGGCGCCCGAGCAGCAAGGGCCGCTCGTCCGCATCGGTAAAGTACGCCTCCATATAAAAGAGCGGCTCGCCGACCGGCACCTCCAACAGCGGGGCCACCTGAGCATCGGCAAGCGCAATCTCCACGGTGCAGGGGTCGGACTTGAGCGGCGCGCGGCCCGAGTGCTCGGCAACGAGCGCAAAGATTGAGTTATCGGTGAGGTCCTTATCGGCCAGCGTCTGCAAGTAGGGATGGTCGGCGAGCACAAAGGCGTTGTTCTCAAGCATGACGGGGATGCCGTCGGCCGTGCGCACGCGCTCGACCACGATAAGCTCGCAGCCGGGCTCCACGCCAAAGAACGCCGCATCCTCGTGCGTCGCCGCGACCACCGTGCGCGACACCAAGCGTGCTCCGGCCACCATGTCGTTGGCGGCGCAACCCTCGGTAAAGCTCTGGACGTCGCCTTTTTGGCGAATCTTGCGCTTGAGCTTGGGAGCGCACACAAAAGTGCCCCTCCCCTGCTGGCGGTTGAGATACCCCACGCGCGACAGCTCCTCGATGGCGCGGCGCACGGTGATGCGCCCCACCCCATAGGACTTCGCGAGCTCCATCTCGGAAGGAATGCGCGAGCCGGCCGCGTACACGCCGCGCGCGATCTCGCCCTTCAGGTCGTCCATGACCTGCTGGTACAGCGGTACGGCGGACACGTCGGCGCGCCCGGTTTTATCGTCGGCTACCATCTCTACGCTCCATCCCGCGCATGCTCGGACTCAAATTCTTCAATCGCCGCCATAAACTGCTCGCCAAAGGCGTCGGCCTTTTTCTCACCGATGCCGTTGACCTGGACAAGCTCGTCGCGCGTCTGCGGGCGCAGGCGGCACAGGCCGCGCAGTGCCTTGTCGGAGAAGACCATGTACGGCGCCATCTCGAGCTCGGTCGAGATTTCCTTGCGCAGGGCGCGCAGACGCTCGAACAGCTCGGCATCGTCGCCCACGCGCGGGCGCTGGTCCAGCTCGGCCTCCTCGCGCAGCAGATCCACCGCGCGGCGAGCGCGGGCCGAGGCCTTGCGCTTGGACGCGCGGCGCTTAACGGTAAAGGCAAACGCCTCGTCCTCGACCTCGCCGGCACGCGGGCCCAGGCCCACGACCGGGTACTGCCCCTGCGAGGTGACCAAATAGCCGCGGCCGCACAGCTGGCCGATGATGTCCTTGATGCGCCCAACCGATTCGCTCGAAAGCTCGCCATAGCCGCGATCCTCGTCCAGATGCATCTGGCGAATGCGCTCGGTGTTGCCGCCGTGGAGCACGTCGGCGATGAGCGACTTGCCAAAGCGCATGGGGCGCGTGGCCACATAGCGCACGGTGGCGCGGGCCATATCGGTGACGTCCTCGACCTCGAACTGCGTAAGGCAGTTGCTGCAGTTGCCGCAGCCCTCGGCGTCGTCCGCGGCGGCACCGCCCACGGCCGCATGCTCGGCCGCGGCCTCGTCACCAAAGTAGCGCAGCATGTATTCGCGCAGGCAGCCGGTGGTATTGCAGTAGCCTTCCATCTGGCTGAGCAGGCGATATCGATTCTGGAGCGCCCATGCGCGCTGCTCGTCGTCGAGCGCCTCGTCGGCCGCATCGCCGCGGTCGATCAAAAAGCGGCGCATGCGAAAATCGTTGCCGTTCCACAGCAGGTGGCAGCTGGCCGGATCGCCATCTCGGCCGGCGCGGCCCGCCTCCTGGTAGTAGGCCTCGATGCTCTCGGGCACGTTGTTGTGGATGACGTAGCGCACGTTGGGTTTGTCGATACCCATGCCAAAGGCGTTGGTGGCGACCATCACCTGAATGTCGTCGTCGATAAAGGCACGCTGGCTCTGACGACGGGCGTCGTTGCCCATGCCGGCATGGTAGCGGCCCACGCGAATGCCGCTGGGGCCCAGAGCCTCGGTAAGCTCTCCTGCCAGCGCATCGACGGTCTTGCGGGTCGAGCAATACACGATGCCGCTCTCGCTCGAATGCGCAATCACATAGTCGCGCACCCACGCGGCCTTGGCCTTGTCGCCCATCTCCTCGCAGCCAAAGTAGAGGTTCTTGCGGTCGAAACCCGTCACCACGCACGCGGGGTTTTGCAGGCCGAGCATCTGCTGAATGTCCGCACGCACGCGCTCAGTCGCCGTAGCGGTAAAGGCCGCCACGATGGGGCGCTGCGGCAGGGAATCGATAAACTCGCGAATCTGCAGGTAGGCGGGGCGGAAATCCTGACCCCATTGGCTCACGCAGTGGGCCTCGTCAATGGCCACGAGCGGAACGCCGATGCCGCCTTCGGCCGCAGCTTCCTGCGCAAAGGCCAGAAAACGCGGCTCGAGCAGGCGCTCAGGTGCCACATACATAAGCTGGTAGCGACCCTCGCGCGCCCGCTTGAGCACGGTATTTTGCTGAGCCGGCGTAAGGCTGGAGTTGAGATAGCTGGGGCGCGCGCCCGCCGCGAGCAGGGCGCGGGTCTGGGCCTCCATAAGCGACAGCAGCGGACTCACCACAAAGGTGATGCCGGGCAGCATGAGCGCAGGCACCTGGTAGCAAATGGACTTGCCGGCACCTGTGGGCATAACGCCGAGTGCATCGCGGCCGGCAAGGATCGCATCGACCATGCGGTCCTGCCCCGGGCGAAACGAGGTGTAGCCAAAATAGGCGCCGAGCGTGTCGAGCGCCATCTGCTGCATGCTATCGGTCATGGTTTCCTAACGTCCAAGTCATCTGCCGCCGATTATACGCCGCCACGCGGACCGGTGCCGCACGGCTGCCGGCCACGGGCGATGCAATCCGAAGGGAACGAGCGTGGATTTTCGGACACTTTCCGGATGAGCGTGGAAACGTCGCTGGTTGCGCATAAGTCAGCGAAAACGCCCCTAAGCGAGCAAGGTGACGTGAAAGAGGAGGGAAGCGTACTTCGGTACGCGACCGACGATTGAACGTCAGATTGCCGCTTAGGGGCGTTTGCAGCGTCGAGCCGTTGCGCGGTTTGGTAAAACCGCGCAACCAAAGGAGCAGCGTCGACCGGTCCGCCGTTCGTTAGAACGGCGGAACCAACCCTACATCACCATGACGTAGCGGCTACCCACGTAGTACTGTTTGCCGAGCAAAACCGGCTCATCGTTGGGACCGGTAAAGCCGGCGCGCAAGTTGAGCAGCGGATCGTGCGGAGCAATGCCCAGCTCGGCCGCCTGCTCGGCGTTAGCTCGAACGGCCTCGACCGTACGGTAGCCAACCGAGACAATCGGCGTTCCGCCAACACGCTCGACCTCGGCAAAAATCGACTTGTCCTCAAGATCGGCCGTCAACAGCTCACGGTAGGCGTCAAACGGCACAAAGATGTTCTCCTCAAAGATGGGCTCGCCGTCGGCCGTACGCACGCGCTTGATATGCAGCAGCAGCGCATCCTTCTGCAGGCCAAAGAACTCCATCTCGTTTTGGCGCGCCGGAACGATCTGGCGATCGATCACGTGCGCACCGGCCTTCATGCCGTTGCCGGCACACAGCGCGGTAAACGTCTGCAGCGTCGAGGCGTGAAACTGGCGGTTGATGTGCGGCGTGGAGACAAAGGTGCCGCGGCCCTGCTGCTTAACCAGGTAACCATCGGAGCACAGCTCCTCGACAGCGCGGCGCACCGTAATACGGCTCACCTCGTACTGCTCGGCTAGTTCAAGCTCGGACGGAATACGCTCCTTGGGTGCATAAACACCTTTCTCGATCGCATCCTTGATTTCGTCATAAATCTGCTGGTAAAGCGGTGCATTTTTGGGCGCAGGCATATCTGATCACTCTTATCAAAATAGCTAAATTTCTAATACGTATATAACGTCTAGTTTCATGTTACCTCATATTGATAAAACGATACACCCTCCCTACCAAAAAGCGACAGCTTCATTTTGGTAGGTTTTATCTGGGCAAACGAGAGCCCTCGAAAGCAACGGGGCTTTCGGGGGGCTCGTTCGGATGGGTTGCGCAGGACCGGCAAAATGCCAATACCCTACTTGCCGTCGTCCTGCTGCAGGCTGTCCTGTTCGCTGAGGCGCGCCTGCCTGCTGGCCATGCGTGCGGGCTTGTCGGGATCGGGAACGGCCGTGGGCATGGGCTCGTCGACATGACCGCCCCACCAGCCGCCCACAAAGTTGAGCGTGTGGAACACGTTGATCACGGCGCCGGGATCAACGTCGCACACCAACTTGATAATGTCCTGGCTCTCGTAGGTCGAAACAACGGTGTTCAGCAGGTACATCTTTTCGCGGCTGTATCCGCCGACGACCTCGGCGCAGCTAATGCCGTGCTGAAAATGGTTTACGTAGGCAGTCATGACCTCGTCTGCCTTGCGCGTCGTAATCTGCAGCGTCACGCGATCGTAGCGACGATAGAAACTGTCGATGGTCTTGGTCGAAATAAACTGGAACACGATGGAATACGCCGCCTTGTCCCAGCCAAACATAAAGCCAAAGATCGCCAGGATAAAGCAGTTGAAACCAAAGATGACGCCCCAGATGGTCTTGCCCGTGTGGTTGGAAACCCACAGCGCGATAAAGTCGGTGCCGCCGGTGGATGCGCCGGATTTAAGTGCGATGGCAGCGCCCAGACCCGAGACCACGCCGCCAAAAATGATGAGCATGATCTTGTCGCCCAAAAATGGAGCGAAGTGAAAGACGTTGAGGAACAGCGACGAGAGCACGACCTGCATCATCGAGAAGATGACGAAGCGCTTGCTAATGCCGCTCCAGCATAGGAGCGCCACGGGGATGT
The DNA here is from genome assembly GCA_900547285.1 of uncultured Collinsella sp. Lineage (GTDB taxonomy): Bacteria > Actinomycetota > Coriobacteriia > Coriobacteriales > Coriobacteriaceae > Collinsella. The sequence continues at coordinate 6,551 of URGF01000022.1, forward strand.
TGAGCGCGAGCATACCGAGCGAAATGTCGATGTGAACGCCGCCCAGCGAGGTAACGCGATCGAGCAGGACCGCAACGCCGGTGAGGCCGCTCGGAAGCAAGTCGGCGGGCTGAATGAACGCCTGGATCAGGAATGTCTGGAGAACGGCGGAAATCGTGACCGCCACGGCAGTAATAGCGCGGCGGACGATGGTGAGGCGGCCGAGCACGAGCACGCGGTCCGTGAGCTGATCGATGGCGTTCGCCACGCAGGCTCCTTTCGAAGGCAGATGTAGTTGTGGGGCATGCCCGCGATTGTAGCATGGAGCGTGCGGGGGCGCTTCAATTCAACCTCCCTCGACAACCAAAACGGGACCAGCAACCCCCACGACCAAAGGGCAAAATTCCAAGTGAGTAGACTTTTTACGATCTGCCGAGCACACCCAAAACCGCCACCCCTGTGACCTGCGGTTTTACAAAGGAAGATATGCATTGTGCTCGGCCTGCGCCAAAAAGTCTACTCACTTAGTCCGAATCGAAGCCAAACGGATCAAAATCGAAACCAAATTGAGCCAGTCCACCGCAAAAAACGTTTGAACCCGTGCTTCTCGCGGCGGATTGACACTACAAAGCGGCCAAAATGTCGGTCAGATTATCAATAACGGCATCGGCTCGCGATTGATCGAGGTTGACGCCCTCGTGCGGACGCAGTGCCAGGACGCGGGCGCCGGAACGTTTGCCAGCCTCGATCCCCAAAGGCGAATCCTCGATAACCAGGCACTCGGCAGGCTCCACCCCCAGCGCCTCCATGGCACGCAGGTAGATCTCGGGGTCGGGCTTAAACGCACTGCACTCGTGACCGCTGATGGTGTAGTCCAGCACATCGGCGATACCGGCAATCTCTACCAGCTCGTCAATGAGCTCACGATAAGACGAGCTCGCGATGGCACACTTCACGCCGCGCTCGTGCAGTGCGCGCATCACCGGCTCCGTCTGCTCGTTGAGCAGCTCGGCATACGGAACGGGGTGGTCCGGGCTGTAGACCTGCTTGTACTCCACGCGAAGGCGCTCGCGCAGCTCAACATCGTCGGGCACCAGCGCCTCCCAAATGGCCGGCTCGTTAGACCCCGAAAGATCGGGGATCTCGTCAAAGTGGAACCCCTTCTCCTCCATAAACGCCACGCGACGACGGTTGTAGAACCACTCGGTATCGACCAGCACGCCGTCCATGTCAAACAGCACTGCTTTGATCATACGCATCTCCTCCCACCTGCCAAATAGAGACAGGTTTATTTTGGTAGGTTTTATCCTGGGTTTTGCGACGCGACAGGCGTGCCCTCCCAAGAGCAAAAAAGGGGACGGGGCGCAAACCCCATCCCCTCTCAATCAACCCGTAAGGTCTACTTACTTGTGATTAGTAGGAAAGCTTCCACATGTAGCGACGCATGGTCAGCGGGTGCTGACGGGCCTCGGCGATCTGGTTGCCGTACTCGCGCATAACGGCGAGGTGCAGCAGCGGGTTGAAGTAGGTGACGACGCTCGCGGGCACGGCGTCAGCCAGGCCGTAGTCCTTGGAGTCGATCAGAGCGACCTTGGCGCCCATGCGCTCAAGGAAGGTGAGGGCGCGGGCGTCCATCGGACGGGTAGCGCCATCGGACATGAAGAAGACGTAGGGCTTACCCTCGGTGGAAACCTCGAACGGGCCGTGGAAGTACTCGCCGGTGTTGTAGGCGGCGGCGTCGATCCACTGCATCTCGGTGAACAGGAAGGCGGCGTGAGAGTAAGCCATCTTCTCGGAGGCACCAGAGGCCATGAAGTAAATCATCTTGTCGTCCTTGAAGTCCTCAGCGAACTTCTTGGCGAGCTTCTTGCAGGACTGAGCAGCGTTCTCGCAGAGATCGAAGACGTTGGTGAGGCCGGTGATCATGTCGTCGTACTTGTCATAGCCCTCGGTCTGCTGAAGGATCTCGAGAGCAAGAGCGATGGCATAGCCGGGCTTCTCGCACTTGGCAGCGAAGTTGGCGTGGAAGCCGTGAACGATGACGTAGTCGGCGTCGACGGTCAGAGCGGAGCCAGCCTTGTTGGTGAGGGAGACGACCGGGCAGTTGTGCTTCTTGGCGGTCTTGTTGGCCTCGACGGTCTCGGGCGTGGAGCCACCGAGGGAGCAGGTGATCACGAAGGTGTGCTCGTTGACCCAGGAAGGCGTGTCATAGTTGAACTCGTTAGCGGTGAAGATCTGAACGTTCAGCTTGTCCGTGTTGTTGGCCAGGAAGTACTTGGCGGGGTACAGGTCGGACATGGAAGCACCGCAGCCGACGAAGGCGACACTGTGGATCTCGTGGTTGGACAGGACGTCAGCGACGATCTGCTTAGGGAGGTTAAGGTCGATCTCGTACATCTGACACATTCCTTTCGATTTTTGCGGCGCCACATTGCCGGGCGCTCGCAGGGTTACCGTGATTTGGACCGAGTCGCCGGCCCGTTGAGGATGCGACAAAGGGACTGTCCCATTGTCGCATTTTGGGGATGGAAGCCTGCCTGGGGTATGGGATGCCAGGCAGGCCCCCGGGGGAAAGCGGTTAGACGCTTGGTCGCGACTAGGCCAGGATGCCGGCCGCGGAGAGGGCGATGCCGCCCACGATGGCGATCACGAGAAGCCAACCGGTGTTGACGTTCTTCTTGATGAGCCAGTACATAAGGCCGGTGAGGCCAAGGGAGATCATCTGGGGCATCATGCCGTCCAGGATGTCCTGGATAACGACGGTGCCCTCAGCGAACTGCAGCGGGGTGGTGGCGCCGATCAGCGTGGCGATCATGCCGCCTACGGACATAAGACCCACGATGCCGCAGACATACATGAGCTTCTCCATGAGGTCGCCGCCCTGAAGCTTGCTCAGGTACTCGTGGCCGCCCTGATAGCCCATCTTGGCTGCGAACCAAGTGATCAGCACAGAGGGGACGATGGAGATGAGCATGGCCAGGATCGGGCCCATGATGGAGCCCTGCTGAGCCAGCTGAACGCCCAGACCAAAGGCGATAACACGGATGGTGCCCTGGAAGAAGGAGTCACCGATGCCGGAAAGCGGGCCCATAAGGGAGGTCTTGACCGCGTTAATCGAATCGGGGTTGAAGTTCTCGGGATCCTTGGCGTACTCCTCCTCCATGGAGGCGGTGAGGCCCAGGATAAAGGCGCTCGTCTGCGGGGTGCAGTTGTAGAACGCCATGTGACGGTGGTAAGCCTCTTTCTTAGCAGCGAGCTGCTTGGGGTCGGACTCGTCCGGATAGAGGCGGTCGAGCGTGGGAACCATGCCGTAGAGGAAGCCCATGTTCATCTGACGCTCGTAGTTCCAAGAGGCCTGGATGGCCCAGGAGCGCCAGAAGAACTGGCTGATCTTCTTGTTCAGGGACACGTCCTTGGTTGCGGTTGCCATAGTGTGTTCCTCCTTAGTCTTCGTCGTCTTCGAGCGGATCGTAGTCGGAATCGACACCGGCGGCTGCATGGGACCCGTTGAACTTGAAGCCCATGAAGACGACAGCCAGGCACACACCGATCAGAGCGACCGCGATGACGGACAGGTTGAGGTAAGCGGCGAGCAGGAAACCGATGAACAGGAACGGAGTCATACCCTTCTTGATCATCATGGTGAGCAGCAGGGCCAAGCCGTAGGCGGTCATGATCTTGGTCGAAACGTTAAGACCAGTGGACAGCCACTCGGGAACCATGTTGACGATGGCCTGAACCAGGTCGGTGCCAACAAAGACGGCGAGGAAGATCGGCAGGAAGTACATGATGGCGTACAGACCGGAGCCGGCGCAGATGTGCATACGGTAGGCGGTCTTGAACTTTCCGTTATCGATCGCGCTATCTGCCACATGGGTGAGGGCGGCGATGATGGAACGGAACACGATGCCGAGGAGCTGACCCAGGACGGCGACCGGGATGGCGATCGTCATGGCGGTCTCGGCAGAAGCATCGGTCAGGCACGCAAAGGCAGCGGCCACGATGCCGCCCAGGACCATATCGGGCGGAACGGCGGCGCCGACCTGCACCAGGCCCATGGACACGAGCTCGACGGCGGCACCGACGGCAAGGCCGGTGGGCACATCGCCCAGCAGCAGACCGACGAGCGTAGCGCCAACGAGGGGCTGCTCGAAGTTAAGACGACCGAGCAGGCGGGAGTCCCACATGCAGAACACGCCGACGAGGCCGACGAGCACCGCACTGATGAACGTATTCATACCCTTCTCCTTTCAGTCAGGCAAAAGCCTGGTTGATTACAGCTTGGCGTCGATGTCGACGCTCTGATACGTAGGGGTCTGCTGGACATAGAGCTTGATGCCCATGTCGAGCAGCTGGTTGACGTCGGCCTTCTGGGTGGCGTCGAGGAAGACGGAGCTGTCCTTGCCGCCGACCTGATCGGCACCGTCGTGGTTGGCGGTGGCGCCCAGGTTGATGGCGTCGAGCTTGTAGCCCTGACAGAACTGCAGCGTCTCGGCAGTGTTGCCAAAGACGAACATGACGCGCTCGCCGAGGGTGTTGAGCTTATCCATCTTGGCGAGGGCACGCTCGACGGTGAAGACGTTCAGGCGCACGCCCTGGGGCTTGGCCAGCTTAAGAGCGCCCTTCTTGATGTCATCGTTGGCGGCAGCGTTGTCGACGACGATGATGCGCTCGGCCTGAACCTTGGTGGTCCAAGTAAAGACGACCTGGCCGTGCAGCAGACGGTAGTCAAGACGTGCGAGGACGATCTTGGCGGGACCGGAGCTGTGACGGGACGCCTTGGCCTTCTTGGCGGGAGCCGCGGCGGCCTCGACCGGTGCGTTGGGGTTGGTCAGACCGGTGCGGGCCTCATTGATGAGGGCCGCGAGCTCGGCGCCCTTGACGGGGGCGGGGCTCATAGCAAGCGTGAGCGCCAACGGGATGTTGAAACCGCTGACAACCGTGAACTTCGTGCCGTTCTTGGAAAGCTCGACCATGTTGTTGTTGACCGAGCTGCCGAGCATATCGGTCAGCACATAGACGGTGTCGTCCGCGTTGAACGTGGCGATCATAGCCTCAACCTTATTGGTGATGGGCTCCTTGTCGTCACGAGCAAGCGACACGACGTGGACGTTCGACACGTCGCCGAGAACCATCTCGAGCGTGTCTTTGGCGCCTGCGGCCAGGCCGCCATGAGATGCGAGAATGATCTGATTCATCTTGCCTCCTCCTTTTCGTTATGGTCATTATAACGTCTTATACGTTGCTTATATTGCTAATTAGTATAAAGACCGTTCGCGGGTGAAAATCGACCGTTGACGGGTTTAACGTACTCGAAACGTTGGACTGGGTAGGCCGGCGCTAGCTGGATAACCCCAGGTCAGACCCTGCGCGCAATCCCCTATCGCACGAAGTACCAGGGGCTTTCCTGTACGGTGGGTTCCAGCGCAATGCCGGTGCGTTCCTTAAACAGATCCATGTCCTGAGATTTTTCGGTCCACCACGCGTTGGGCTTAAAGGTCATGCTCTCAATGACATGACCGACAAACACACTGTTGCGCAGCTTGGAGAAGTCGGTGTTCATAATCAGGATGGACGCGAGCACCAACACGATGCCCAGGACTTTAATCGCGCCGGCGGGCTCGGCGTAGACACCAATGCCCACCAGTACGGTGACGACCGTCTCGAAAGACATTACGACGGGAACTTTCGATGTCTCGAGCCCCATGGACAGACCCTGCATATATAAGATGTAAGCAACGGCTGTGGGGATGAGTCCAAAGCCAAGGAACAGCAGCAGCAGCTGTGGCGACATTGCCGCGGCGACATCCGGCCACGGAGCCGCGATAGCTGCCATAACCGCACCGCCAAAAACAAAGCCCCAAAACGTGACAGCCAGCGGGTGGACCGTCTTGGTTGCTATTCGGCTAAACACCGCGAGCGACGCACCACAAAGGCCTGCAATCACGCCCGACGTGACGCCCCAAACCGAAAAATGAAAACCGGAAAGGTCGCCATTGGTCACTGCAAGCACGCAGCCTACGATGTTAAAGACAATGGCAACGAGCTTGTTGGGGGTCACGTCCTCGCGATAAAGCACGCGGCCGAGCATGACGCCAAACACCGGCGAGGTGTAGAGCAGCACCGAGGCCGTGGACATGCCCACCTCGCCCATGCACTCGTAATAACAGGTGTTGGCGGCGGCCAAACCGACGATGCCGACAAGCGCACAGGGAACAAGCTCTTTAGGGCTTGCCTTGAACAGGGCCAGCGGACCCTGAGCCACGGTAGACCCCTCACCCGGACGGCAGCCCATAAACATCAGGACCGGCGCCAAGATAAGCGCTCCGACCAACAAGCGAAAGGCAGCCATGCTCTGGGACGAAACGCCCATGGCCGAGATGCCGTTTACAAAGATTCCGATGCTGCCCCACATAAGCGCGGCGATCAGCACCAGCACATAGCCCAGATTGCTTTTCTTCAACGCAGCCTCCTCGGTATTGTTTCCAATATGTTTCGTACTACGTTATAGTCGTTATATACATTTTTCAAGACACAAATCGGCGAGCGGATAAGTGATCCGTTTTCCTCCGCCCCCAGCGGATTACTGGGCGGTTGCGGTGAAATAGTTCCTAAATAGAGGCTTCAAGCCCCCAAGCAGGAACTATTCCACCGCAACTTATGAGGACATCGAGCTGTTAGGCCGCTCTATCCCCTAGTAGTCCAGCTTCCACATGTAGCGGCGCGTCATGTAGTCCTTGTGGGTGACGGCAGAGAGCGCACGCATGTACACGTTGTTGAGGATCGGGGCAAAGATCAGGTGATTGAAGTACTCGCTCACGCTGTCCTTGATGTCGTTGAGGCCGAGCTCCTTGGCGTCGAGCTGATAGACGCGCTCGCCACCGTACTGGTTGACGAAGCGGATGCCGCGCTCGTCGTTGCAGCGGCTGCGGCCGACGCTGATGAGCTGGAACAGCGAGGTGCGCTTGTCCAGGATCTCGAAGGGGCCGTGGAAGAAGTCGCAGGTGTTGATGGTGCAGGAGTCGATCTGCAGCATCTCCTGCACGTTGCAGATGCTAAAGACGTAGGCGGCACCAAAGAGCGGACCCTGAGCCATCACGTTGATGCAGGGCTTGTCGGCGTTTTGCTCGGCCCACTTGGCGGCGAGCGGACGGGTGTACTCGACGGCCTTGCGATAGATGGGGTCAACCAGGTCGAAGGCGGCCATAGCGGTCTCATACTCGGCATAGCCCTCGGTCTGCTGCGTAAGCTCCATGGCGATCATGGTCACGACGGCGGAGTTGGTACGGCCCATGCAAGACTCGTCGACGGCCAGGCTGTCATACTGAATCTTGTAGTCGCAGACCTCGGTGAGGCCGGACTCATCGACATAGATGGCGATGGTGCTGGCGCCGTGGTCCTTGGCGACCTGGGCGGCGACGATGGTCTCCTTGGTGCCGCGCATGGACACGACGACGGCCAGGGTGTTCTCGTTGACATAGGCGGGCGTGGCGTGCACGAACTCATTGCTGGTGTAGCTGGAGCTCACGACCTGCGTGGCCTCGTGCTCCATAAAGTACTGGGCAGGATAGTTGCCGCCGTTGGATCCGCCGGCGCCAATCCACACGACGCGCTTGATGCCGCCCTTGTCTGCCTTGTCGGCCAAAACCTGGGAGACGACGTCCTTAACCTGTTCCTGAGTAGTCATCGTGCATCAGCCTTTCTTCTCGTTTGATGCTCTCGATGGCATACAAGTTACATACATGTTTTGGTTATGTCGACTAGTTGTATGCTATATTTGTCTTAAAAAATTTGCTGATACGGTTTTCGATAACTTGATACCAGCGGTTTTGTTGTTGTATTGAATACATGCTTGATTAGATACGCATACAGGTTAGATACAGGTTGATCGCATGAACGCTTCATCAAAAAAGAGACTGACCCAATACGAGCGCTTGGCGGGCATGCTGCGCGACCGCATCGCCTCCGGCACCTACGCGCGCGGAGACAAGCTGCCGTCCGAGATGGAACTCATGGACGAATCGGGGCTGTCGCGCAGCACCGTACGCCACGCCCTTAAGGTGCTCGTTGACGAGGGCCTGGTGCGCACCGAGCGCGGGCGTGGCGCCTTTGTGGCCGACACGCCGGCACTCCACGAGAACAACCTGGTGTTTTCGAGCTACACGACACAGGTCCAGGGTCAGGGTATGAAGCCCACCACGCGCACGGTGGACTCGGGCTTTGCCAAGGCCGCGGGCAATGCGGCCAAGTTCTTCGATGTCGCCGTGGGCAGCAAGCTCGTCAAACTTGTCCGCCTGCGTTATCTGGACGATGCGCCGCTGTGCCTGGAGACCACCTATCTACCACCGAGCTTTGAAGCACTCATCGATCGCGATATCAACGGTTCGCTCTACGCCACGCTGCGCCAGGAATTCCATCGCGCGCCGGCACAGGGACATAAGACCTTTGAGGTGTGCTATGCCTCGCAAAACGAGGCGTTTTTGCTCAACGTTGGGCGCGGGCAGGCGCTGATCCTGATCACCGACTACGTGTACGACACCGACGGCCGACCGCTCCATGTCTCCAAGCGCATCCAGCGCACCGACCGTGCCAAATACACCGAGCCCATCGGCTAACCTGCCAAAATAAACCTGTCCCTAAATGGTAGGTTTGAGGAGGTCGGGGAACCAGGTTGGTTTGGGTTGGTTGGGGACGCGCTCGGCTAGGACCAACTCCATCCAGCACATGTCGTACCAGCGGCCGAACTTTTGGGCGCAGCGATCGAAGGCGCCCACCAGGCGATACCCCATATGGGCATGGAAATCCTGGCTGTTGTGCGTCAGGTACTCGTCGTCCTTATCGTGCGGCACGGCAATGAGCGCGCACATGTTGGTGATACCCATCGCGACCAGGCACTGCTTGAGCGCGTCGTGCAGCTTGCGACCCAGCCCTCCATGGCGCACATCGCGTGCCAGGTAGATCGACGTCTCGACCGACCAGTCGTATGCCTCGCGACTGTTGAGCGCGCTCACATAGGCATAACCCACCGGGCGCCCATTCAGCTCCATCACCAAATACGGATAGCGCTTGAGCGTGTGCGCAATGCGCCCGGCGAACTCCTCAACACTCGGCACCTCATATTCGCAGGTAATCGCAGTCTTGAGCACATACGGCTCATAGATGGCAAGCAACGCCGGCGCATCATCGGGCGTCGCCAGGCGAATCGTCGGCTCGGGCATCTCGGTCATACAGCCCCTCCCCCTCAAAGGCAAAGGCCGCCCTACGCCAAACCCAGGCGCAAGGCGGCCCCTCGTCATTACATCGAGCTACAGGACAGCCGCCAGCGCGTCGATGTCCTCCTGCGTCGTGGCCCAGCTGGTGCAAAAACGCACCACGGTGTGGGTCTCGTCGTACTTTTCCCAGTACTCGATCGAGGCATGCTCGCGAATGCGGGCCATATCCTCGTTGGGCAGAATCACAAACTGCTGGTTTGTGGGCGTCTCCAAAAAGAACTGGTAGCCGCGCTCGTGCAGCACGCGGCGCAGCGCCTGAGCCGTCTCAATCGCCTGGCGGCCAATCTCAAAATACAGGCCATCGGTAAAGAGCGCCTCAAACTGCACGCCCGTCAGGCGACCCTTGGCCAGCAGCGCGCCGTGCTGCTTAATGCGCGGAATGGGGTGCGCTGGAGCGTGCATGCCGCAAAACACCACGGCCTCGCCGCAAAGTGCGCCGCACTTGGTGCCGCCGATGTAGAACACGTCGCACAGCTGCGCCAGCTCGGGCAGGGCAATGTCGCACTCGTCGGCAGCCAGCGCATAGGCCAGGCGGGCGCCGTCCACATACAGCGGAATCTTGCGCTCCTGGCACACCGCATGGATCGCCGCGAGCTCGGCCTTGGAATACAGCGTGCCGTACTCGGTCGACAGGCTCACGTACACGGCACCCGGAAACACCGTGTGCTCGTAGCTCTCGTTTTCGTAGAACACCTGGATATAGTTCTCGAGATCCTCGGCGTGCATTTTGCCCTCGTAGCCGGGGATGGTGAGCACCTTGTGGCCGCCAAACTCGATGGCGCCCGCCTCGTGGCAGGCGACATGGCCGGTCTCGGCGGCAACGACGCCCTCATAAGGCGCGAGCAGCATGTCAATCACCGTCGCGTTGGCCTGCGTGCCGCCCACCAGAAAAAATACGTCGGCATCGGGGGCCTGGCAGGCCTCGCGGATCAGCTGCTTGGCACGCTCGGTGTGCGCGTCGGTACCGTAGCCGGGCTGCGGCTCCATGTTGGTGTCGACGAGCGCCTGCAGCACCGCCGGATGTGCGCCGTGGGAATAGTCGTTATTGAACGCGAGCATGGCAATCCTCTCTAGCCGGGCACGGGCCCGATGATTCAAACGCAGCTATTGTACGCCGCCCGGATAGGCAATGCGCGCGGCAAGACACTCAAGTGCCAGCACCAGGGCAAAGCCGCAGCTCACATCAGTCAAAAAGTGCGCACCGATCACAATGCGACCAAAGGCGACGAGCACCGCAACCGCAGCCGCCGCCCAAAAGACCACGCGGCGACGCGAAGGCTTTTCCGTAAAGGCCGCCGCGGGAAGCCCGGCGAGCATAAGGCCGATCGCCGCATGCGCGGTGTGCCCGCTCGCGAACGACTTAAAGCCATCCTTGATTACGCCGGACGCAATATAGCTCCACTTATCGGGATTGCCGATTACCCACCACGGCTGAAAATTGAGCCCCTGCGTCACCTCAATCACGCGCATGCGCGGGCGCGACCACAGCGGCTTGACGATCACGTTGAGGATAATGGCCTGGGCGACCCACACGGCAAGCACCATCAACGCCCAACGCGTGAGCTCTTTGGGATCGGTATCGCGCGTAAGGCGATAGACAATGAGGTTGGCAGCGATGACCAGCACAAACGTCAACACCAGCTGAGCTGCGACAAGCTTGCCGCCAACCCGCAGGGACGAGATGATCTCGTAGCCGGCCAGGCCGACGTTGACGAGGATGCCAAGCACGGCGAGCCATTTGCTTCCCTTGGAGTCGGGGCGTGCCGCGCGCACGAGCATAATGCCCGCGACGCTCGCCGTCAGCTCGAACGGCAGCTCGCCGGCGGCCTCGATAAAGCGACCGTACATGCTACCGATGTTGAACAGCGCGCTCGAAATCTGATAATCGAAGAAGCTGCCCACGCCCAGGCAAAGGCACAGAACAACCGCGATGGCAGCGGCATCTTTTTTGTAGATGTACCCGAACATGCTTTCCTTTCGATCGGGTGAAGGCTTCAACCTGCAACGTGGTGGGACAAAGAAACCTTAGTCCCACCACGTCCCTTACTTGTTAATCGTCATCACTGGCACCCAACTGCTGCAGCAGCATGAGCGCGGCCGCCACGGGGCCGGTGCCGTCGTTGGCGTCGAGACCGCGACCCAGGCCGCTGCCCGCGCCGGCGCCCGCCTTGTAGGGCACCGATAGCTTGCGGCTCTTGGGGAAGTTCACCGCGCCATAGCGGGTCTTAAGCTCAAAGGCCACCTTCTTGGGCACGTCGACGCCCAAAAACGTGATGCGACCGCCGCTGAGCGTGACGCTCTCGAGCCCCAGGCGCTCGCCGCGAATGCGGATGCGCGCGCGATTGAACAGGTTGAGTCCCGCCAACGGCAGCTCACCATGCGCGGCCTCGGTCTCTTCCTGCACCTCGTCAATGCTCTCCAGGTCCTCGGCCGCTGCGAGCTTACGGTACACGAGCACGCGCTGGTCCACCGCCGGCAGGTACTCCTCGGACAAGAAGTAGTCGGCCGGCAGGTTAATACCCACGCTCGCCGCCTCCACGCCGGCGTCGTCATCGCCGCGCGCCTCGGCCACGGCCTGGCCCAGCATCTGCGTAAACAGATCAAAGCCCACGCTCGACAGGTTGCCGTGCTGCTCGGCTCCCATAAGCGAACCGGCGCCACGGATCTCTAGGTCGCGCATGGCGATGCGCATGCCGCTGCCCAGGTCCTGGAACTCGGAAAGTGCGGTCAGGCGCGCCGTTGCCTCCTCGGTGAGCGGCAGCTCGCCGGGGAACATAAAGTACGCGTAGGCCTGCGTGGCAGAGCGGCCCACACGGCCCTTGAGCTGGTAGAGCTGCGCCAGGCCAAGGCGCTGCGAGTCCTCGATGATCAGCGTGTTGGCCGTTGCGTTGTCGATGCCGCTCTCCACGATGGTCGTGGCGATGAGCACATCGATCTTTTTGGTCGCGAACTCAATCATCACGTCCTCGACCTCGCGCGGGCTCATCTTGCCGTGTGCCACGCCCACGCGCGCCTCGGGCGCGGCCTCATGCACGCGCGCCACGGCGTCATCGATGGTCTTAACGCGGTTGGACACGTAGTACACCTGGCCGCCGCGGCCCACCTCCAGGCGAATCGCCGCGCTCACCACATCGGGGTCGTACTCCCCCACGTGCACGATCACGGGACGACGCCCGGTCGGCGGTGTGGTGATCAGGCTCATGTCGCGCACGCCGCTCGTGGCCATCTGCATGGTTCGCGGAATAGGCGTTGCCGAAAGCGTGAGCACGTCGATTTGCTCGCGCAGGTTCTTGAGCTGCTCCTTGTGCTGCACACCAAAGCGCTGCTCCTCGTCGATGATCACCATGCCCAGGTTCTTGGGGTTCACGTCGGCAGAAAGCAAGCGGTGCGTGCCGATGAGCACGTCGATCGTGCCCTCGGCAAACGCCTTAAGCGCGCGCTTTTGCTGCGCCGGGGTGCGGAAGCGGCTGAGCACTTCGACCTCGAGGCCAAACGGGGCAAAGCGCTCAAAGAACGTCTCATAGTGCTGCTGGGCCAGAATGGTCGTGGGGCAGAGCACCATGACCTGGCGGCCGGAGTCCACGCACTTAAACGCCGCGCGCAGGGCAACCTCGGTCTTGCCAAAGCCCACGTCGCCGCACAGCAGGCGGTCCATGGGCTTGGGCGCTTCCATGTCGGCCTTGATGTCGGCAATAGCCTCCAGCTGGTCGCGCGTCTCGTCGTAGGGAAAGCTCTCCTCCATCTCGATCTGCTCGGGCGTGTCGGGCGGGCAGGCGATACCGGTAATCGACGAGCGGCGTGTATACAGGTCGACCAGGTCAAACGCCAGCTTTTTGGCATTCTTGCGCGCCTTGTTGGTAGCCCGCGTCCAGTCGGCGGTGTTGAGCCTGGTCAGGCGCGGCTTGTCGCCGTCGGGGCCAACATAGCGCGTGATGCGGTCGACCTGCTCGAGCGGCACGTAGAGCTTGTCGCCGTCGGCATATTCCAGCAAAAAGTAGTCGCGCTCCTTGCCGCCCACTTCCTGGCGCGCGATCTCGCTAAAGAGCGCGATGCCGTGAGTGGCGTGCACCACGTAGTCGCCCGGCTTAAACGGAAACGTGATCTGCGTAATGTCCACCTTGCGGCGGCTGCGCGCGCGGTTGGCATCCATACGGGCGTTGAGGTCGGCGATCGAGAACACGGCCAAATTGGCATCGGGCACCACCACGCCCTGCGGCAGGGCGGCATCGACAAAGGTCACGCGTCCGCGCGAGATAGTGGGCACGGCAGCACCGGCGGCAGCCTGGGCCGCGCCCGCCTCGAGCGAGCGGGCGTTGAGCGCGTCAGCCTTACGCTCGCGAATTGCAGCATGAGCATCCTGACGGGCAGCACGATCGGCAGAATCTGCCGCCGCCACGCGCACGCGCTCGCCAATGACGCCGGCGTTTTCGGGCGCGGCCGTCAGCGATTCCTCAAAGGTAATGCCCTCGTCGCCAAAGGTGAGCTCCATCGACTCGCGCGCGCCGCGGTCGGGAATGGCAAACACGCAGGCATAGCGCTTGCCCACGACTTCCTGAACGCGCGTCATAAAACGGTTGTCCGAGCCTGCGATAGCAGGCTGCTCAATCTTGAGCTCGGCCGTCACCGCACCGCCGGCACGGATGAGGCTTACGTAGTTCAAGCGCTGCTGGGCACCAAAATCGAGCTGTTGAGCGCGCACGTACAGACCATCCAGGCGGTCAATCCCTGCCTCGCCGGCACGCGCCTCGATATCCTCGTAGGCGCGCAGGCAGTCGTCGAACAGCGAGCGCGGCTCGGACAGAACCACGAGCGCCTTGCCGCTCACGTGCGCCAACGGGCTTACGGTCTGGCCGTACATCACCGGCAAAAAGCGGTCGAGCTCGGGCGTGACGATGCGCGCATCCACCATCTCGAGCAGCGCCGCCAGTTTGCTGTCATCCTGGCTGGCGCGATAGAGCGCCACATGCATGTTGTGGACGGCCTCGTCGGTGAGTGCCAGTTCGCGGCAGGGAAAGATTTCGATGCTGTCCTCGTTGCCGATGGTCTGCCCCGTGGAGCTCACCATGCGGCGGATGCGGTCAATCTCGTCGCCGAAGAACTCGATGCGCACGGGTGCCTTTTCCTGTGCGGGGAACACCTCGACGGTGTCGCCGTGAACGCGAAACAAGCCGGGCGCATCGGCGGCGCCGGCATTGGTGTAGCCCATGCCCACCAAGCGCTGCGGCACCTCGTCAAAGGGAATCTCCTCGCCCACCGCAAAAGTAGTGGACTCCCAGTAGCGGCTCTCGACCGGCGGCACGCAGCGCAGCAGCGCGCGAGCCGAGGCGACCATGATGCAGTTGTCCCCGCGCACGATGCGCCCCAGAGCCTCGCAGCGCTGCGCCACCACGGCGTCGTCCGGCGCCTGCTCGCGCCACGGATAGTCCTTGCGCTCAGGAAAACGACACACGTGCGCCAGGCCCACGTAGGCGGCAAGGCTACGCGCGGCGCGATCGGCCGCATCCTCGCCGCTCACGATATAGACCGTCGGGGG
>URGF01000023.1 GCA_900547285.1 uncultured Collinsella sp.
CCTACGGGTCCGAGTTCAAATCGATTCGATTATATCCGCCGCCCGCGTTGCGAGGGCTGGGGCGCTGCGGACGACCTTGCGGAGCCATTCGCGGGCGTGGACGAGCTGCCGGCTCGGATGCAGAACCATCCAGAACGGTAAAGCCGCTACGCGAAGGTCGTTCACCGCGCACATGGGCTACGCCGGCGGTGCTCTCGTCCATAACGGCAAAGCTCTCACGGCGGCGGTCATACTCATCGCGGCGGGCGCTCTCGTACGAAACGCGCAGGATCAACCCGGCAAGCATAAGCGACACAATAATCGACGAACCACCGTAGCTAATAAACGGCAACGGTTTGCCCGTCATGGGAAACACGTTGAGGATGCCCAGCGCGTTAATCAAAAACTGCACTGCGAGAATGACCGCGGAGCCAGACGCCATGAGCGCGCCCCGACGATCGGTCGCCTGCTCGGCAATGCGAAACGCCGAGTAGATCAGCATCGCAAACACCAAGAAGAACAGCACGGTTCCGACAAAGCCGACTTCCTCGCCAATGATAGCCAGGATGTAGTCATTGTGCGCCTCGGGCAGATACGAGTACTTCATGGTTGAGTTGCCGATGCCACGGCCGAACAGACCGCCCGAGGCAAAGGCCATGATGGCAAGCGTGGCCTGATAGCCGTCACCATACTCGTCGGCCCAAGGGTTCAAGGCAACCTGAATACGCACCATACGGTACGGCTCTGCGACAAGCGCAATCACGATCACGAGAATGCCGAAGATTAGCACGCCGATGATAAATCTGGGGTCGAGACCCGCAAACAACGCCATGCACATGAGGGTCAACAGGATGATCAGGACAGTACCGAAATCGGGCTGGATAAAGATCAGAAAGAGCGAAATGCCCAGGTAGATGCCCATCTTGCGAAGGAATTCGTTGATGTTGCCACCGGGCGAAAAGAAGCGATCGAGCATGATGGCCGAATACGCAATGGCAAATGGCTTTAAAAACTCGGAAGGCTGGAACTGAATGCCGGCGATGTTGAGCCAGCGCGTGGCGCCACGGCTGCCGCTGCCCACCAAGAACACCAGAAACAGTAGCCCTATCATGCCTATGAGGAAGATCCTGAGCACGTCTTCCCCAAACCAACTGTCCGGCAAGATGCGCACGATGGCAACCATAGCCAGCACGCCAACTCCGGCAAACGCGGCTTGTCGAAACAGAAAAAACGTCGCCGAGCCATTCTCGTGCAGCGCCTCGACCGAAGACGCCGAGTACACCATCAGCAGGCCAAAGCACACCAAGGTAAACAGGCAGGCCATAAATATCAAACGGGGGCGCATGATACGGGCGGGAACGCCGGCAATATAGCGTTCGCTAAACGTCTGCCCGCCGCGACCGGAACGCGGTGTGCTGCGCCGCGAGGAAGCACGGTCCGAGTCGGGCCTCCTCATACCTTGTCGGGGGCTCTCCTCTCTCACCGGCAACCCCTATTCCATTTGCGATTTCGCCGCAGCGGCAAGCTGGGCCACATAGTCCTTAAACACGCGGCCGCGCTCCTCATAGCCCGAGAACTCATCGAACGAAGAGCAGGCAGGAGAAAGTAAGATCACGTCGCCACGGCTCGACAGCGAACGGGCGACGTCCACGGCATCGCGCAGGTCATCCGCCTGGGCGATATCCACGTCACCATCGACATCGGCCTCGTCCATAGCGGCGGTAAAGCGCTCGCGCGCATCGCCAAAGCAAACGACCGAGCGCACGTTGTCCATAACGACGCGGGCAAAGTCCGCAAGCGGCGTACCCTTATCGTGGCCGCCGAGCAGCAAAATCACATCGTCGTCGGGAAACGCCGTCAGGGCCTTTTCGACTGCATCGGTGTTCGTTGCCTTGGAATCGTTGACGTAGCGCACGCCATCGATCTCGCCACAGGGCTCAACGCGGTGCTCCAGCGGCTGGAACGATGCCAAACCACGGCAAATGCCCTCGGGATCGGCACCGACGGCCAAAGCAGCCGTGGCAGCACATAGGGCATTGATGACATTGTGATGGCCCGAGATCTTGAGCTCGGAAGTGGCGACAAGCTGAGTCTCGACGCCCTTCAGGCGGACGACCAACTTGCCGTCGCGCACAAAGGCGGCGTCTGCACCCTCGGGCTCGTCAAAAGCGACCTTGCAGATGCGGCGGCCCGGCATGTAGATGTACTCATCGAACTCATGGATGCCGGCATCCTCAACGTCGATAACCACGAGGTCGTCGTCGACCATATTCTCGAACAACTTGATCTTGGCAAGCGCATAGTTCTTGTGGCTCTTGTGCCAGCCCAGGTGGTCGGGCGTGATGTTGAGCAGCACCGCCACGCGAGGATGAAGCTCGGCGGTCGTAGCAATCTGATAACTCGACAGCTCGGCCACAAACCACTCATTATGTGCGCGGCCGTCGATCTCGTTCACCGGCGGCTCACCGATATTGCCGACGGCCACGCTGGCTTCACCGGCGGCCTTGAGCAGATAATCAGTCAGCGACGTGGTAGTTGTCTTGCCGTTGGTGCCCGTGATGGCAATCCAATTTTGGGGAGACAAGCGATAGGCAAACTCGGGCTCGCCCATAATCTGAGCGGCATGCTCACGCCCCGCCTTAAAGAAGGACGAGAACTCCGAAATACCCGGGCATGTCACGCACACGTCATAGGCGCCCTCGACCTGTTCGGCCCCATAGACAAACGACGCACCAGCAGCCTCGAGCGCACGCGTGGCGTCATTGGGCTCAGAGGTGCCGCCGCCATACACGGTAACGGCGCTTACGCGCTCGGGATGTGCCAGCGCCCAGCGGGCGACATCGAGACCGGATTTGCCCTGACCCAAAACGAGCAGGCTAAAGACATCAGCAAGAGGCATGAAAGACCACTATCCCAACTGGAAGAACAAAGCAAGGCCAACGGCACCAAAGGCCGCAGCGATAATCCAAAAACGGATGACGACCTTGGTCTCGGCCCAGCCCTTCTTTTCGAAATGATGATGGATGGGCGCCATAAGGAAGACGCGCTTGTGCGTAAAGTGGAAGTAGACAACCTGAATCATGACCGACAGGGTCTCAACGATAAACAGGCCGCCGATGATGAGGGAGACGACCTCGGTGTTGGTCATGATGGACGTGCAGGCAAACGCGGCGCCCAGGGCAAGCGAGCCGGTATCGCCCATAAAGATGCTCGCCGGATAGCAGTTGAACCACAGAAAGCCCAAGCAGGCACCGGCACACGCGGTGCAGAAGATGGACAGGTTCACGTCTCCGTGCAAAAACGCCATGGCAGCCATGGCGAGCATGGCAATCATGGAGGTGCCGCCGGCAAGACCGTCAAGGCCATCGGTCAGGTTCACGGCATTAGAAAGACCGGCGATCATCAGCCAGCAAAAGACAATGTAGAACCACGGGAACGAAAGGCCGCAGATGGTGGTCGAAAGCACGCCAAGGTCAATCGTCAGGCCGCCGGGAAAACGAATCTCGGGGGCGACGCCGCACCAGTTGACGGCAAGTACCGTAAAGGTGACACAGATAATGGTTAGGCCGATCATCTTGGCATGAGGCGTCAGACCGAGCGAGCGCCCGTGCGTAACGGAGGTCAGGTCGTCGATCAGGCCCAGCACGCCGGTCGCCAGCGTGGCGAGCAGCACGAGCACGAGCTCGGTGGTGAGCTTGCCCATCAGCAGGCAGGTCAGCGAGATCGCGACGAGGATGACAACGCCACCCATGGTGGGCGTTCCCTGCTTAACCAAATGACGCTTGGGGCCGTCGGCACGAACCTGCTGGCCGATACCCTCGACCTTGAGCAGCTTGATCCACCACGGCATGAGCAGCAGCGCAATGGCAGCGGCGATGCCAAGCCCCAAAAAAGCCTGATACGTTGGATACGAGGGATTGCCGAACATGGGCTAGCACACACCTTCCACAAAGCGGTCGAGCTCAACAAAACGGGAACCCTTGACCAGTACAACATCATGTTTTTCAAGCGCGCCGCCCATGCGGTCGAGCACCTGCTGATAATCGGAGAACACCTGGATGCGGTCCTCGTCCATGCCCATCATGCGCGCGGCATCGGCCATAAGCTGGGCCAGCTCACCACCCACGCACGCCAGCATGTCGAGCTTCTTGGCGGCGGCATAGGCGCCCACGAGCTCATGCATGCGAGGAGCCTCATCGCCCATCTCGCCCATCTCGCCCAGGATCGCCATGCGAGACCCCGTGCACGAAAGCGAGCACAGCAGATCGAGGCCAGCAGCCATGGATTCGGCACTGGCGTTATAGGAATCGTCGATGACGCGGGCACCGCTCTTGGCGCGCTTGATCTCTTGGCGGTGACCGGTGATCGTGAGGCCCCTAAAGGCAGCATCGATCTGCTCGGGCGTCACGCCCAGGCGATAGGCAACCGCGGCGGCCTTAACGGCATTTGGGACGGACTGCACGCCGGGGATGGCAAGCATGGTATCGATTGTCTCGCCCTGACCAAAATCGAGCGTAAAGACCGGACGGCCCTCGTCATCAACTCGAACGTCGCGGGCACGGACCTCATCATCGTCCGAGACGCCGGCCAGCATCACGTCGATACCAGCAGGCTGGGCGAACGTATCGCGAATGAACGGCGTAAAGTCGTCCTCGCCGCCCAAAACCAGCAGCGGCAAGAAGTCGCCAGCGGCGCACATACCCTGGACAATCTCGGCCTTAGCGCGGGCGATGTTCTCGCGGCTACCCAAAATGCCGATATGAGAGGTACCAATCTTGCTCACGATGGCAAGGTTGGGATTGGCGGACTGGGACAGGCGCTCGATCTCGTGGAAATGGTTCATGCCCATCTCGAGCACCAGGACCTCGGTATCGGCCGGAGCGGAAAGCACCGTGAGTGGCATGCCGATCAGGTTATTGAAATTGCCCTTGGTGGCCCAGACACGATAGCGCTTGGCGAGCACAGCGGCGAGCACGTCCTTGGTCGTCGTCTTGCCGATGGAACCGGTAATACCAACGACCAGGCAGCCAAGCTCCAGACGGTACGTGTGCGCCAAACGCAGCAGAAACTCCTCGGGATCATCGGTCAGCAAGATGGCACAGCCCTTGTCCTGCGCCAGCGAGACCAGCTCGGCCTCGGGCTCACGCGTCATCACGACGGCGCCGGCACCCGACTGGACGGCACGGGAAGCAAAATCATTGCCGTCGACGTTTTCACCGGGAAAGGCGACGAAAATCGTCCCTTCCTCGACCTGGCGCGAGTCGATAACGCACCCGCGGCATACCTGATCGGCTTCTCCCGTCACGGTTCGGGCCCCTGTTGCGGCCGCGAGGTTGTTGACGGCGATCTCTATCATTGCAGCTCCCCTGTAAACCTAATAATGCTATCGGCGTATTGTATCCCAGCGCCGCGCATGCGTGGTGCAGGGCATGTGAACACCCCTCATATGGGACAACAAACCACGCCCCAAAGATTGTAACCCCCTACTTCGTGTGCGGGATACCCAGCACGTCGAGCGCGTTGGCCATAATGGACTGGAACGGCACCGCAGCGGCATCTGAGCCGCTCGGCGTTCCGTCGAGCGTGATATAGCACAGCACCTTGGGCGATTGTGCCGGTGCAAAGCCCATAAAGGACGACATGTAGTTCTCCTTGAGGTAGCCGCCGTTCTCGTCGGCTCGTTCGGCCGTACCGGTCTTACCCGCCACGTCATAGCCGTCAACCGCGCCGCCAACGCCCGTTCCCTCGGACACGACCGTCTGCATGCACGATGTCACCTGGGATGCGGCGTCCTCCGAAATCGCGCGCTCGCCTTCGCCCCAGTCCTTCTCGTCGCCTTTGCTGGACTTATAGAAGTGCGGGGTCATCATCACGCCGCCGTTGGCGATGCCGCCCACGGCACGTGCGATCTCAATCGGCGAGACGGACAGCGCCTGTCCAAAGCTCATCGAACCCAGCGTGGCGCCGTCATACTGGTCACGCTCCTTGACGATGCCCAGGCTCTCGCCCGGAAAATCGACACCGGAGCTGTGACCTATGCCCCACTTGTCCACATAGGCGGCAAAGTCATCGGCACCGATCTTGCGCCCCACCAGGACAAAGCCCACGTTGGACGAACGGCGCATCATCTCGCGCACATCCATGGTCATGGCATAGTCGCGCTTGTCGGCATCGGTGACGGTATCGTCACCCACCTTGATGCTCGCCGGCACCTCAAACGACGTACTCGATCGCACGACGCCCAAGTCGAAGCCGGCGCCCGCCACGAGCGTCTTAAAGACCGAGCCGGGCTCGTAGGCGTCGGTGACCAGGCGCAAGTTCATATCCTCGGTCTTGGCGTTTTCCAGATCGGTCTGGTCGTAGGTCGGGTACGAGCAGGCGGCGAGAATTTCACCAGTCGTGGGGTCGGTGACCAAAGCCGAGCCGTTCTTGGCCTTTGTCTTCTCGACAGCCTCCGCCAAAGCATCCTCAGCCGCTCGCTGCATATTGACGTCGAGCGTCGTCACGATGTCAACGCCGTCGACCGCAGCCACCTTTTTATAGGCACCGCCCGCGATATAGCTGCCGTCCCTCGCGCGCTCGCGCACGAGGGTACCATTCGTGCCGGTCAGAAGCTTGTTGTATTGCTTTTCGAGACCCGTCAAGCCGTCGTTGTCTACATTCACTACACCCAGCACCTGCGATGCCAGATTGCCGTATGGATATACGCGCTTCATGGCCTGCTCAAAAAGCACGCCGGGCAGGTTCTTCTTCTCCAGCGCCGCAGCATCGTCTTCGTCCACCTGGCGCTTGATATACACCCAGGTGCCATCGGACTCGACGAGCTTGCGGCAGGTCTTTTTATCGATTCCAGTTGCCTTGACCAGCGCCGACACCGTCTTGTCAACATCCTCGACAAGCTGCGGGTTCACGGCGATGTTGCGACATTCGACCGACGACGCCAGCACGTTACCGTTGCGGTCGTAGATGGTGCCGCGTTTGGCATAGAGGGTCTGTGCAAGCAGGCGGCGCGCATCGGCACGCTCGCGCAGTTTATCGGCTTCGACAATTTGATAGTCGGCAAGGCGAAAGACGCCCAAGCCCAAACCAAGCCCGATGAAGCCCATGATGGCTTTGCGGCGAGGCAGAGGCGTGCCTGTGAGCCATTCGGTCGACGAACTCTTGCGCGACCTGGTGTTATGCATTTGAGGGCCGTCCGAGCCGCGAAGTCGCGACGCCGGGTCGTTGCCACGGGACTGCCCGGCGTTGTAAGATTGCCGACCCGTTCCTTGATAACCAGAACGTCCCCGCGACGAGGGACGTCCAGAACCGCGGCCCCCATCGGAACCGCGGCGATAGTCATTTGTCATACTCAGCTACCGTCTTGCTACTGAGCGGTCGCGGTCGCGTTGGCGCCCGCGGCTGC
Organism: uncultured Collinsella sp.; assembly: GCA_900547285.1. Classification (GTDB taxonomy): domain Bacteria; phylum Actinomycetota; class Coriobacteriia; order Coriobacteriales; family Coriobacteriaceae; genus Collinsella. The sequence goes on from URGF01000023.1 coordinate 7,385, forward strand.
ATCCTGCGAAAAGTCAAGTGTAACGCTCTCGCTGGGCTCCACCATGCCATAAGCGCCCGCAAGGTCGCGAATGCGCGTGTCGGCGCCATAGACCGAATGCATGACCTCCAGGTCGGAGCTCTCATCGGTCGCCTTTTCGAGCGTGTTGGTAAGCTCGGCGTTGCTGTTGAGCACCTGGGCCGTAACGCCGGCGAGTGCCACGCGGGCGACGCCGATCGTCATGAAGATAGCCGCAATGATGCAAAACGTTTTAAGAACGCTCATGAAAACCGGGCTTACCGCCTGGTTTGCCTGACGGCCCGCGCCCGTGTAGACATCAAAGCGCGGCGTGCGCTGCTCACGGGGAGCAACGGGGGCCTGCGGCGTCTCACGATAGGCGGGCATGGCGTTCATATCATAGGCAAGTGCTGCGCTTGAAGTGTTGTAGCCCATGATATGCCGCCTCCCATCCCGAGTACGTTGGTAGTGTGTTTAAGCTTCGTTTATGGTGCGAGCGGGAGGTCCAATATCGCGCGGTCGCGCCTACAGACGCTGCGCCACGCGGATTTTGGCTGATCTCGCCCGAGGGTTGCGCTCAACCTCATCAGGCTGGGCAACCAAGGGTTTGCGGGTGATGACCTTGAGTATCGGCACGTTGCCGCACACGCACACCGGAATCTCCGGCGGACACGTGCACCCCTGGCTCATCTCCTTAAAGTGGTTCTTTACGATACGGTCCTCGAGCGAGTGATACGAGATGACGCAGATACGTCCGCCCGGGTTGAGCCACCTGGTGGCGGCATCAAGCCCTCGTTCGAGCACATCGAGCTCGTGATTGACCTCGATGCGAATGGCCTGGAAACTTTTCTTGGCCGGGTGTCCGCCATGCCGACGAGCGGCAGCCGGGATACCCGCCTTGATGATCTCGACAAATTGGCCGGTGGTTTCGATCGGTTCTTGCTCGCGGCGGCGCACGATCTCGCGCGCGATCTGCGAGGCGAACTTCTCTTCGCCGTAGACGCGTAGAATCCGGGCGAGGTCGTGTTCGTTATAGGTGTTGATGACCTCAGCTGCGTTTAAGGTGTTATTACCCGGATCCATCCGCATGTCCAATGGGGCGTCCTCGTTATACGAAAAGCCCCTGCCAGGGATATCGAGTTGCGGCGACGAAACGCCCAAATCGAACAGGAAGCCATCGACCCCGGGCACCTCGGCCGAGCAAAGCAGCTCGTCCAAGTCGCCGAAGTTGCCCTTCAGCAGCTGGTGCGGAACGCCGGGAACCTCGCGGTCCAGACGGGCGCCAGCGGCCTCGAGGGCCATGTCGTCCTGATCGACGCCGAGCAAAAGGCCCGTCTCCCCCACCTGCGCGGCCATCTTTACCGAATGGCCGGCACCGCCAAGGGTGCAATCGCAGACAACGGAGCCGCTCTTTAGCCGCAGCGACTCAAGCACTTCGCCGAGCATGACAGGTTCATGCCGATATTCTTGTGTCAAGATCCCACGCTCCATCCGTTACCCGTGCCTTGCCCTTACGAGAAGAAGAGGTCCAGCAGGGCCTCATCGTCATCGTCCTCATCGGCCGCGGCGCGATCCCAAACCTCAAGGTGGTCGTAGTTGCCCACAACCGTGACCTCGCGGTCGAGGTTCGCCTGCTTGCGGAGAGACTCGGAAAGACCGATACGACCGGCGCTGTCCACGTCCATCGACGTGGTGCGCTTGTTGATCGCCCTCATGAGCTTCTGGTCGTTGATGTCACGCGGGTTAAAACCCTCGTGGCCCTCACGACCCGCGAAGAGTCCTTCGACCCACTTATCGAAGGCCTCGGCAGAGAACACGTACAGAGCATCGACATCCAGGGCTTTGAACACGCGAACGTGCTCTCCAAGCTCCTCGCGAAGGGGTGCAGGCAGGGACAGACGACCTTTTGCATCGAGATTGCGCTCGTATGCACCCGTCATTCCCATGTGCGCCCTCCCCTCGGTTACTCAGATGGCACGTACGCGGGGAACCACCCCGCCTGTCGACGTCATCAATAATATGGGGAACCGCCCCATTTTTCAACACCTTTCCCCACCCCTTCCCCCACCCCGCCCCACCACTCCACCCTCAATATGTTGTAAAACACCCCCGAGCATATGTTCGAGAACACAATATGTTGTGTTTGCAGCAAAGGCGTGATGCCACCTGTAGAACCACGCCCGCGAACCTCAACCTTCAAGTTGACCTTGAGGCGATTTTTACGTCCCTTTACACGCCGTTCACATCGCCCCCAAACTCCCCCACCCACGACACACACGGCCCACCACCGCGTCGGTGTCTGGCGAAAAATGGGACGGGCCCCAGATTGCCCATGCGCGCAAAAGTGCGTCTCGGCAATCTGGGGCCCGTCCCCAAATACCTATAGATATGCAGGCCAGCGATGTGTTAACGATGTGCCAGCGGGTGCGCCGCCAGATAGACCTCGGTCAGTTGCGTACGATCGACATGCGTGTAGACCTGCGTGGTCGATATATCGGCATGTCCCAAGATCTCCTGTAGCACACGGAGGTCTGCACCGCCCGCAAGCATATGGGTGGCAAAGGAGTGACGCAGCGTATGGGGATGGAGTCCCACCAGCCCCACCTGGCGCCCGTAGCGCTCACAGATGGCATGGATGCCCTGGCGCGACAGACGGCGGCCGTTCTTATTTAAAAAGACCGCTGAGGTCTCGGTTCCGTGGGCATGGGCCGCCAAGCGAGAACGCCCCTTAGTTATATAGCGCGTCAGAGCTCGCGCCGCGCTTCCCACCAACGGGGACAGGCGTTCCTTTGAGCCCTTACCGCGAACGAGCACAAAGCCATCGTCGATATGGATATCGCCAATATCGAGCCCCACCAACTCACTCACACGCAAGCCGCATCCGTAGAGCACTTCCAAGATGGCATGGTCGCGCAAGCCCATCTCGCCCTCGGGGAAGTCTTGATCGAGCAGCGCCGAGACATCCTCCACCGATAGATACACCGGCAAACGCTCAGCCTTTTTAGGCAGGCGCAACGCCGCCGTTGGATTTTGGGCCACAATCCCATCGCGCACCAAAAAGGCATGCAGGCCCTTCACGGCCGCAAGCGCACGCTCCACCGAGGCATCGGAATAGCCCCCATCGCGACGGTCGGCGACAAAGCCCTCCACGACCTGACGAGTCACCTCATCAAAAGACATGATGCCCGCCCGCTCCAGATACGCGCAGTACGTCGTCAGGTCACGACGATAGGCCGCAATCGTGTTGCGCGCCAAACCCCGCTCGACCGCGAGGTAATCGAGATACTCCCCCGCCGCCACGGCGAGCGACGAGGGAGTAGCTTCGGTATGTTCTTTGTTCGCCGGCACCCTTAGTCCGTAGCGAGGTTCATGGGCGTCACCTGCAGGCGATCGACGCCCTCGTGCTGACCGATCGAGGCACGCACGAACTCTCGGAACAGCGGCTGCGGGTTGGTCGGACGGCTCTTGAACTCGGGGTGAGCCTGGGTTGCCACATACCAAGGATGCACGTCGCGCGGCAGCTCGACCATCTCGACCAGGCGCTCGTCGGGCGACAGACCCGAGATAACCAAACCGGCGTCCTCAAGCTGGTCGCGGAAGGCGTTGTTGAACTCAAAGCGGTGACGGTGACGCTCGTAGACGAGCTCCTCGCCATATGCCTCGCGAGCAAGGGTATCGGCGGCGAGCTTGCACGGATAGGCGCCCAGGCGCATGGTGCCGCCCTTCTCGGTCACGTCCTCCTGCGAGCTCATCAGATCGATGACGCTAAATGGGCCGTCCGGATCGAACTCGGAAGAGCTGGCGCCGGCAAGGCCGACGACGTTGCGGGCAAATTCGCACACGGCCACCTGCATACCCAGGCAAATGCCCAGATACGGAATCTTGTGCTCGCGGGCGAACTCGGCCGCGAGGATCTTGCCCTCCAGGGCGCGCTTGCCAAAGCCGCCAGGGACCAAGATACCCGAGGCGTCACCCAGGACCTCGGAGACGTTCTGCTCGTCGAGGCTCTCGCCATCGACCAGCTGCACGTCAACGTGGCGATCGTAGAACACACCCGCGTGGTGCAGGGCCTCGATAACCGACAGGTAGGCATCGGGCAGCTGCGTATACTTGCCCACGACGGCGATCTTCACCTTGTCGGCGTGCTGGTTGGCATGGTTCTGCTTGCGCAGGAACTCGTTCCACTCACTCATGTCGCGCTCACGCGGATCGAGACCCAGACGCTCGCAAATGCGCAGGTCAAAGTCCTGCTCGGCGAGTAGCTGCGGAACATCGTAGATGCTCGCGCAGTCCTCGTTGGTAAAGACACAGTCGGTGTCGACGTCGCAGAAGCTTGCGATCTTGCCGCGGATGGCGTCGTCGATATGGTGGTCGGAACGCAGAACGATAATATCGGGCTGGATACCAAAGCTGCGGAGCTCCTTGACGGAGTGCTGCGTCGGCTTGGTCTTGACCTCGTGGGCGGCGGCGATATAGGGAACGAGCGACACGTGGATGTAGCAGACGTTCTCGGGGCCGGCCTCCTTGCGATACTGGCGAATGGCCTCGACAAACGGCTGCGACTCGATGTCGCCGATGGTGCCGCCCAACTCAGTGATGACCACGTCGGAGCCGGTCTGCTCCTCAATACGACGGAACTTATCCTTAATGGCGTTCGTGACGTGCGGAATCACCTGCACGGTGCCGCCCAAAAAGTCACCGCGACGTTCACGGGCGATCAGGCTCTTATAGATGGCACCAGTCGTAAAGTTGGAATCGCGGGTCAGATTCTCGTCAATAAAGCGCTCGTAGTGGCCCAGGTCCAGATCGGACTCGTAGCCGTCCTCGGTCACAAAGACCTCGCCATGCTGGAACGGGCTCATGGTGCCGGGGTCGACGTTCAGATACGGGTCGGCCTTTTGCATCGTTACCTTGTAGCCGCGCGACTTGAGCAGACGGCCCAGCGAGGCCGCGGTAATACCCTTGCCCAGAGACGAAACCACGCCGCCGGTCACGAACACATGCTTGGTCATATTGAGTTACCTGCGCTTCCCGTAGAAGTTGTCCATACACATCTTACGGGTCTTCATTGTAATACTCGCGACGCGCGCCGCACGCAATTTTTCTTACGCGCAATCGCATTTCTCCATCTCGAAACAAAACGCCGTCCGGTTGCCCAGGCGGCGTCGTTTTCACTATGAATGCATGCTGTTATCGATCGGCGACTTCGTCCTTGATCAAGTCCTGCACGAGCATACCGGCACGGATGCCCTCTAGATACCACTCGCCACGCTCCGTGAGACAAATACCATTTGCGAGCTGGCCGCCGTCGTCGCTGTAGCGCGAGACGACCTCAATGATGTCTTCGGATTCCAAGCGCTCAATTGCCGCGCGGGCGCGATACGGAGAAACCCCCACACGCTCGGCAAGCGTCTTGCGCGAAAAGCCATAAAATCCGCCGTTGTCTTCGGATTGCTGGGCGATCTCCATCAGCACCTGCACCTCGACACGCTTCATATCGTTGACACTCGCACGACCCTTGCCAGCCATGGCAGCCTCCTCAAACCGAGCACGGGCATCACTTGCACCGTGCGCGACCGGCACACCCCATGATGGCCGGCAACATCCATCATGCGGCATCCCCGCAAAAGGATGAAACAATTAGGGTTATTGTATACCGTCCAAATCGCTTATAGGCAGGTAAACGGGCTAATTTTAGGTTAAACGGTAGCTTTGTTGATAAAAGGGGCGCACCGAATGCATACCCGATGCGCCCCTTTCAGACCAATTTATCCCGGCTTAGCGGTGGAAGAAACCGCGGCGCTCGAACTTGGGCTCGCAGCACACGTTGATGCCCAGCTTGCGCAACACCGTCTCGTCCGTCGGCGAGATGATCACGCTAAAGAAGGCATCGCAGCCGCGCAACTGCTCCAGGCCCGAAAGGACACGGGCCGCCGTCTCGCTCGTTGCCGAGGTGATCGAGAGCGCCATAAGTGTCTCGTCGGTGTGCAGGCGCGGGTTCTTGCTACCCAGGAAATGCGTCTTGAGCTTGCTGATAGGCTCGATCGCCTCATCGCTAATGACCTCGAGCTCAAGATCAACGCCCGAGACATGCTTAAGCGCGTTCATGATGAGCGAGCTCGCGGCGCCCAGGCGCGTGGAAGTCTTACCGGTCACCACGGAGCCGTCGGGCATGACCATGGCGCCTACGGGGCCACCCGTCAGCTGCTCCCTGGTAAGGGCGGCCGAGCGTGCCGGCGAGTAATTCTTGTCGATACCGGCCTTCTTCATAATGAGCTTGAGACGATCAACCTGCTCATCGCCCACGCCGGTGCGGCGCACGGCCTCGACCGCAGAAAAGTAGCGGCGGACGATCTCCATCTTGGAGGCATCGCGACAGGCATCGTCATCGGTGATGGCAAAGCCGACCATATTGACACCCATGTCGGTGGGGCTCTGGTAGGGGCTCTCCCCCAGAATCTTTTCCATCAGGGCACGGACCACCGGGAAAGCCTCGACGTCACGGTTGTAGTTGACCGTGGTCTTGTTGTAAGCCTCCAAGTGGAAGGAGTCGATGATATTGGCGTCGTCGAGGTCGGCCGTGGCGGCCTCATAGGCGATGTTGACCGGATGCGTGAGGGGCAGATTCCAGACCGGGAACGTCTCGAACTTGGCGTAGCCGGCGGCGGTGCCGTGCTTGTGCTCGTGATAGAGCTGAGACAGGCAGGTAGCGAGCTTGCCCGAGCCGGGGCCGGGAGCGGTGACCACGACGAGCGGACGGGTGGTCTCGACAAACTCGTTCTTGCCATAGCCGTCGTCAGACACGATCAGGTCGACGTCGTGCGGATAGCCCTCGATGGGATAGTGCAGCTTGGCGGGAATGCCGAGCGCGTTCAGGCGATTGCGGAACACATCGGCGGCGGGCTGGCCGGCGTACTGGGGGATAACCACGGCCGCGACAGCAAAACCGTTGCCGCGAAACAGGTCGACCAGGCGCAAAACGTCCTCGTCATAGGTAATGCCCAGGTCGCCACGGGCCTTATTCTTCTCGATGTGGTTCGCGTTGATCGCGATGATGACCTCAACGTCATCGGCAATGCTCTTGAGCATGCGAAACTTGCTGTCCGGCTCAAAACCCGGCAGCACGCGACTCGCGTGATAGTCGTCAAACAGCTTGCCGCCAAACTCCAAATACAGCTTGCCGCCAAACTGCGAGATGCGCTCCTTAATATGAGCGGCCTGCAGCTCGATATACTTCGCGTTGTCGAAACCCTGGCGCATGTATGGCTCCCGTCCCGTTTCCATTTAATGTTCTAGGCGATTATAACGGAGCCTGCCCCTCGCAAGGGCCTGGCCACCAACAGGCACCAACCAAACACGCCACCGCAACCACCGGGGACCCGGGATAGCTAATTTGAAGCAGGAACCAAGTCACTCCGCACCAACAATGGAAACGTCACAGGCAGAGCCAAAGTCAACGAACGGGCACCAGAGCGGGTAAGCTGTTCCCCTGCACCAACAATAACAGCGTCGCAGGTTGAGCATAAGTCAGCGAGCGCCGTCCAGAACGTACAAGTTGGCATGAAAAAGGCAAGGCATAGACCTTTTGGTCATGCCTTGCCTTTTGAATGACAAATTGTAGTTCTGGGCGGCGCGCAGCGTCGAGTGGTTCCGCGGTTTGGTAAAACCGCGGAACATAAGTGCGCCCCCTCCCGCGCACGGAACGGGAGGGGGCTAAAGGTAGGAGTCTACCGGTGGGGTTACCCCACCGGACAGACGATGACCAGGTGATCCGTTATAGGATCGTCATGGTTTCCGTGGGGTACCCAAGGGGTACTTAGAGCATCACGCAAGCGACGGTCAGAATGACGGCGCAGACGACGGAGAGAGCGACGATGAGCTTAAGCGCAAACTTGAGCCAGGTCGTCCACTCGATCTTGGCCAGAGCGAGACCGCCCATGATGGCGCCGGAGGTCGGGGTGAACAGGTTCACGACACCGATGGCGGCGGAGAAGATCATGACCATGACCTCGGGCGAGAAGCCGAGCTTGACAGCCAGCGGTCCCATGATGGGCATGGAGACGGTGGCCATGCCGGAGGTCGAGGGGATCAGGAAGGACAGGCCGAAGTAGACCAAGAAGCTCATGGGGGCGAAGATCACGCCGGACAGGCCGGACAGAGCATTGGCGGCAGCGTCGAGGACGTAGACGTCGAGGCCGGTGCTAGCCATGAGGACGGAGATACCACGGGCAAGAGCGATGACGAGGACAACGGACATCATGTCGGCAGCGCCGGTGATGAAGGTGTTGACGATCTGCTTCTCGGACAGGCCGCCGATGATACCGATCAGGACAGCCATGAGGAAGAACCAGGTGGAAGCCTCGTCGAAGTACCACTGGCCAATGGGCAGGCCGGTGATCAGGGCAGACCAGCCCTGAACGATGGCGTTACCGTCGGCGTCATAGACAGCGCCAGCATCGAAGAAGTTGGCGACGCCCTCATTGAGGTCGGCCAGCGGGATGAAGCCAACGATCATGACGACGAAGGTGAAGGCAAAGGCGATCAGAACACCCTTCTGACGACCGGTGAGCTTGACCTCCTTGTGAACCTCGGAAGCAGCCTTGCCGTGAGCCTCTTCGGCGTCCTTGAGCTCCTGCATCGAAAGGATGGTGGAACCCTTGTCAGCCTTGACCTTCTTGGCATAGCTCATAACGAAGAGGATGGACATAACAGTGGTAACAATCCACAGGACGGCACCGAGGCCGATGATGATGGACTGGTTGACCTCAATGCCAACGCCAGTCAGAGCGTCAACGGCAGCACCGACGGCAAACGGGTTAACCGTGGAGCCGAGGCAGCCGCAGCCAGCGCCGAGCAGGACGGTAGCAGCGCCGACCATGGGGTCGAAGCCAGCAGCCATCATGGTGGCGGCGAGCAGGGCGTAGAAGGGAACGGTCTCCTCGCACATACCATAGGTGGTACCACCGAGGGAGAAGATGAGCATCAGCACAGGAATGAGCATAATCTCATTGCCCTTAAGCTTCTGCACCAGAACGGCAATGCCGTTGTCCAGGGCGCCGGTCTCGGTCATCATGCCGAGGAAGCCGCCGAGGATCATAACGAAGAGGCAGACGGGCAGAGCGTCAGCGAAGCCCTTGACCGGGGCGGTGCAGAAATCGCTCAAGCGGGCAGCGGTAACCGCGCCACCGGACGTACCGGAGACGATAACGGTAACAACCGCGACGATTGCCAGCAGAGCAAGAAGAATGGTGAACGATGAAGGCATACCGCGCTTTTTCTTAGCGGTCTCAGTCATAGTTCTCATCCCCCCTTCATAAATCAATTACTGATCTCGCCCGATGCGGCTCTTCCGTGCCGTGCATGTCGCTCGATGCGAGATTTTTACCAGACAAAAGCGCTCGGGGTGCGCAGCAATGCACCCCGAGCGAGATGCTAGATGCTCTTACTTGAGCGTAGCGTACATGACAGCCTTGATGGTGTGCATGCGGTTCTCGGCCTCGTCGAAGACCTTGGAAGCGGGGCTCTCGAAGACCTCGTCGGTGACCTCCTGCTCGGTGATGCCGAACTGCTCGCACTTCTCGGCGCCAATCGTGGTGTTGGTGTCGTGGAAGCTGGGCAGGCAGTGCAGGAAGATGGCACCCGGGTTGGCCATAGCCATGACCTCGGAGGTAACGCGATACGGGGTGAGCTGAGCGATGCGCTCGGCCCAGACCTCGTCGGGCTCGCCCATGGAGACCCACACGTCGGTGTAGAGAACGTCGGCACCGGTGACGCCGTCCTTGACGTCGGTGGTCAGCTTGATGGTGCAGCCGTTGGCCTCGGCGATGGGCTTGCAGGCCTCGATGACGTCGTCAGCGGGCATGCACTCCTCGGGGCCGCAGGCCACGAAGTTCATGCCGAGCTTGGAGCAGACGACCATGAGGGAGCGAGCGACGTTGTTCTTGCAGTCGCCCATGAAGACGAGGGTCTTGCCCTTGATGTCGTAGTTGAAGTTCTCCTGGACGGTCAGGATGTCGGCGAGCATTTGGGTGGGGTGCCACTCGGTGGTCAGACCGTTCCACACGGGCACGCCAGACTTAGCGGCAAGCTCCTCGACGTCGTCCTGGGCAAAGCCACGGAACTCGATGCCGTCATACATGCGGCCGAGAACGCGGGCGGTGTCCTCGATGGACTCCTTCTTGCCCATCTGCGACGAACCCGGATCGAGGTAGGTGACGCCCATGCCCAGATCCATGCCGCCGACCTCGAAGGCGCAGCGGGTACGGGTGGAAGTCTTCTGGAAGAGCAGGACGATGTTCTTGCCCTCGAGATAGCGGTGCGGAACGCCAGCGCGCTTCATGTCCTTGAAGTTCTTGGAGAGCTTGAGCAGGTACTCGATCTCCTCGGTGGTGAGGTCGAGGAGCTTGAGGAAGCTACGGCCGGAGAGGTTAACACCCATGGTTCGTTTCCTTTCGAAGAAATGAATTACGTAAGTATTAGTGTTGCCCGTTTGACGGGCGAAACCGGTGCGGTTGTAGGGAGACCGCACCGGAAACTGAAAGACTTAGAGGTCCTCGCGCCAGAAGGGCATGCTCATGCAGCGCGGGCCGCCGCGGCCGCGGGAGAGCTCGGCGGAGGGCACGACGAGAAGGTCCAGGCCCTCCTTGTACAGCACGTCGTTGGTGACGGTGTTGCGGGCGTAGACGCAGATCTTGCCGGGCTCGACGCACAGGGTGTTGGAGCCGTCGTTCCACTGCTCGCGGGAGGCCGCGATCGGGTCGCCGCCGCCGCAGGGGATCAGCTTGACCTGGTCGACGCCGGTGGCGTCCTCCAGGACGTGCTCGAGGGTGTCCTCGATCAGGCGGATGTTCACGTCGCCCGGGTTCTTGCCGGCGGTCAGCTCGTAGACGCGCAGGGTGCCCATGATGGCGGGGTGGATCGTGAACTTATCGACGTCGATCTGGGTGAAGACCGTGTCGAGGTGCATGAAGGCGCGCGAGACGGGGATGTCGAAGGCCAGGATGCGCTCGACCTTGGAGTCGGAGTTCCAGAAGATGTTCTGGGCCATGACGTCGATGGCGGCCGCCTGGGTGCGCTGGGAGATGCCGACGGCGAGGGTCTTCTCGTTGATGTTCAGCACGTCGCCGCCCTCGGTGTGGAACTGGCAGTCGCGGCGGAAGTACAGGGAGACGTCCTTGTAGTCGGGGTGGTACTTGAAGACGTACTTGCCGTACAGGGTCTCGCGGTTGCGGGTGACCGAGTACATGCGGTTGAGGTTGACGCCCTCGCCGACGACCGCGAACGGGTCGCGGGTGAAGTAGAGGTTGGGCATCGGGTCGATGATCAGGTCGGACTCGGACTCGGAGTTGACCAGGGAGTCGAGGGTCGTGGACGCCGTGAGGGGCATGTCGATCTCGGCCTTGGTCATGCCGGCCATGGTCTTCTTGACGAACTCGAGGTTGTCCTCGATGGAGTCCAGCTTCTCGCGGACGATCTGCGGCATGTGCTGGCCGCGGATGCCTGCCTCGGCGATGTACTGGTCGGTGAACTCGGCGCGGGCGCCGGGGACCTGGTCGAACACCTCTGCGACGAGGTTCTCGAGGTAGAGCACCTCCACGCCCTGGTCCCTCAGGATCTGGGCGAAGGTGTCGTGCTCCTGCTGCGCGACCTCCAGGAACGGGACGTCGTCGAACAGGAGTCGCTCGAGCTCGTCGGGCGGCAGGTTGAGGAGCTCGTCGCCGGGACGGTGCAGGCAGACCTTCCTGAGCTTGCCGATCTCGGAAGGCACGTGCAGACCTTTCGTCATGGCCTCCTACCTTTCTTTCGGGCCCTTGTCAGGGCCGATTCGTTAGCGCCCCTCCGTGTGAGGCGTTATTGCTGACGACATATTTATATCCAAAATCAGCCCATACTTCCACCTTGCCCCCGAACGGTTTTTTATACGGGGTGAACGGCATACACATATACTTCACGCATGGTACACTTTGACTTAATAAAGTGTATCTACGTGCTTAAACGCTTTTTTAACCGGAAAATCAATTGGAACTAATCTTTCTTGAACCACCCTCAATTTGCATATTTCACGCAAAGGTATGAATAGAATTCGCAATTCTTGCTATGTCTCAACCATTTTGATTTTTATTCAGAAAAAAGTTCGTCCTATTCATTTTTAGCAACCAGGCTACCGTTTACCAGACGTTGGATACCGTTCACCGGAAGCTCAGTATACGGCCCCTCGGATACCCCGTCTGTTTTGCGTCCCTATTTGTAACAACTTGACTTTTTCGGCGGTAAAGATAAACAGACCCGCTCCCCCAAAGGGAGCGGGTCTGCATTCGGTACATCGAGGGCCCAGTAAGGTTTAGGCCCTCGAAAGCCTCAAGTGGCTAGCGATCGAACTCGGTCAGCGCCTCGCCCAGAAGCCTCAGGCCCTCGCGAAGAACGTCTTCGCTCGCGCAGTAGCCCAGACGCGCGCCGCAGGGAAGCTCAAAGCGGCTGCCGGGAACCAGCAGCACTCCCCTCTCGGCCAACAGGCGCTTGCAGAACTCCTCATCGTCCTCGGGAATATCCAGCTGGATAAACGAGGTGGATACGCCCTGCGGCGCCGTCCAAGAGACGCGGCTCTGCGTATCGATCCATGCCTGAGCGATATCACGGTTGCCAAACACGATCTTACGGTTGCGCTCAAGGATCTTATCCTTGTGCTCGAGCACGTAGGTCGCCAGGGCGTCGTTGAACACGCCGCCGCAGATCATGGTGTAGTCACGATAGGTGCGGATGCGGTTGGAGACCTCTTCGTCGGCCACGACCCAGCCCACGCGAGCCGCAGGCGTCGAATAGGTCTTGGACACCGAGTTGGTGACAATGGCCTTCTCGTACACGTCGGCCATCGATATAAAGGACTCGGTGTTCTCGAGCGGCAGATACACCTCGTCGCACAGCACGTAGGCGCCCACCGAACGGGCGATCTCGGCAATCTGGCCGAGTGTATCGGCATCGAGCACGGTACCGATGGGGTTCGATGCGTTGTTGATGCAGATGAGCTTGGTGGTGGACCGAACCAGGCGCTTGAGCTCCTCGATATCGGGCTTCCAGCCGAGCTCCTCGCGAAGCTCCCAATACTCGACCTCGGCACCGAGCGTACGCGGAATCTCATAGAGCGGCGCATAGGTAGGCCACTCGGCAATCACGTGATCGCCGGGCTCGACAACAGCCATGATGGCATTGAGGTTAGCACCCGTACAGCCATTGGTCTGCAAAATGTAATCGGGATTGACCTCGCGACGATACAGCTTGGCGACTTCGGCCTTAAACTCCGGCGAACCCTCGATCCAGCCGTAGTTCATCTTCTCGCGATCCAGGCGCTCGTAGAACGTAGCACCGTCCTGCTCGTCAAGTGCGCGAAGCTCACCCATGGTCAGCGACGAGATCGTCGACTGAGCGATATCCCAGGTAGCACTCTTCTCCCAAACGTTGAGCCAATCCTCAACGCCAATTGTCTTGATATCCATGGCCACCTTATCTGATCTTAATTTAGCGTCAATAAACATGAATGGGACGGTGCGAAAGAACCGCACCGTCCCATTGGGAGACATCTAATGTCAGCTAGATGTTTGTATTAAGACCTGTACGGGTCTTTGAAAACCTTAGAGGTCCTCGCGCCAGAAGGGCATGCTCATGCAGCGCGGGCCGCCGCGGCC
>URGF01000024.1 GCA_900547285.1 uncultured Collinsella sp.
GGGTTTGACGAGCAGATTGTGGTCGAACTTGAGGCGCAGCGAGCGCACGATGTGGAAGTCGAACTGGGCGAGCAGGTCGTAGACAGCGTTGACCGAGCCGGCGGTGGAGTTCTCGATGGGCAGCACGCCAAACTCGCAGAAGCCGTCGCGTACGGCGCGCATAACGCCTTCGAAGGTCTCGAAAAACGCGATGTCGGGCACGTCGAAGAGTTTGCACGCGGCGATTTGACTGTAAGCGCCCTCAACGCCCTGGCAGGCAACGGTGGCCGTTTGAGGGAAGGCCGTGTCGGAGGCTGCAGCCGTGGCGTGGGCCTTTTGCGAGACGGTGATGCCCTTGAGCTCGTTGATGTATCGCTGCTGCTCGGCCTTGCTCATGCTCATGAGGAGACGGAACAGGGTGATGGTCTGCGCCTCGTAGCGCTCGGGCGCGCGGCTGGCGAGGTTGTTGAGTTTGGAGCGCTCGCGGGCGGGGTCAAAGACGGCCTTGCCCATCTCGATTTTTGACTTGGCGACCTCGGTGGCAATGTCCATGCGCTCGACAAAGCTGTTGAGGAGCGTGGTGTCGATGCCATCGATGGCCTGGCGGATGTCAGCAAGGTCCATAGGGACCCCTTTCACGTGTCGGTGATTTTTCTGGGACGGGGATTAAAAAGTCATTAGTTACACAATGATTTTTTAATCCCCGTCCCAGAAAAATCACTGGGTGGGCGTGGGGGCCGGAGTTGGCCCCCGGAGATTTTTAGCGCTGGGCGGCGTCTTCGAGGAGGGCGTCCCAGATGGCAAGGGCGGCGGCTGCCTCGGCTACGGGGACAGCTCTGGGGACGATGCAGGGATCGTGGCGGCCGTGGACCGAGAGCTCGGCATTTTCCATAGCGTCCATGTCCACCGTCTGCTGCTCGCGGCCAATGGAGGGCGTCGGCTTTACGGCCATGCGCCACATGACGGGCGCGCCGGTCGAAATACCGCCCAGGATGCCGCCGGCGTTGTTGGACTCGACCTCGATCTCGCCGGTCTCGGCATCGATGCGATACGGATCATTGTTCTCGCTGCCGCGCATGGCGGCCACGGCAAAGCCCATGCCAAACTCCACGCCCTTTACGGCTGGAATGCCAAACGCGATTTGCGCGATGCGGTTCTCGATGCCGTCGAACATGGGGTCGCCGATGCCCGCGGGAAGTCCGTAGATGCCGCACTCCACGATGCCGCCGATGCTGTCAAGCTCGTCGCGCGCGGCTAGGATCTCCTCGCGCATGCGGCCGGCTGCGGCGGCGTCAATGCACGGCAGATCGTTCGTAAGGATCGCCTTGCGGTCGGCCTCGCGATAGACCATATCGTCCATCGACAGGTCGGAGATGCCGCCGATCTGCGCGACGTGGGCCATGACCTGAATGCCGCGGGCCTCGAGTGCCTGCAGCGCAATGCCGCCGGCGATGCATAAGGGTGCCGTTAGGCGGCCGGAGAAATGCCCGCCACCAGCGACATCGTGCATGTTGTGATACTTCACGCGCGCAGGGAAGTCCGCATGTCCGGGACGGGGCTTGCGGCGCAGCTCGGAGTAATCCTTGGAGCGCGTGTTGGTGTTCTCGATAATCGCGGCGATGGGCGCGCCGGTGGTATGTCCATCGACAACACCGGCGATGATGTGCGCGGCGTCGGCCTCGCGGCGTTTGGTTGCGGTCTCGTCGCGACCGGGGGCGCGACGGTCGAGGAAGGCCTGCAGCTGCTCCTGGTCCACGGCGATGCCCGCCGGAATGCCATCGAGTGAGCAGCCGATGGCGGGGGAGTGCGACTGGCCGAAGATGCTTAAGTGCAAGACGTTGCCAAAGGTCGAGGACATGCTATTCCTCCTCGAGTGTGACCTTGCCGCCCAGCAGGCGGTAGTGGTCGAAGAAATCGGGATAGGACTTGTTGACGGCCTCGGCGCCGTGGATCACGCCCTCGCCGGTGGCGCGGCTCGCGGCGATAGCGGCCATCATGGCGATGCGATGGTCGTTGTGCGAATCGACCTCGCCGCCGGTGAAGGCATCGACACCCTTGATGATGAGGTCATCGCCGGCAATGCGCACCTGCGCGCCCAGCGCGGTGAGCTCGCGGGTGGTGGTGACCAGACGGTCGGATTCCTTGATGCGCAGACGGGCGCAATCGCGAATAAAGGTGCGGCCCTGTGCCAGCGAGGCCACGGCCGAGATGACGGGCACCAGGTCCGGAATGTCGTGGGCACTCATCTCAAAGCCGGCGAGCTTGTCGGACTGCACGGTGGCGGCGTTGGTGGAGCGCACGATGCGGGCGCCAAAGCGCGAAAGCGCGGCAAGCACGTTACGGTCGCCCTGTGCGGAGCTCAGTGACACGCCCTCGACGGTGATTGGGTCGGTGCCGATGGCACCGGCGCACAGCCAAAAGGCGGCGTTGGACCAGTCGCCCTCGACGGCTACGCTGCCGGGCGTGCGGTACGAGCCGCTGCTCACGCGGAAGTTCGTGACCTCGGGCTGGTCGTCCTTGGCCGGAATGCGCTCGACGTTGACCTCGACGCCAAAGGCCTTCATGGCCTGTATCGTCAGGTTGATGTAGGGGCGGCTCTCGATAAGGCCGCATACCTGCACGCAGGAGGGCTGGGCCAGCAGCGGGGCTGCCAGCAGCAGGCCCGAGATGTACTGCGAGCTCACGTTGCCCGGAAGCACAAAGGTGCCCGGGCGCATGCGGCCGCTCGTCTTGAGCGGAAAACCGCCCAGACCCTGTAGGTCGCAGCCGGCGGCGATGATCTCGTCCGAGAGCGGGGAGAGCGGGCGGGCGCCCAGGCGGCCCTGGCCTACGAAGGTGGCATCCGCACCCAGCGCGCAGGCGACAGGCAGCATAAAGCGCAGCGTGGAGCCACTTTCACCGCAGTCAAGCGTGCCGCCGGCAAGGGCCTTGAGCAGGCCAAACTCAACACTCTTCATGGTGGGGTGGAGCTGGAAGCCGTCCTCGACGGTCTCGATGCGAGCACCCAGTGCCGTAAGGCAGCGCACCGTGGCCTCGATGTCGGCGCAGGTGGTGTTGCAGGTGACGTGCGTCTCGCCGTTGGCAAGCGCAGCGCAGATGATGAGGCGATGCGCCATCGACTTGGACGCGATGGCGGGAACGGTGCCCTTAAGCGGGGACGGGGTGATGCGGGCTAGCATGCGGATGCGTCTCCCTTCTGGCCGAGGCCCTCGGCAATGAGTTCGTGGAAAGTGGAAAGTGGCGTGCGGTCGATGCTGCAGCGGCCAATGCCGTGCGGAATCACCAGGTCGATGGTGTCGCCCGCGCGCTTCTTGTCGTGGAGCGCCTCGGCAAAGACGGCATCGGCATCTAGGTCGCAGCGGGTCTTGAGGCCATGGCGGGCGCAGAGTTCCTCAATACGACCGGGCAGTGCGGCATCGCAAACGCCGTGCAGGGCCGCGGCGCGCGTGATGATGCCCATGCCGATCGACACACAGTTGCCGTGTCCGAGCTCAAAGTGCTCGCAGGCCTCGACGGCGTGTCCGGCGCTGTGTCCAAAGTTGAGGAGCTTGCGCTGGTTGGTCTCGCGCTCGTCGGCGACGACCACGGCGCGCTTGATGTCGATATTGCGGGCGATGATGAGCGCTACGCGGGCCACGTCGCGGTTGAGCAGCTCCAGCGTGAGCGGGGTCTTCTCCAGCTCGGCGAAGAGCTCCGGGTCGGCGATCACGGCGTGCTTGACGACCTCGCCGCAGCCGTCAGCGAACTGCTCGGGCGTGAGGGTCGCCAGGCATCCCACGTCGGCGATAACCACGCTTGGCTGCCAAAAGGCGCCGGCCAAGTTCTTGCCGGCAGCCAGGTCGATGGCGGTCTTGCCGCCCACCGACGAATCCACCATGGCGAGCAGGCTCGTCGGGATCTGCACAAACTTGCAGCCGCGCATGTAGGTGGCGGCCACAAAGCCCGCCACGTCGCCCACGACACCGCCGCCGAGTGCCACGATCACGTCGGAGCGCGAAAGCTCGTGCTCGGCCACAAACTCCAAAATGGCAACATAGGTTTCGGCGCGCTTATGGGCCTCGCCGGCTTCGAAGGTGCAGATGCTCACCTCGTAGCCTGACGCCTCCAGGCTCTGCTTAACGGGCATCTGATAGAGCGGGCCCACGTTGGTGTCCGTCACGATGACGGCGCGGGTGCCGCCGGCGGTGGTGCGGACGAGCGGACCTGCCTGCTCCAGCAAAAACGTGCCCACATGCACCTGGTAGGGGCGTGCGGTGTCGATATCGATAGTAATCGCCATAAGCTTCGGTCCTTTCGACCTGGCGTGATGGGTGGTCTAGTGGGAGGCCTCGTCGTCGAGCGCGCGCTTAATGCGGTCGCCCTCGGCAAGGAGATTCTCCAGATAGCGCTGGTCGCGGTCCTTAAGGGCGCGGCTGTAGGCGCCAAGCGATTCGATCAGATGGTCGATCTCGAAGGCGAGCGCATCGGCGTCGTCGATCATGAGCTCGGACCACATCTGAGGATTGAGGTGTGCCACGCGGGTGAGGTCGCGGTAGCTGCCGGCCGAAAAGCCGTGGTGGACCTGAGCGGTCGGGCTCTTAACATAGGCGTTGGAGACGACGTGCGCGAGCTGGCTCGTAAAGGCGATGACGCGGTCGTGCTCGGCGGCGCTCGTTACGCTGAACTTGCCAAAGCCCAGGGGACGTACCATCTCGCGCACCTGGCCCAAAAGCTCCAGCTTGAGTGCGTCGTCCACTGCGGGCGGTACAAGCACGAGCGGTGCGTCCTGGAACAGGTCGGCGCGGGAATGCGCGTAGCCCGAGAACTGCGTGCCCGCCATGGGGTGCGCGCCCACAAAGTAAAAACCGTGCTCGCGGGCAAGCTCAAAGGCGCGCTCGCACACGATGCCCTTGACGCCTACGGTGTCGATCACCACGGGGCCCATGATGGCCTCGGTGTCGGTGGCGTCGGCGAGTGCCTGGGCGTGCGCCTCGAGCCACTCGATGCAGGCCTCGGGGTAGCATGCCAGGACGATGATGTCGCACTCGCCGAGCGTCTCGTCGTTGAACTCGCCGGCAACGGTGCCCATGCTGGCGGCCGTCATGACGTCGTCATCGGGGTCCCAGGCCAGCACACGGATGCCCGCCTGCGCATAGCCGCGGGCAAAACTGCCGCCGATGAGGCCCAGGCCCACGATGCCGGCGCACTTGGGGCCACCCTGGTTAACGCGTGCGTTTCTCACCGTGCCCATGGGCTACTCCTGAACGGTCTCTTGGCAGACGACCTCGCGGATGGCGCGGATGCGGCGCATGGTGTCGTCGAACTGGTCGGGGGTGAGGGCCTGAGCGCCGTCGGACCAAGCATGGCTCGGGTCGTCGTGGACCTCGATCTCCAGACCGTTGGCGCCGCAGGCGGTCGCCGCGAGCGCCATAGGCTCAACGTAGCGGGTGTAGCCGGTGGCGTGGCTGGGGTCGGCAACGACGGGCAGGTGCGACAGGTGGTGGAGCACCGGCACGGCGTTGAGGTCGAAGGTGTTGCGGGTGCGGGTCTCGAAGGTGCGGATACCGCGCTCACACAGGATGACGTTGTCGTTGCCCTCGCTCATGATGTACTCGGCAGCCATGAGCAGCTCATCGATCGTGCCGGACATGCCGCGCTTAAGCAAGATTGGAGTCTTGGTCTTGCCGACCTCTTTGAGCAGAGGGAAGTTCTGGGCGTTGCGGGCGCCGATCTGCATGACGTCGATCTTCTTGTCCAGGAAGACCTGCACGTCGCGTGGGTCCATGATCTCGGTGACGATCGGCATATCGAGCTCGGCAGACGCCTCGCACAGCAGGTCCAGGCCGGCGGGGCCCATGCCCTGGTAGGCGTACGGGGAAGTGCGGGGCTTGTAGGCACCGCCGCGCAGCATCGTGGCACCGGCGGCTTTCACGCGGCGGGCGATGCGGATGAGGTTCTCGCCCTCGACGGAGCACGGGCCGGCGATGACCTGGAACTGATCGCCGCCGATCTTGACGCCGTGGCCGCAGTCGATGACGGAGTCCTCGGGGTGGAACTTGCGGTTGGCGCGCTTGAACGGCTCGGAGACGCGCTGCACGCGCTCGACGACATCCATGGACTCGAGCAGGAACGGGTCGATCTTGGTCGTATCGCCCACCAGGCCGATGATCGTCTCATTCTCGCCGCGCGAGACATCGGTCTTCAGGCCCTTTTTCTCAATCCAGCTGACGATATGGCTGACGGCCTCGTCGCTGGCGCTCTGCTTTAAAATTGCAATCATGGTGTGCCTCTCACCTCGATGGATAACCCTTGCAAAAACGGCCCGCATCGCGAGCCGTGTATATATGGTGCATGAGAGTTTATACTATCTGATTCGCTTTTGCCTTCTAAAGTGAGCCGTTGCGCCGCGTCTTCCTCGGAATTGCAAAGCTTTTTCTTTTATTTTGATAGCCCATAGTGCACTTGGGTATAATGCCAACCGTTGGCCCTATTAGCTCAGGGGATTAGAGCGTCTGCCTCCGGAGCAGAAGGCCGTTGGTTCGAATCCAACATGGGGCACCATCGAACGTGAGACCGTCCGAACCTCGCATGGTCCGGGCGGTTTTTCTTATACCGACGCGACGTGATGGGACGTGGTATGGCAGCAACGGATATCGAGCGCGGACTCTCGACCGCCGAGGTCGAGGAGCGCATCGCCGCCGGTAAGATCAACCGCAACATGGAGCTCAAGACCAAGTCGGTCAAAGAGCTCATCATCGAGAACCTCTGCACGCTGTTCAATTTGATCAACGTGATCTTGGCGTTCCTGGTCATTTTGACCGGTTCGTTTAAGAATCTGACGTTCCTGTTCGTGGTGTTCCTCAATACCGCTATTGGCGTCATTCAGTCCATGCGTTCCAAGAAGATGGTCGATAAACTCACGCTGCTGACCTCCAAGAAGGCCATCGCGGTGCGCGACGGCTCCGAGGTGGAGCTCGACCTGGACCAGATCGTGCTCGACGATATCATCCGCCTGGGGCGCGGCGACCAGATTCCCGCTGACGCCGTGGTGGTTTCGGGCGAGGCGCTCGTGAACGAGAGCCTGCTGACGGGTGAGAGCGACCTCATTAAGAAACAGCCCGGTTCCGAGCTCATGAGCGGCAGCTTTATCGACTCGGGCCTGCTGCGCGCCCGCGTGATCCATGTCGGCGCCGACAACTACGTGGCCAAAATTAATAACGAGGCGAAGTACGTCAAAAAGGTCAATTCCGAGATCATGAACGCGCTTAACGCCATCGTGCGCTTTGCGAGCATCATCATGATCCCGCTCGGTTTGGCGTTGTTTGCCTCGAGCGTGAGCGAGCTGTGGGATGCCGCGGGAACCCCAGGCAACAGCGCGCTTTCGTGGTGCTTCTCCGAGCTGTTGGCTGGTCATGTGCCTTCGTCGGCGCTGCTGTCCACGGTGGGCGCCCTGCTGGGCATGATCCCGCAAGGCCTGGTGCTGCTGACCTCGTCGGTGCTCGCCATCGCCACGGTGCGCCTGGCCCGCCGCAAGGTACTCGCGCAGCAGCTCTACTGCATTGAGACGCTCGCGCGCGTCGACGTGCTGTGCCTGGACAAGACGGGCACCATCACGTCGGGCCGCATGGAGGTCGAGGGTACCTATCCGCTGCCGGTCGAGGGTATGGGTGCGGGGGAGGGCGACGCCGCCGTTCCCGTCGATACCACGGTGCTCGATTTTGCGCTGGCTAACGTCGCACGTGCGACCTCGGCCGATGCCAACGAGACCTGTCAGGCGCTGCTCAACTATTACGCCGACCGTCCGGTCGAGGTGTCCGAGCCGCTGTCGGTCATTCCGTTCTCGTCTTCCAAAAAGTGGAGCGGCGCGTCGTTTGCACAGGGCTCATATGTGATGGGTGCGGCGCAGTTTGTGCTCTCTGATCGTGCGTTTGCCCAGGTCGAGAACCGTGTCGCCGAGCTTGCCGATACCTGCCGCGTGCTCGTGGTGGCGCGCGTTGACGGCTTTACGCCCGATGGCGATATGGTGGGCGAGGCCGAGCCCGTGGGCTTTGTGACCATACGCGACGAGATCCGTACCTCGGCGGCCGAGACCATCGGCTACTTTAACGAGCAGGGCGTGACTCTCAACGTGATCAGTGGCGACGACCCGCGTACGGTGTCGTCGATCGCGCGCGTGGTGGGCGTGCCGGGGGCGGACGCTTATGTGGACGCCACGACGCTCGATACGCCGGCCAAGCTCGATGCCGCAGTGGACCGCTACCATGTCTTTGGTCGTGTGACCCCGCAGCAGAAGCGCGAGCTCGTGCAGGCGCTCAAGCGCCGCGAGCACACCGTGGCCATGACAGGCGACGGCGTCAACGACGTGCTGGCGCTCAAGGAGGCCGACTGCTCCGTGGCCATGGCGGCCGGCTCCGATGCCGCGCGTAACGTGGCCGAGATCGTGCTCGTCGACAACGACTTTGCCTCGATGCCCGCCGTGGTGGCCGAGGGCCGTCGCTCCATCAACAACCTGCAGCGTTCGGCTTCGCTGTTCCTGACTAAGACGCTGTTCTCGATGGGCCTGGCGGCGCTGTGCATCGCACTGCCGCCGTACCCTTTCGAGCCGATTCAGATGACGCTCATCAACTTCTTCTGCATCGGTGCGCCGGGCTTTGTGTTGGGCTTGGAGCCCAACAATGCTCGCGTGAAGGGTGCGTTTTTGACGAACGTACTCAAGCGTGCACTGCCGGCGTCGATTGCGGTCATTTTGGCTGCGGCGCTCGATATCTTTGTGGCGCGCGTGTTTGGCTTTAGCCAGCTCACGCTTTCGACCATGTGCCTGCTCACGTCGTGCGCGGCGAGCGTGAGCCTGATCTGGCGTATTTCGCAGCCACTCACCCCCTTGCGCGTGGTGCTCTTTGTGTTTGTCGTTGTCGGTATCCTGGCGGGCGTTATTGGATTCCCGGAGTTGCTGTCCATTGCCAACCTGTCGATGGGCCAGATGGTTATCTTGGCTGTCATCGTGGTCTTTACCTGCTCGGTTTTCTTTAAGCTCGCCACGATGATGGATTCGCTCAAGCCGCGTCGTCGTCATGCCGCAACTGGTCTTGGCCGCGGTGTGCGCGTCCGCCTGGGTCGGGGTGGCGGCAAGGTGAGCTCGACGGGTTCGACGGCCGAGCGTTTTGCCAAGCGCGTCGCCGCCGACATGGCGCAGCGCCGCGAAGCTCGCACCGTTCGTGAGGCCGAGGCCCGCGCACTCGAGGGCGTGGCCCAGGTCCAGCCCAAGAAAAAGAAGCCCACGGGCGCCAAGCGCTCCCGCGTAACCAAGTCCGCCCAAGGCATCAAAGTCTCGATGCCAAGCAAAAAGAAGAAGTAACTAGCGCCCTGGCGATGTTGAATTGGTGCCTTGCTCCTGTGGGGCCGTGACGATGTTATGCTCTAACCTCGATTGTTTGAATTGCTTCGAAAAGAGGATGCCGTGATCTGCCCGCATTGCCTTAAGACTATCGAGGACGGCGCCTCGTTCTGCCCCTACTGCAACGCCTATGTGGGTCCGGGCGATGGTCCCGAGCACACCGAGTTCGTGTTCTGTGAGGGCTGCGGTGCCCGTCTTTCTCCGCATGATCGTACGTGCCCCAAATGCGGACGCCCCGCTCCGGGTATCCTCTCCGAGGACGCGGCTGCATCCGATCTGGCAGCGGGCCGCACGGCGGGCTTTCCGCGCCTAACGCAAGAGCAGATCGATACCGAGGTGCCGCATGCGCCGGCCTCTGCCGCTGCGGTGCTTTCGGACGCCGCCGACCCCAATGAGACCTGCGTGCTGCCAGCTTTCGATAAGGATTTCGGTATCCCCAAGGTCGATATTCCCACGCCCGTTTCCCTGCATGACGATGCTCAAAAACCCAAGCGCAAGGTGCACCCCGACGAGGACGCCTATCACAAGCACAAGCGTCATATCCCCAAGCCGCTCATTATCATCGCGGTCCTTGCCGTCGTTTGCGGCGGTGCCTATTGGTTCGTGACGACCGATCCCATGGGTGTCATGCCCGGCTTCTACGACCAGTTTGGCCAAGCTGCACAGACCACCTTCCCCACGCGCCAAAAGGGCGAGGCCACTGAGGACGATACCAAGCAGGACGATTCTGCCGAGGTGGTCCAGGAAGAAACCGTGCTCACCGATGATCAGCTCTATACCAGGCTCGACGGTCTGTATCAGACCATCGTGTCCTACGCTGACGAGGACCAGATCGGCGAGGTCATCGATTCCTTTAACAACGGCTATCTCCGAACGCCGCTGTCCACCCGTCAGGAGCTGTCGCAGGGTGCCTACGCCCTGCGCGACCAGATCAAAAAGACGCAAGATGAGCTCAACAATCTTAAGTATCAGGACGATACGGTCTATGCGGACGACATCGCCCACTTAAAGCAGCTTGCCGAGTGGATGTATGAGCGCGTTGACGTGATCTGCCAGAGCTGGGATATCTCGCTGGCCATTCCCGATGGCGAGTCGATGAGTTCCCACCAAAGCGAGATCCTGGCGCCCATCGCGCAGGGTGGCAACAGCGCGCTGAACCAGTACGACGCCAATGTGGGTTCCTGGAAGCCGCAGCAGCGTTCCTAAAATTAGTTCGCCATAGTCGGCATAACCTACGTGCGCAATTGATGTAAGCCCGTGCTTATTGCTACAATTCGTACAAATATGCTTTAAACGCACGAGGAAGGAACCACATGTTTGGTTTTAAGAAAGAGCTCTACACGCCCGAGTATCAGCTTGTCGGCGACGAGTGCGCCGTAATCGAGACGTCGAAGGGTACCATCAAGGTCAAGTTTGACGGCGAGGGCGCTCCCATTCATGTCGCGAACTTCTGCGAGCTTTCCACGATGGGCTTCTATGATGGCCTTAAGTTCCATCGCTATGTGCCCGGTTTTGTTATCCAGGGCGGCGACCCCAATACCCGCGACATGTCCGGCGCCGACGTCGCTGCCGGTCTTGAGGGCCCCGACGGCATGCCCGGCACCGGTGGTCCCGGCTACTGCATCAAGGGCGAGTTTGCCACCAATCCGCGCAACAGCCATGTCGATGGCGCCCTTGCCATGGCACGCTCCATGGATCCCGATTCCGCGGGTTCGCAGTTCTACTTCTGCCTGGGTGCCCAGCATAACCTCGATTCTGGTTACACCGTCTTTGGTACCACGGTCGAGGGTCTCGATGTGATTTCGCAGCTGCGTGCCGGCGACGAGATCGTCCATGTCGAGATCGTTCACGAGTAAAGGGGACTTCCTTGAATAGCCAGCTGATCCAACAGGGCCGCGCCGCTTACCGCGCGGGTGATTTTTCTGCTGCAGCCCAGATGCTTGGGGCGGCAAAGACTCCCGATGAGATTATGGGCGAGGCCGATCACCTTCGTGGCAACGCCTTGATGCACCTGGGCATGTATGCCGAGGCCGCCGAGGCCTATGCCGCCGCCCTCAACGACGGCACCTACGGCAAGCGCGGCGCGCTGCTCACCAACCGCGGCAAGGCGCTCGCCGCCGTGGGCGACTACACGACGGCCGCCCAGGCGTTCTCAGCTGCTACGCAGGATGCTTCCTATGCCACGCCGTTCAAGGCCTATCTGGGCCTGGGCAATGCGCTGTTCCAGTCGGGCGACTATGCCAACGCGGGAACCGCCTTCCGTCAGGCTGCCATCGACGGCGCCAATCCGGCTCCTGCCGCCGCGCTCGGCGAGCTCGGTCGTTGCTTCATTAAGCTCGGCCGTCCGGCGGATGCCGTGGAGACTTACCGCACGGCTATCGACTTTGCCGGCCCCCGCGACGACACGCGTGCGCTCAACGCCGGCATGGGTCAGGCGCTTTCTGCCGCCGGCCGTCCCTCCGACGCACTCGACGCCTTTAATGCCGCTACTGCCGATGGCATCTACCAGCTCACCTCCGAGCAGGCCGATGAGCTTGCCCGCGTGCAGGATTCGCTTGCCGCGCTGTCTGCTCAGACGGCTATGGCCACGGCTCCGGCGCCCGCGATGGACGCTCCTGCCGTCGATCCGCTCGATCCTACGGGCGCGACCGGTCAGTTTATGCCCGATCCCTCGGACACCGGCTTCTTTACGCTGTCCGAGTCCGAGATGGTCCAGCAGGACCGTCAGGATCGTAAGCAGGCCAAGGTCCGTCGTCGCCATCGCCACACGGGTCTCAAAGTCTTCATCGTGCTGCTTCTGCTCATTTTGATTGCCGCGGGCGGTCTGGGCTTTGCCTACACGCGAGGCTTTGGCTTCCCGTCTCAGGAATCTGTCGTTGCCGATCTGTTCCAGGCTGCCGGCGACGGTGACACCGCAAAGGCCGAGTCTTGCCTGGCCTCGAGCCTGTCCGAGGACGCCAAGTCGATGATCATCTCCTCGATTCCGCAGGGTGCCACCGTGTCCGTCGAGGGCATGGATCAGTCCATGACCGAGACGACCGCCAAGGTGAAGGCATCGCTGTCCAAGGGCGGCGAGCAGGAGTACACCGTCAAATTCGTGCGCTCCGACAACCATATCGGCTGGGCCGTTTCTTCGCTCGATATGGATTTCTCGGCTGCTGACAACCAGTAGTGACCTTATGGGATTTAGCTTTGCCCGGCGCTTCACCGCAAGTGAGGTGCCGGGCTTGCGCTAGTATGATGGGCTAGTAGTTTTCCAGCAATCATCCAACACATCAGGAGTTGCGTTGTTTTCTTTGATGGATATGTTCTTCGGTAGCTATGCGGGCGATCTTGCCATCGACCTCGGCACCGCAAATACGCTTGTCTCCGTGCGCGGCAAGGGCATCGTCATTCGTGAGCCCTCTGTTGTCGCCATCGACAAGAACGACGAGCGCATCTTGGCGGTCGGTATCGAGGCAAAGCGCATGCTCGGCCGTACGCCCGGCAACATCGTGGCCGTTCGTCCCCTGAAGGACGGCGTCATCGCCGACTTCGATGTTACCGAGGCCATGCTTCGCTACTTTATCGATAAGGCGTCCGAGAAGCGCTATCCGTGGACTCCGCGTCCGCGTGTTGTCGTCTGCGTTCCCTCCGGTGTCACGTCGGTTGAGAAGCGCGCTGTCTTTGAGGCCACGATCCAGGCCGGTGCCCGCCAGGCCTATCTGATCGAAGAGCCTATGGCAGCCGCTATCGGCGCCGACCTACCCGTCGAGGAACCCACCGGCTCCATGGTCATCGACATCGGCGGCGGTACCACCGAGGTCGCCGTTATCGCTATGGGCGGCATCGTCGTCTCGCAGTCCATTCGTATTGCCGGCGACGAGTTCGATCAGGCCATCCTCACGCACGTTCGTGATGCCTACAACCTGGCCATCGGCGAGCGTACGGCAGAGGACATCAAGATCAAGGTCGGTTCCGCCGTGCCGCTCAAGGACGAGCTCGACGTTGAGGTCAACGGCCGCGACGTGATCACCGGTCTGCCCAAGACCGTGCGCATCGAGAGCGAGGAGATTCGTCGCGCGCTCAACAAGCCGCTCGACGAGATGGCCAAGGCCGTCAAGGACGCACTCGACGCTACGCCTCCCGATCTTGCCTCGGACCTTATGTACTACGGCATTTTGCTGACCGGTGGCGGCGCGCTGCTGCGCGGTCTCGACGTGCGCCTGCGCGATGAGACCGGTGTTTCGGTCAACGTTAGCCCCACGGCGCTCGATAACGTCGTTAACGGCTGTGCCCGCGTGCTCGAGGCCAATGCGTTTGATGGCGGCTTCGTCCAGACCAATGCTTAATTTCCAAAAGGTGGATTCCATTTGGCACGATCTTCGGGTTTCTCCACAAATCTGAATACCAAGCGACAATCAACGGGTATGCGCCCGTTGATTGTTTTCAGCCTGATTTCGGTGTTGCTTCTCACGTTTTACATCCGCGAGGGCGAGGCAGGACCGATTCATGCCGTGCGCTCGGGCGTGACGACGATTACCTCGCCGGTGCGCTTTGTGGGCTCGGCTGTGGCGGCTCCCTTCAATGCGATCGGTAACGTGTTCTCTAACCTTACGGCGTCGCAGGACACGCTTGACGAGCTTAAGAAGCAAAACGAGGAACTGACCTCTAAGGTTGCCGAGCTCTCCGAGGCTCAAAAGACCGCCGAGCGTCTGGAGGGGCTGGTCGGCCTGCAGTCGACCTATAACCTCAAATCGACCGCTGCTCGTATCGTTGGTGCCTCCGGCGATGCCTGGACCTCGACCGTTACCATCGACAAGGGCTCTGCCGACGGCCTTACCATCAACATGCCCGTGACGAGTTCTGCCGGTGTTATCGGCCAGATTATCGAGGTATCGGCCAAGACCTCTACCGTGCGCCTGATTGGCGACGAGAACTCCGGCGTATCCGCCATGGTGCAGGACACGCGCGCCCAGGGTATGCTGCAGGGTCAGGCTGACGGCACGCTGCGTCTTGAGTACGTGAGCGTCGACTCCGATGTTAAGGTTGGCGACATCATCGCGACCTCGGGCATTGGCGGTGTGTTCCCCAAGGGTCTACCGCTCGGCACCGTCTCGTCGGTTGAAAAATCCGCAAACGACGTGTACTACACCATTGTGGTGCGCGCCCAGACGACGGCCGAGAACAACGAGGAAGTGCTGGTCATCACCTCGCTGACCGACGAACAGTCGGCCTCGGATGAGGACGTGAGCACCGCTAATAGCACGCCGCAGGGAACGTCGCGCGATGCTGCGACCAAGACGAAGGACGAGAGCTCGGATGACGGTTCCGACACGTCCGAGACGACCGATTCCGGCTCGAGCGAATAGGGGGCATGTCCATGGATCTACACGAGCAGGGGATGAGCTCCCGCACGTTTGTAATCGCCGCCATCGTGTGCGTGCTGCTGCAGGCAGGCCTGGCACCGCAGATCTCCATTGCGGGCGGTCGCGTCAACTTTATGATTATCCTGGTGTGCATAAGCGTGTTCTCGGGCGACCCGACCCGTGCCGTCGTGTGCGGTTTTTGCAGCGGCTTGTTCTATGACCTTTCCGCTGCCGTGCCGGTGGGCGTTATGTCGCTCCTGCTGACCGTGGGTTCTTTTGCCCTGGTGCATAGCGCCGCCGGTCAGACGGGCGGTACCCCGAGTGCGCGCGGCATCACGGTGGGTGCCTTCGCGCTCGTCATTAATGTGATCTACAGCATCATCTTGCTGTTTATGGGTTTGGAGACGAGCTTTGTCGTGGCGATCTTCGGTCATGCGCTGCCGTCTTCGATCCTGACGGGTCTGGTTGCCATTCCATTTTTGATGTCCGGCGTCGTGCCGCAGTCCGGTTATGGATTCTCCGCACGTGGCGGACGCCAGACGGGCATGCGCTTTAAGCCCAAGACCCGCAAGCTCAAATAGGGGAGGCCTGTAGATGTCTTCCCAGATGACGGTTATTATCGCCGGTATCGTGCTGGTTGTGGCCATCGTGGTCGCGCTGGTCATCATGCGTCGCGGCGATTCCCGTTTTACCTACGATACGCAGCATGGAACGGCCCCGCGCGCCACCGAGGGCGAGGGCAATACCGCGGCGACCGCCTTTAAGGGCCGCTTCTCCATCCTCACCACGGGTGTGGGCGCGATGTTCGCGGCGCTTGCCGTCAAGCTGTGGGGCATGCAGATGGTCTCGTCGGACTATTACGAAAAGCAGGCTAATAGCAATCAGACGCGCACCGTTACCACACCCGCTGTGCGTGGCCGCATCCTCGACCGCAATGGCGTGGCACTTGTCCAGAACCGTCCCTCACTTGCTGTCGTGGCCTACCGCGACCTTGCCGAGGATGAGGTTCTGGTTCGCCATCTTGCCAACGTGCTCGGTATGCCCTACGTGGCGGTTCTGCGCAATATTCAGGACAATTCCGAGGGCGCCCAGAGCCTGCATACCATCGCGACGGACGTCCGTCGCTCCACGGTTGCCTATATTCAGGAGCACGCCGGCGAGTTCCCGGGCGTCAAGATTGCCGAGCGTACCGAGCGCCAGTATCCATATGGCGAGACGGCATGCCATATCTTGGGCTATACCGGCACCATTACCTCCGAGCAGCTCGAGGCCCAGAATAAGAAAACCTCTGGCGATGATGATGCTTCTGCTGGCCGGATTACGTACCAGTCGGGCGATATCGTGGGCCAGGCGGGTGTTGAGAGCTACTACGAAAACCTGCTGCAGGGTATTCGTGGCGAGCAGACCGTCAAGGTCGATGCCTCGGGCAATGTGACCGGTCAGGCCGGCGCCGTGCCCGCCAAGGCCGGCTCCGACATTAAGCTCACGCTCGACCTTAAGATCCAACAGGCCTGTGAGACGGCACTGGCGAGCGCCATCGAGCTTGCCAAGACCACTGGCTACAGCAATGCCGGCAACGGCGCTGTGGTGTGTCTCGATCCCAACAATGGCGAGATCCTGGGCATGGCGAGCGAGCCTAAGTTCGATCCTTCTGTCTTTATCGGCGGCGTCTCAAATGACGTGTGGACCGAGCTCAATGATGACAAGGGTTCGCACCCGCTGCTCAACCGCGCCATTAGCGGACAGTACATGTCGGCCTCGACCATCAAGCCGCTCTCGGCACTGGCCGGTCTTGAGTTTGGAACCTACACTTCAACGCAGACAACCAACTGCACGGGCTATTGGACGGGCCTGGGCAAGGCTTGGGGCAAGCGCTGCTGGCTGACGTCTGGCCACGGCACCATGACGCTGCAGTCGGGTATCGCCAACTCGTGCGACCCCGTCTTCTACGACATGGGCAAGGCCTTCTTTTATGACGAGCAACATTCCGAGGGCCTGCAGGAGGTCTTTCGTCGCTGGGGCCTAGGCAAGACCTGCGGTATCGATCTGCCGAGTGAGGGCGCGGGCCGTATTCCCGATGCCGAGTGGAAAGAGTCGTACTTTACCGACGCCTCTGCCGAGGACCGCAAGTGGAATGCCGGCGATATGACCAACATTGCCATCGGCCAGGGCGACATTTTGGTGACGCCCCTGCAGATGGCGTGCGCCTATATGGGTCTTGCCAACGGCGGCAAACAGTACGTGCCTCACGTGTTTTTGTCTGCCGTGTCGCGCGATGGCGACGGCGATGCCTATAAGTACAACGGCAAGGGCAAGAAGAAGCGCCTGGAGGCCAAGATCAACAGCGATTCGGATTTGACTCTTGTTCACAACGGCATGCACGACGTGATTTACACGGCATCGACGTCCCTGGCGGCTCACTTTGGCACCCTGACGCCGCAGGTGTACGGCAAGTCGGGCACGGGCGAGAAAAGCGGCGAGGACGAATACGCGTGGTTCTGCGCCTATGCACCGGCCGATGATCCCAAGTATGTCATCGCTACTGTCCTGGAGCAGGGCGGCGGTGGCTCAGATACCGCGATGCATGTCGTGCGCGATGTGCTCGGCGTGATTTATGACGAGCCCGATACCTCTTCGGCCTCGGGCGATTCTTCGGTTCGATAGGAGGTTGCGATGGATTTTTCTCCGGCGGATCTGTTCCGTTCAGCCAAGACCGGCTCTCGCAGCAGCCTGGACCGCGTCAACAAGCAACTTTCGGCCTCGCGCGGCACGTTTCGCCAAAAGGTGCATATCGGTGTGCTCGTGGCCACAGTGGCGCTCGTCGCCTACGGTGCCATCATTATCTGGTCGGCTTCGCAGTTTAAGGCCGATGCCTCGTTCTCACGTCATCTTCTGGGAATTGGCATCGGGACGGTGCTGGCGGTGCTGGTCTGGCGTTCCGACCTGCGCGGTATTTCCAATTTCTCGACGGCGTTGCTCTTCATCGACCTGATCGTGATCTTCTCGCCCAAGATTCCGGGTCTGTCCTATACGGGCGGTCTGGGCATGACGGGCTGGATCAAGATTCCCGGTATCGGCTTGACATTCCAGCCGGTTGAGCTTGCCAAGCTCATCACCATCTTCTTTATTGCCACGCTTGGCTCGCAGTATAACGGCCGCATCGATACCGTTCGCGACTACGTCAAGCTCTGCGGCATGCTGTCCATCCCGTTTTTGGCCGTCGTCGCCATGGGCGACCTGGGCTCGGGCCTGGTCGTGCTGGTCTCGGGCGCCATCGTCATCTGCATGAGCGGTGCACGCCGCGAATGGGTGCTGTCGACCCTGGCCCTGCTCGTGGGCCTGGTGGCCCTCGTCCTGGCGCTCGATTCGGTCTTTGATTCGTTGCTCGGCCACGATGTGCTCATCAAGCAGTATCAGATGAACCGTCTGACGGTCTTTATCGACCCCGATAATGCCGATTCGGACGATGCCTACAACCTGCAGCAGTCGCTTATCGCCGTTGGCTCGGGCGGCTTCTTTGGTAAGGGTTTGGGCCATGCGACGCAGTCGGCCGGCGGCTTTCTGCCTGAGTTCCACACCGACTTCGTCTTCGCCTTCCTGTCCGAGACCTTTGGCTTTTGCGGTTCCTTTTTGCTCCTGTGCCTCTACGTGCTGCTGATCTTTTCGACGATTCGCGTCGCCTTTAAGTGTGAGTCGCTGTTCTTGCGCCTTTCGTGTGTGGGTATCGTTGGCATGTGGGCGTTCCAGACCTTCGAAAACATCGGCATGTGCATCGGCATGATGCCGATTACCGGTATTCCGCTACCGTTTATTAGCTTTGGTTCGTCTTCGATGATGATTCAGCTGCTGACGGTGGGTATCGTACAATCCATATGGCGGCATCGTTCGGGCGCCGCGTAACCGCTGGAGGGGTTTGCTATGAAAATTCCCGTAGATAAGCTGACCCGCGCTTTTAAGATGGGCGCGTCCGTTAAGAAGGATTCCGATACGCCGGTGCGCGTCTCGGTCTATTTGGATTCGTCCGCCTCGCGCTTTCTGGCCGAGACGGTGCGTGACGCCTTTGTGCCGCAGACGACCTCGGGCATTGTGCGCGTCGAGCGTTTGGGGGAGGAGCGAATTGCTCCAAAGACCGATACCGATGTGGTACTGGTGCTCTCGTGCGGCTCCGACCGCTTGGAGAGTGCCGTGCAGGAGCTCGTGATCGCCGGCGCGCCCGTGTGCGTGCTTGCCGAGTCTGCTGTGGAGGTGCCGTTTATCGAGGAGTCCACGCCTATGCTCGGCGTGGTAGCGGCAACCGATAAGACGTATCTGCTCGAGACGCTTGCCCACTGGATTCTCGATCGCACCGAAAAGGAAACGGCTTTTGCGGCGAACTTTGCCTTCATGCGCATCGCGGCGGCCAATCGTATCATCACCTCGTGCGCGCTCACCAATATGGCGACCGGTGCGCTGGTGTTTTTGCCGGGCGCCGATTATCCCGTGATGGCGCTGGCGCAGGTGGGCATGCTCTTTGAGCTCGCTGCCGTCTTTGGACGCGGCATTAAGCCTGAGCGCGGCTACGAGGTCGCGGGCGTGCTTGCCGGCGGTCTTGTGATCCGCGCGGTCACCCGCGCGCTCGTCAAGCAGACGCCACATATTGGGTTTGCCGTCAAGGCGCTTACTGCCGCCGCGGGCACCTATGGCATGGGCCGTGCGCTCGTTTCGCTCTACGAGCGCGATGTCGACTATAGCCGTGCCAACGAGGTGGTCACTGTCACGTTCTCCCGCGTTCGCGATCTGGTGACCACGGTCGCGGGCGCTACCCGTCCTATGGCGTCCTACGAGGACGCATCCGATCTCGCTGCTTAGGGGTTTTCCGTTGCGCGTTCCGTATCAAGACTGTTTTCATTTAATTGAGCCGCTGCTCGCCAAGGTCGAAAAGCCGAGTCGCTATATCGATCACGAGTGGGGCACGCTTTCAAAGGCCGATGCCGACTACCGTTGCTGCCTGATCTACCCGGATGTGTACGAGGTCGGTCTGCCCAACCAGGGTATCGCCATCCTCTACAACATCCTTAACCAGGCCGAGGGCATCTCCTGCGAGCGTGGCTATGTGCCGTGGCCCGACATGGGTGACGCCATGCGCGAGGCGGGCATTCCGCTGCTGTCGCTCGAAGGTGCTGCCCCCGTCGCTTCGTTTGATATCGTCGGTCTGCATGTGCCGCACGAGATGGCGGTGACGAACTTCCTCGAGGCACTCGATCTCGCTGGCATTCCGCTGTTAGCGGCCGACCGAGGCGAAGACGACCCCATCATCATCGCCGGCGGTCCCTCGGTGTACAACCCTGAGCCGTACGCGGACTTCTTCGATGCCATCCTCATCGGCGAGGGCGAGGAATCGCTGCTCGAGACCTGCCAGCTGCATCGCCGCCTGCGTGACGAAGGAGTCCCGCGCGCGCAGATTGTTGAGCAGCTTGCATCCATTGCCGGCAACTACGTGCCGTCGCTCTATGAGGTTCGTCACGACGAGCCCTGCTCGCCGCATGGCTACACCGTGCCGCGCGAGGGCAAGGATGCGCCGACCGTGGTTTACAAACGCGTCGTCGAGGATTTCGGCGCCACGAATCCGCTGTCGCAGTCGTGCGTGCCCTATGCGCAGCTGGTTCACGATCGCCTGTCTATCGAGATTCTGCGCGGCTGCGCCCGCGCTGTACGTCGGGCAGGTGCTTAAGGAGCGGCGCATCCCGGATTTCCCCATGGTCGGCTTTGACTATTCCGCGCCGACGGCCCAGCTGCTGCGGGAGCGGTATATCTCCGCGCTGCTGGACGAGCGGCCCGACAAGTATGCGTATCTTGCGGTCAAAAAGCTGTTTCAGTATCTGACCGACGGCGCGATCCCGGCGCCCGTCGAATTCACGCCGAGCTATATCCTCACCAGCGAAAGTATCCTCTGATGCACACGGTTTTTTCACTTCAAAAATGCACCCGTGTGCATATTCGGGTCCCGCAAAATGCACTCGCATGCAAGTTCGTTTCCGCCCTTCTGTCGCCGCGTCAGGATCCGCGCAGCTGCAGACCGGCGGCGAAATAAGAAGATCCACATGATATGTTTAAGGAGATGACAGCATGAAAAAATGGATTTCCCTGTTTTTAGCCGCTCTGCTGGTTGTCGGCATGGCGGCATGCAGCGCACCTGCGGCAGCGCCGGACGCGCAGGCCGGGCAGGCACAGGCG